>DAIRTT010000112.1:0-9123 GCA_036803745.1 Solirubrobacteraceae bacterium | reverse complement strand
GGGTCGGGGGCGCAACTGACGATAGAGCGGCGTGGCGGCACCAGCGTGTGCTCCCGCTGTTGAGGCTCGTGACATGCGAGCCAGACATTGGCATCAGATGAACGTTTGTAATAGCGCTGTCTCTGACTACCGAGCGCTGGACGCCGGATTCGATTGTTTCGAATATCGGGGTCAGGCGGATCTGTCTTCCAGGCGGGTCCTAGGGATGCAGGGCGCGGCCGTACTGGCGCTCGTAGTAGTCGCGATACTCGCCCGAGCGGATCGGTTCCCACCACGACGGGTTCTCGCGATACCACGCGACCGTCTGCTCGAGGCCCTCCTCGAAGCGCATCCTGGGGCTCCATCCGAGCGCGCGAACCTTCTCCGATGAGAGCGAGTAGCGCGCGTCGTGGCCGGGCCGGTCGGCGACGTGCTCGATCTGCTCCTCCGAGGCGCCGGTCAGCTCGATGATCCGCCTCACGACGGTCATGTTGGGCTCCTCGTCGGGGCCGCCCGCGTTGTAGACCTCGCCCGGGTCGCCGTGCTCGAGCACGCGGCCGATGGCGGCGGCGAAGTCGCTCGCGTGGATCCAGTTGCGGACCTGCATGCCGTCGCCGTAGACCGGCAGCGAGTCGCCGTGCAGGGCGTTGAGGATCATCAGCGGGATCAGCTTCTCGGGGTACTGGTAGGGACCGTAGTTGTTGGAGCCGCGGCAGATCACCGCGGGCAGCCCGTAGGTGTGGAAGTAGCTCTGCACGAGCAGGTCCGCGCCGGCCTTGGTGGCGGAGTAGGGCGAGGACGGAGCGAGTGGGCTCTGCTCGGTGAAGGTCCCCTCGTCGATCGAGCCGTACACCTCGTCGGTGGAGACCTGGACGTAGCGCAGCTCCCGCTCGCGCGCGGCCTCCAGCAGCACGTAGGTGCCGAGCGCGTGGGTGGAGACGAACGCGTCCGGCTCGGCGATCGAGCGGTCCACGTGGGTCTCGGCGGCGAAGTTCACGATCGCCTCGGGCGCCGCCGCGTCGATCGCCTCGGCGACCGCCTCGCGATCCTCGACGGCGCCTCGCAGGAAGCGGAAGGACGGATCCCGGGCGAGGTCGTGGAGGTTCTCCTCCCGGCCCGCATAGGTGAGCTTGTCGAGCACGGTCACCTGATCGCCGTGCTCGCGCAGGCGCTGGCGGGCGAAGGTCGAGCCGATGAAGCCGGCGCCGCCACAGACGAGCAGTCTCATGACCCCATCATCCCACGGCGCCGCGGCCGGGGCGGCTGCGCCGCGCGCCGCGGCCCCGCCTGCGTCAGTCCTCTTCGTGGGGCCCCCGGCGGACGGCCGCGATCGCTTCGACCGCGCCGCGCGGGCCGATATAGGGCGCGAGAATGGTGAAGGCGAGCTGATCGACGAGCGAGGGGAGCCGGTTGAGCTTGTCGTTGGCGACGTAGCTGCCGATGATCCCCCACACCGCTCCCGTGACGGCCTCCTGGGCAATCTGCGGCCCCCGGATCGGCTCGGGGCCGCACTCGGTGAGCATCTTGGTGAAGTCCTCGACCGACCGGGTGAGGCGCCCGATCATGCCGGGGCCGACTTCGAAGAGGTCGATGAACGCGATCCGCAGGAGCGCCTGGTGGGCGACCAGGTAGTCGACGAAGGCGGCGATCGCCCTGTAGACGCCCTCGGGCCAGTACCCGGCCTCCTCGAGACTCGGGCGCACGGAGTCGAGCGCTTCCTTGACGAATTCGTCGAGGACGGTCAGGAAGCACTGTTCCTTGTTGGCGAACTGCTTGTGGAAGGCCTCGGTCGAGACCCCGGCGAACTGGGCGATCTGCGGGTCGGTCAGTCCGGCGTAGCCGGAGTCGAGCGTGAGGTGGACGACCGAGCCGAGCACCCGGGCGCGGCGATCGTCGGTCGCGAGGAAGGCGGCGGGCGAGGGCGGCACGTGCTGGGCCTTCTTGACGGACCCGATCAGGCCGAGCCGGGCGGCGGCGGGCGTGCGGTAGGACTCGATCCAGTCGAGCACTTCGTCGGTCAGCGTCAGCAGCTCCTTGTGGCGGCCGTCGCGCATGCGCGTGAAGACGATGTGTCGCACCCCGTCGACGACCGCCCGCGAGGTCAGGTCGGGGAAGTGGACGCCGTCGGGGGCCGCGGCGAAGGCGGTCACGACGAGCCGCTCGAACGTGAACCCTGCGAGTTGCATCCGCTCGCGGGCCTGAGGGCCGATGCCGAGTGCGTCGACGAGCACTAGGTGCGGGCCCTTGGGCTTCCTGGCGGCCTCGTCGAGCAGCGACTTGCAGGCGGCGTGGACGCGATTGGACCACCCGCGTTCGCTCATCCACGCTTCGAGCATGCGCTTGCGGGCGCCGGCCACGACGATGTCGTAAGTGGCCAGGAAGCACTGTTCCTTGTTCTCGAACTGCTCGTAGAAGGCTCGCCGCGAGACGCCGGCGAGCGAGATGACGTGGGCGACGGTCGTCGCACCGTACCCCCGCTGGGAGACCGACTCGATCATGCCGCCGTAGAGCCGTGCCCGCTGAATGCGGGCCACCTCATCTCGGCCCATACCGTTGGGCCCGTGCGGTAGACGGCGGTAGAGCGGCGACAATTTGCCTTTGGTTTGACTCATCCCCACGGTTCTAGAACATCGACTACTTGAAAGTCAAGTTCAAGATGCAGTGGAGTTATACATCCGCCTTTCGAATGATTCCACTTGTGTTTCCATCCCGGTCAATCGTCCGACAGACAATCCGCCGCATCAACACCGGACAATGGCTCTGGCATCCCGAATCCGGATGCCGGAACGGTCGTCCCTATCGCTCGGGGCGGCGTCTGCTCAGGCGGAGAGGGTGAGCCGCCGCGGGCCCGACTGGAATCCGAGCTCGATCAACGTCTCTACGAGCGGCGAGCCGATCGCGGGCGCGCCGTCGATGCGCTCGAGCGTCAGCTTGGGCACTCGGCCGGAGCGGACGGAGTCGGCGAGCGCCTCCAAGGCCTCCAGCAGCGGGTCCGGGTCGCGGCCGGGCTGGGCGGCCCCGACGAGCGCCGAGCCGCTGCGGCCGACGCGGCCGACGCGGCCGAAGGCCGGGAGGGTCACGAGGCCGCGGCCGCCGCGCTCGACATAGAGAATCGGCTCGTCGGCGACCGTCACGACGTAGGCGCCGGCGACGCGAGCGGCGCGGCCCGCGCGGGCCCCCTCCTCGTCGCGTTTCGGCCAGGGCAGCGCGGCGCCGTAGGGCTGGGCGGGGTCGGCGGCACCGATCACCAGGGTCCGTCGCGAGCGCTCCGGTGCCGAACGGAGGCGCTCCACGGCGCCGGGAAGGGCGAACTGGGCGCCACCCATCCCCTCTATGAAGTATCCCCGGCGGCAGATCCCGAGCGTCTCGAGGCTCGCGAACGTGTCGTAGAGCATCGCGAAGCCGCCTTTGACGCCCTCGGCGAGAACCTGCTCGCGGGTGACGATGCCGTAGCGCTCGAGCAGCAGCTCGGCCTGGACGCGGCGGCGCTCGACCGCGCCCGACGGACCCTCGCCGGCGCCGGCGAAGACCCCGTGGGTGAGCGACCAGCGGCCCTGGATCTGCGCCTGGGCGCCCGTCTTGCGCCGAGCGCTGAAACGCGAGCGCGACACCCCGCGGACGCGAGCCGCGTGGGCGGGGTTGCGGATCGAGGCCTGGGCGGCGGCGTCCTGGGCGCGCTCGCCCCGGGCGAGCGAGAAGCGGGGAGCACGCAGCGGTGCCCACGCGTCGTTGGTGACCTCTCCCGCCCACACGAGATCCCAGAGCGCCTCGCGCAGAGCCTCGGGCGAGGCGTCGAGATCGGCGAGCAGGTCGGTGAAGAACGACGGGCCGCCGGCCAGGCGGTCCCGGAGCAGCTCGTGCTCCTTCCCGCTCGGCGGCTCGGCGCCGGCCCTGGCGCCCGACCCGTTCGATGGCGGGCCGATGGCGGCAGCGTCCTCGCGGAAGTAGAGGGCGACGCGCCCCGAGCGCCCGAGCGCGCCCGCGCCGACCCAGACGATCTCACCGCTCGCGCAGAGGGTGTCCATCCAGGATTGGGAGTACGCGCCCACGCGGCGGGGCAGGACGTCGCGCTCCCAGATCTCGACGGGGAGAGCGAGTCCCTGGAGGGGCACCAGAACCTCGCGCAGACGGTCGATGCCGGCGCCGGCCGAGGCGTGGCGGTCGACGCCCTGCCAGGCCGGGAGGAACGCCGCGAGGCGCCGCTGGTCGGCGGGCTCGATCTCCTTGCGCAAGGCGGCGAGGGAGGCGCGCCTGAGTCGGCGCAGAACCTCGACGTCGCACCAGTCGCGCTCGCTGCCCCCGGGGCGGATCTCGCCGCGGATGACGTCGCCCGAGCGCTCGAGCTCGCGCAGGACGGCCGAGGCGTCGATCCCATAGCGGGCGCGGACATCGGCGGTCGTGAACGGCCCGTGGGTTCGGGCGTAGCGGGCGATCAGCTCGGAGAGCGCATTCGAGACGTCGGTGAGAAACGCGTCGGGCAGGCCGCCGGGCGGGACGGCGCCGAGGGCGTCGCGGTAGAGGCCGGCCTCGTCGGCTGCGATGTAGCGCTCCTCGCGGCCCACGCGCAGACGCACGGCGCGGCGTTCGCCGATCAGCTCGGCGAGCATCTTCTCGGCGTCGATCCCCTCGAAGACGCGCTCGGCGATCTCTGCCTCGGTGAGGTCGCCGACGCGGCGCAGGACGTCGTGGAGCCCGTCGCGGCCCGTCGCCCGGGTCATCTCCGAGCGGTGCTGCAAGTCGGCCTCGACCCTGGCGAGCGCGCCGGGGTCGATCAGCTCGCGGAGCTCCTCCTGGCCGAGCAGCTCGCGCAGCAGGTCGCGGTCAAGCGAGAGGGCGGCGGCGCGGCGCTCGGCGCTGGGCGTGTCGCCCTCGTACATGTACGTGGCGACATAGTCGAACAGCAGCGAGGAGGCGTAGGGGGAGGCTGTCTGGGTCTCGACCTCGACAAGCGAGATGTCGCGCGTGTGCATCCCCCGCAACAGCGTTTCGAGGCCCGGCACGTCGAGGACGTCGCGCAGGCACTCGCGGTAGGTCTCCAGGATGATCGGGAAGTCGGCGTAGCGCCGAGCGACCTCGAGCAGGTTCTGGGCCTTCAGGCGCTGCTGCCACAGGGGCGTGCGCTTGCCGGGATAGGCGCGCGGGATCAGAAGAGCCCGCGAGGCGTTCTCGCGAAAGCGCGCGCCGAACAGGGCCGAGCCGCCGAGCTCGGCGGTGACCGCCGCCTCGACCTCGTCGGGCTCGAGCAGGATCAGCTCCGCCGCCGAGGGCAGCGACTCGGCTTCGTCGGCGTCGAGGTCGGGGAGATGAAGGACGATGCCGTCGTCTGAGGAGATCGCGTCGGCGTCGAGGCCGAAGCGCTCGTGGATGCGGGCCGAGAGCGCGAGGCCCCACGCGGCGTGGACGCGACCGCCGTAGGGGGAGAGGACGCAGATACGCCAGTCGCCGATCTCATCGCGGAAGCGCTCGACGACGATCGTCTTCTCGGTCGGCAATACACGCGTGGCGGCCTGCTGCTCCTGGAGGTAGTCGATCAGGTTGCGGGCGGCACGCGGGTCGAGGTCGTAGTCGCGCTCGAGCACCTCTGGCTCTTGGTCGACGGCCCAGCGCGAGAACTCGCCGATCGCTTCGCCGAGCTCCCTCGGCCGCCCGATCGAGTCGCCCTTCCAGAAGGGCACGGCGCCGGGCGCGCCGGGCGCGGGCGTGACGATCACGCGGTCGCGCGTGATTTCCTCGATGCGCCAGCTCGAGGCCCCGAGCAGGAAAGCCTGACCGGGCCGGGCCTCATAGACCATCTCCTCGTCGAGCTCGCCCACGCGGCGCCCGTCGGGGAGGGTCACGGCGTAGAGGCCACGGTCGGGGATCGTTCCAGCGTTGGCGACGGCGAGCTGCCGTGAGCCCCGCCGCGCTCGAATCGTACCGGCGACGCGGTCCCACACGATGCGCGCGCGCAGCTCGCCGAACTCCGTGGAGGGATAGCGACCGTCGAGCATGTCGAGGACGTTCTCGAGCAGCTCGCGCGATAGCTCCGAGTACGTGTGGGTGCGGCGGACGAGAGCGTGGAGCTCATCGACGGAGAAGCCGTCCGAGGTGGCGCCGTCGGCTTCCTGCTTCGCCGACGGTTCGGCAGAGACGGCGATCGCGACGATCTGCTGCGCGAGCACGTCCAGCGGGTTGCGGGGCACGACGGTCGGCTCGATCTTGCCTTCGTGCATCCGCCGGGCGACGACGGCGCACTCGAGCAGGTCACCGCGGAACTTGGGGAAGATGCGACCGCGGCTGACCTCGCCGACGCCGTGGCCGGCACGGCCGATCCGCTGCAGACCGCGGGCGACCGACTTGGGCGACTCGATCTGAAGGACGAGGTCGACGGCGCCCATGTCGATGCCCAACTCCAGCGAGCTCGTGGCGACGAGGCAAGGGAGCCGTCCGGCCTTGAGCAGCTCCTCGACCTTCGTGCGCTCCTCGCGCGCGAGGGAGCCGTGGTGGGCTCGGGCGATTTCCGGCTGCGCACCATCGCCCTCGGGAGCCTCCTGCGCGGCGAGCTCGTTGAGACGCAGGGCGACGCGCTCGGCGGCGCGGCGGTTGTTGACGAAGATGATCGTCGAGTTGTGCTCGCGGACGAGCCTCAGCAGCTCGGGGTAGATGGCCGGCCAGATCGAGTTGCGCGTGGACTCACCGCCCTGGACCGGCTCGAGGGGGTCGCGGGCGGGGGTGCCGTCGGCGGCGGGGGCCGTGACGGGTCCTGGTTCGGCCATCGACTCGACGGGAACCTCGATGCGGAGGTCGAGCTCCTTCCTGGCGCCGGCGTCGATGATCGTGACCTCGCGGGCCGGACCGACGAGGAACTTGCCGATCTCCTCCAGGGGGTTCTGGGTGGCGGAGAGGCCGATGCGCTGGATGTCCCGACGCGGCTCTCCCGCGGCGGCGCGGGCGCGCTGGACCTGGGCGTCGAGGCGCTCGAGCGTGAGGGCGAGGTGCGCCCCGCGCTTGGAGTGCGCGACGGCGTGGATCTCGTCGACGATGACCGCTTCGACGTCGCTGAGCGTCTCACGTGCCTGCGAGGTGAGGATCAGGTAGAGGGACTCGGGGGTCGTGACCAGGATGTCCGGGGGGTTGCGGGCCATGGCCGCGCGGTCCCGTTGCGGAGTGTCGCCCGTGCGGATGCCGACCGTTACGTGGTCGGCTCCGATGCCGCGGAGGGGGGCGCGGAGGTTTCGCTCGATGTCGTAGGCGAGGGCCTTGAGAGGGCTTATGTAGACGACGCGGGTGCCCAGGTCGGGGCGCGGGTCGGCGTTGAGGCGGTCCAGGGCCCAGAGGAAGGCGGCCAGGGTCTTGCCGGAGCCGGTGGGGGCGGAGAGGAGGACGTGATCCCCACTGGCGATCGCGGGCCATGCGGCAATCTGGGCTGGAGTGGGGACCGAGAACGCCCCGTCGAACCAGGTTCTCGTCGACGGGCTGAACGTCGTCAATGGCACCCACCGAGAGTACTCACGGCGCCCGGCCAGCGCCCGCGCGCAGCGGGCTCGCTACGTGCCCGACTCATGAACCTCCGGAGCCTGGGATGGGACGCCACGACGGTGGGACCCTCGAAGAACTTTGGGAACGGTGCACGGGTTAGGTGCCTCCTTGTAAGGGCGCCGCACCGAGGACGACATAGTCATGTCGTCTGCCGTTTCGCGGCAAGGTATCCGGCAAGGCCATCTTGCCAAGGCGGCAGCGGAAGCACGTCGTCGCGTCCGGTCTCGATGACCGACCACTCGGGGCGGCGCGCCGGGAGCCCCATCGCCGCGGTCGTGGACGACTCGACACGACAGTTGATCTCGGCTTGGCGGAAGATCTCGACCGCGAAACCGTTCCAAGATACGTGGCCGGCTCCGGCAAGATGAACGGGCCCGGTAACGCCGCGCACCAGCAGGCCCACCAGCGCAGGCGCAAGATGACCAGTCCAGGTGGGACAGCCAACCTGGTCTGCGACGACCTCCACAGCGTCGCGGTCGCCCCCCAGATCGAGCATCGTGTCCACGAAGTTGCGCCCTGCCGCCCCGAAGAGCCACGAAGTCCGGACGACCGTGTGGCTCAACGAGGCGCCAAACACCTGCCGCTCACCTTCGAGCTTCGTCGTGCCGTACGCCGACCTGGGACCAGCGGGATCCAACTCGACGTAGGCGCGCCGCGCGCCCGATGCGTCGAGCGGCGCCACGCCGTCGAACACATAGTCAGTCGACACGTGAAAGAGCGGCACTCCGGCCGCTACGGCCGCACGTGCAAGGTTGCCCGCACCCTGCGCGTTGACCGCGCGGGCCTCTAGCGGTTGGGACTCCGCGCCGTCGACATCCGTCCAAGCGGCGCAATTGATGACCGCCTCGGATTCCAGCTGCGCCACTGCTTCCAGGCAAGGTCTCGCTTCCGCGATGTCGAGGTCACGCCGGGTGAGCCCGACCATCTCGTGTCCCGCCCGCTCGCCCGCCCGCATCACGTCGACGCCGAGCATCCCTCCCGCACCCGTGACGATGATCCTCACAGGATCGAGATGTCGGAGTTGTCCCCGACCATGAAGCGGTACGCACGTGGCTGGCGGTCGCCGCGGCGTACGGTGACGTTGCGCCCGAGCAGCGAGGACTCCATCCGGCCGTCGAGGTCTGAGACGGTGCAGCCGGCGAGCAGGATCGAGTGCTCGACCTCGGCGCCCGAGATCGAGCAGTTCTCGCCGATCGCCGTGTAGGGGCCGATGTAGCAGTCGCACAGCTGTGCCCCCGCGCCGATCACCGCAGGCCCGCGCACGGTCGTGCGCTCCAGACGAGCGCCCGCCTCGATCACCACGCGCCCATCCACCTGGGAGTCGATCAGCTCGCCCTCCACTCGCTCGGTCAGGTTGTCGAGAATCAGCCGGTTGGCCTCCAACATGTCCTCAAGACGCCCAGTGTCCTTCCACCAACCCCGCACGATATGCGGCTCGACCCTCAGCCCACCATCCACAAGATGCTGGATCGCATCAGTGATCTCCAGCTCCCCACGGGCCGAAGGCTCGATCGCACGGGCAGCCTCGTGGATACCAGCGGTGAACATATACACGCCCACCAGCGCCAGGTCGGTGGCGGGCTTCTCGGGCTTCTCGACCAAGCGCACCACGCGACCCGGCTCGCC
>DAIRTT010000111.1:0-9150 GCA_036803745.1 Solirubrobacteraceae bacterium | reverse complement strand
AGACGCGGCAGCAGCCAGCTCGTGCCCATGTCGCAGTTGGACACGCCGATGTTGATGAAGGCCGCCCGGAAGACCGCCTCGGGTGCCGCGTAGCGGATGTCGCAACCGAGGCTCAGCGCCAGGCCGAGCCCGGCGGCCGGACCGTTGACGGCCGCGATCACAGGCTGGGGGAGCGCGCGCAGGCCGAGCACCAGCCGCGACATGCGCTCCTGGTTGGCGAGCCGGTCGCGCGACTCGTCGCTGCCGTCGTTGCCGGGCGCCTCGCCGTAGCCGTGCAGGTCGAGCCCGGCGCAGAATGCGCGCCCCGCGCCCGTGAGGATGACTGCCCGGCACGTCCGCTCGGCGGCGATCGCCGCGAGCTCCGCATGGAGCGCCTCGCACAGCTCGGAGGTGATCGTGTTGAGCTGCTCGGGCCGGTTGAGCGTCAGGCGGCGTACGTGCGCGGCGGGCTCGTCGACGAGCAGGAGAGCGGACATCGCTCCGGCATCCTATGCCGTCCTCGGACCCCGCGGCCGCGGGGTCGCGCGCGTGATGCGGGGCCTGCTGCTCGACCTCCTGACGACCGGGGAACGCGAGCGCGTCGAGAAGGCCTTCTCGCTGTACATGCGCACCCGGGCGCAGGCGGCAGGTGTGTGAGACTGCGGCGGTGCTGTCGAGTCGGCCGAGCGTCGCGGTGGTGGGCCACGTCGAGTGGGTCGAGTTCGCGCGCGTCGCGCACGTCCCCGGTGCCGGCGAGGTCGCGCACGCATTCGACTCCTTCGAGGAGCCGGCCGGCGGCGGGGCCGTCGCGGCCGTCCAGCTCGCGCGCCTGGCCGGAGGCGCGGTGCTGTTCACGACGCTCGGTGACGACGAGCATGGACGCCGCTCGGTCCTGCGCCTGGCCGAGCTCGGTGTCGAGGTGCGCGCCTCGATCCAGGCTGCGCCGACCCGCCGCGCGCTGACGCTCGTCGACGACGCGGGCGAACGCACGATCACGACCTTCGGGGCGCGCCTGGAGCCGACACTCGAGGATCGCGAGGACAGGCGCCGGCTCGCCGCGATGGACGGGACCTACTTCACCGCCGGCGAGGCGAGCGCTCTCGAGTCCGCGCGCGCGGCCAGCCGCGTGCTCGTGGCAAGCCCGCGGGCGCGCGCGGCCCTCGGCCACGGCGTCGAGATCGACGCGCTCGTGCTCAGTGGCGAGGACGAGATCGAGCTGGCGGCGTCCCATGAATTCGAGGCGGCCACGGAGATCGTCGTGTGGACCGAGGGAGCCCGTGGCGGGCGCTACCGACAGCGTTCGGGAGAGAGTGGCCGCTGGGAGCCGGTGACACCACCCGGCGCGATCGTCGACTCCTACGGCTGCGGGGACTCGTTCGCGGCCGGACTCACCTACGGACTCGGAAGTGGGATGGCGCTCGACGACGCGCTCACGCTGGCGGCGCGCTGCGGCGCCGTTTGCCTGACCGGACGCGGCCCATACGAGCGGCAGCTGTCGGCCGCGGATCTTTAGGCTGTGAGCGTGGGCTTCGAAGAGATCACCAGCGGCGCGCCCCAGATCGTCACCGAGCTCACCGACCGGGTGCTGACGATCACGCTCAGCAGACCCGAGCGCCTGAACGCCTGGACCGGACAGATGGGCAGCGAGCTGATGGCCGCCTTCGATCGTTCCGACGCTGACGACGAGGTGCGCGTCGTGATCGTCACCGGCGCCGGCCGCGGTTTCTGCGCGGGTGCGGACCTGGGTAGCGGCGGCGACACCTTCGACTACGCCAAGCGCGAGCCGGACGGCCCGCAGCGCGACAACGGCGGCCAGTTCACGCTGCGTGTGTTCCAATCCGAGAAGCCGGTAATCGCGGCCATCAACGGCCCCGCCGTCGGTGTGGGCGCGACGATGACGCTGCCGATGGACATCCGCCTGGCGGCCGACGACGCCCGCATGGGCTTCGTGTTCGCCCGCCGTGGGATCATCCCCGAGGCTTGCTCGAGCTGGTTCCTGCCGCGCGTGGTCGGGATCAGCCGCGCGATGGAGTGGGTCTCGACCGGCCGCGTCTTCACCGCCCAGGAGGGTCTCGAAGGGGGCCTGCTGCGAAGCCTGCACCCGGGCGGCGAGCTGCTGGAGGCGGCCAACGCACTCGCCCGGGAGATCGCCGAGAACACCGCCCCAGTGTCCGTCGCGCTCGCGCGGCGGCTGATGTGGCGCATGCTGGGCGCCGAGCATCCGATGCTCGCCCACCGCGCCGACTCGCGCGGGATGGTCGTGCGCGGCCAGTCGGCCGACGCGGTCGAGGGCATCACGTCCTTCCTCGAGAAGCGTCCTGCCTCGTTTCCCGATCGCGTCAGCGACGGCCTGCCCGACGTGATGCCCTGGTGGGTCGAGCCCGAGTTCGAGTAGCCGCGGGACGTCGACCTCGTGCGACGCTTGGGGGGACGACGGATAGCCGTCCCCCCGCAGTCGATGCTCCCGGCGCGGTCGCTCAGCTACCGAGCATGTTCGAGATCTCGGCGGTCCGCTCTTCGGGGTGACCCTGGAAGCCGCCCTCGATCGGCGCCGAGAGCTTCTCGCTGACGAAGGTGTCGGCGTCGGCCTTTGAGCTCCAAACCGCGGCGATCAGGAAGCCGCCCTCGGTCGGCCCCGCGGCATGGTGCGTCTGGCCGGCGGGGAGGCCGCGCTCAGGATGGATGGCCGCGATGTTCGTCCGGTACTGCTCCTCCGTGCCGTTCGGCCAGAAGTGAGTCATCAGATACGCCATGTTGCCCCCTTGTTTGTTGTGTGGCGACCCTAGCCGTTCGCCGGCAGACGCTGCACGAGCGAGAGGACGGGGGCGAACAGGTCGCCCCGCTCGCTGACGCGCTCGATCACCTCGTGCGCCTGGAAGACGAGGCTCTCCGGGTTCCCGCTCTCGGCCGTGGCCTGGAGCTCCTGCCAGTGCAGCGGCGTCGAGGCGGTCGGGCGCGTGGTCGCCCGCAGCGAGTAGGCGCAGACGGTCGTCTTGCGAGCGTCGTTCTGGCTCCAATCGATCAGAACCTTGCCCTCGCGCCTGGACTTGGTCATGCGCGAGACGATCAGCTCGGGGTCGCTCTGCTCGAGCAGCTCGGCGACGGCCCGGGCGAAGGGCTTGGTCTCGGCGTAGGAGATCTCGGGCGAGTTGAGCGGGATGTAGACCTGCAGGCCCTTCGAGCCCGAGGTCTTGGCGAAGCTGGCGAGCCCGAGGTGCTCGAACATGCCCTGCAGGCGCAGCGCCACCCGGCAGCACTCGACGACGGTGGCCGGCGCACCTGGGTCGAGGTCGAACACGAGCGCCGTCGGACGCTCGATCTCCACGGCCAGCGCGAGCGGAGTGTGGAGCTCGATAGCGGCAAGGTTGGCCAGCCACACGAGCGTCGCGATGTCCTCGGCGAGCACGTAGTCGATCGTCTTGCTGCGCGCCTGCAGCGACGCTGTGGCGACCCAGTCGGGGCGGTGGGCCGGAGCCTGCTTCTGGAAGAACGACTTGCCCTCGACGCCGTCGGGCCAGCGCGTGACGGTCAGTGGACGGCCGTGCAGATGACCGAGGATGACAGGCGCGATCGCCGCGTAGTACTCGATCAACTGGCGCTTGGTGAAGCCGCTCGACGGATAGAGCACCTTGGCGAGGTTGGACAGCTTGAGCTCCCGTCCGCCGACGCTGGCCTCGGCGCTGCCCGCCGTCTTCTCGCGCACGCCAAGCGACCCGGCCTCACCGGCGGCGGGGCCGAGTTCGTCCTCTGCGCCGGCGACGGGATCCTCGCGGTGGACCCGCTCGGGCGCCTTGTCGGTGCGCAGGCCCTTGTAGACCGGGTGGCGCAGGTTGGCGCCGTGGGTCCACTCGGTGAACTGCACCTCGGCGAGGAGCTTCGGCTCGCTGAAGACGGCTCCGCGAGGCGGCCGATCGCCGGCGGTGAAGGGAGAGTCGGGGCGTTGCAGCGGCTCGAGCAGCGTCGCGAGACGGTCGATCTCGGCCTCGCTGAGACCGCTCCCGACGCGGCCGACATAGCGCAGCGAGCCGTCCGGGTCGTAGACGCCGAGCAGGAGGGCGCCGATCCTGAGGCTGCGCTTCCCCTGGCCGGGAAGCCAGCCGCCGATCACGAACTCCTGTCGACCGGTGGTCTTGATCTTGATCCAGCTCGAGGTGCGCAGTCCCGGTCGGTACGGAGAGTCCAGGCGCTTGGCGAGGACACCCTCGAGACCCTGCTCGGCACTCGCCCGCAGCAGGGCGGCCCCATTGCCGAGAACATGGTCCGGCGTCTGCCAGGCGGACCCGTTCAACGCCAGTGCGGCGAGGCGCTCGCGGCGCACTCGGTAGGGCAACTCCATCAGCGAGTGCCCGTCGAGCCACAGCAGGTCGAAGATGACGAACGTCACGGGCGTCTCCCTCATTGCCCGCCGCGCCTGGGCGCGCGAGGAGATCTGCATCCTGCGCTGGAGCGCCGAGAAGCTGGGGTGCGCCTCCTCGTCGAAGGCCACGATCTCCCCGTCGAGCACCGCGGCGTGGGAGCCGAGGGCACGGTCGATGCGTCCGATCTCGGGATACTTGTCGGTGATGTCGTTCAGGTTGCGGCTCTCCAGCCTCAGCTCCCCCGGACGCGAGTACGCGATCGCGCGCACCCCGTCCCACTTGATCTCGAACGCCCAGCGCGCGTCCTCGGCGGGCAGGCCCCCGGGCTTGGCGAGCATCGGCACGAGCCGCTGGGGCATTACCTCGCGCCCCGGATCGGCGGGCGGGTCCATCCGGTGGACCATCCAGTCCTTCGGCGGGTCGGCATCGTCGATCGGGAAGAGTGCATAGCGGGCGTCGAGGCGCTCGCCGTGCAGGGCGACCTCGATCTTGCGCGGCTCCCACTTCAGGGCGTCGTAGGTGCCGCGATCCCAGATCGCGATCCGCCCGGCCCCGTACTGGCCCGCGGGGATCTCGCCCTCGAAGTCGAGGTACTCGATCGGGTGATCCTCGGTCGCGGCTGCGAACCGGTTCTCGCCGGGCGCATCCGGCATTCCCTTGGGAACCGCCCACGATGCCAGCACGCCTTGGTGCTCCAGGCGCAGGTCCCAGTGCAGGCGGCTCGCGTGGTGCTCGTGGATGACAAAGCGCGGCAGCTCGGACGCCGCCGCCGAGAAGGGTGCGGGCTCGGGCGTCCTGTCGAAGTCCCGTTTGGCCCGGTAGCGCTCCAGCTTTGGCAGGGGCCGCGCGCCGCCCTTCGCCTCACCGCGTGCGCGGCCGCCCGACACCTAGCGCTTGGCGGGAGTCTTGGCGGCGATCTTCTTGGCAGGCGTCCTCTTGGCCGCGGGTTTCTTGGCGGCCGCCTTCTTGGCGGCCGGTTTGCGCTTCTTGGCGCCCGCGCCGTCTTCACGGGCTCGGACCGCGTCGAGGCTGGCCTTGAGCGCGCTCATCAGGTCGGGCGCCGGCGCCGCGACCTCTTCGGGCTCGGGCTGGATCGCGATCTCCTTGCCCTGGGCCTTGCGCTCGATCAGCGAGAGCACCTCTTCGCGGTAGGTGTCGGTGTAGCTGTCGGGCTGGAACTTCCCGGCGAGCGAGTCGACGAGCTGCTTGGCGATGTCGAGCTCGCGCTTGGTCGTCTTGACGTCGGCGGCCTCGGCGATCTCCTCGAGGCGGTCGGGCGGCAGGATTTCGTCGGCGAAGATCATCGTCGCCATCCCCAGTGCATCGCCCATCGGGCGCAGCGCGACGAGCTGCTCCTTGGAGCGGATGACCACCCGCGCGATCGCGACTTTGCCGGTCGCTCGCATTGCCTCGACGAGCAGCCTGTAGGGCTTCGCGCCGCCGGGGCCGGGGGCGAGGTAGTACGGGTGGTCATAGAACACGGGGTCGATCTCGAAGAGCTCGACGAAGTCCTCGATCTCGATCGTCCGCGTCTTCTTCGGCTGCAGCGTCTCCAGCTCTCCGGGCTCGATCACCACATAGCGCTCGGGCGCGATCTCATAGCCCTTGACCACGTCCTCGTAGGCGACCTCCTCGCCCGTCGAGGGGTCGACACGCTTCTGGGCGATCCGTACACCCGTCTTGCCCGAGAGCTGGTGGAAGCGCACGCTCTTGCGGTTGAGGGCGCTGTAGAGCTTCACCGGCACGGTGACCATGCCGAAGCTGATCGCTCCGGTCCACATGGCACGAGGCATGTCCTAGTAGTACCACCTGTCCCTTTTCCTAACCAGCCCTGCAAAGTGGCTGGCGAGCCGAGTAGATCGAGGGCGCCCCGAGTATGCGCACGAGGACGGTCGCCTCGACGACGGCCACCAGGATCGGCACCATCAGGGCGTCGGCTCCGTGTGTCAGCTCGAGCAGCAGAACGATGGCCGCCAGCGGTCCCTGCATCGATGCGCCGAGGACGGCCGCCCCGCCGATGATCGCGTAGCTGCCCGTAGGCGTGCCGGGCCAGAGCTGCGACCAGGCTTCTCCGAGCAGGGCGCCGAGGAGAACGCCGAAGGCCAGCGTCGGAGTGAACAGCCCGCCGGGCGCCCCGCTGCCCAGGCAAGCGGCTGTGACGAGCGGCTTGAGCACGAGCAGGACGGCGAGGGTCGCGACACCGATGCGGGCTAGCAGCGCGAGCTGGACCACGTTCTTGCCGTTGCCGAGCAGCTCCGGGTAGGCGACCGCGAGTGCGCCCAATCCGGTGAAGACAGCGATGGGGGCGGCGAGCGCGAGCCAGCCCGCCGGTCGCAGCGCGTGGGCGAGGCCGATCAGGCGGATCCACGCAATCGCAGCCACCCCCGCGATCGGGCCGAGCAGGATCGCCCACACCAGCTGCGAGCCGTCGAGCGCGAACCCGGGGATGTGGTACGTCGGGGCGCTCCCCAAGGCGACCCAGGCGACCGCGGTGGCGGTCAGCGTGCAGGCGAGCGCCGGAAGGACGAACGGCAGCGTGAGTGTTCCGAGCAGCACCTCGAGTGCGAACAGCGCGCCGCCGAGCGGCACGTTGTAGACGGCCGCCATGCCGGCGCCCGCGCCGCAGGCCACGAGCAGCCGCCGCTGCCAGTCCTCCAGGCCGGCCCACTCGCTCGCGGCGCTCGCGATCGCGGCGCCGGCCTGTTGGGGCGCCGCCTCGCGTCCGAGCGAGGCGCCCAGCCCGACGACGACGATCGAGTGAACCGCGCGGGCGATGCTCGCGCGGAACGGCACGCGCGCGTCGCGCATCCAGATCGTCTCCGAGACCTCGGCCGCGCCGCCGCGCGCAAGCAGCAACGCGCCGGCTCCCGCGACCACGCCGCCGACCGCGAGGACGAGCACCCGGCGAGCGTCGGCGGTGTGCTCGACGGCGACGAGGAACGTCTGCGGTTCCACCACCTGTCCGGAGCGGTATGACCACGCAAGGTGCTGGACGAGCTTCAGCAGCTCCATCAGCATTGCGCCGGCCGCACCGGCGCCGAGGCCTACGAGCACCACCAGGATCCAGAAGCGTGCCCCGTATGAGGCGACGATGCCGCGGCCCGGAACGTTCGGCTGAGCGGATGAGGCACTCACGACCGAGAGTCTGACGGCGCCGGCAGGGGAGCGGCGTGAAACCGCTCGATACGGGATATCGGCGAGACTGTCGCGGTGAGTCCCGACGCCATCCAGGACCGGCCGGTCCAGCTGCTGCGCCGGCTGCTGCGCTTCGACACGAGCAACCCGCCGGGCAACGAGCGCGAGTGCATCGACTGGATCAGGGGTCTGCTCGAGGATCTCGGCTGCGAGGTCAGGATCGTCTCGAGCGTCGCCGAGCGCCCCAACCTGATCGCGCGCATCCCAGGACGTGGCGAGGCACCTGCACTGCTCCTCCAGGGCCATGTCGACGTCGTGGCCGCGCCCGGGACGTGGCGTCACGAGCCCTTCGCGGGCGACGTCGCCGACGGCTATGTATGGGGTCGTGGCGCGCTCGACATGAAGGGCGGCGTCGCGATGCTGCTGGCGGCCTTCATGCGGGCGCAGGCGGCTGGGGCGAGACCGGCCGGAGACGTGATCCTCTGCCTGATGTCCGACGAGGAGGCCGGCAGCGACCTGGGCGCCGAGTATCTCGTCCGCGAGCACCCGGAGCTGTTCTCCGGGGTTCGCTATTCACTCGGAGAGTTCGGCGGCTTCACTATGCAGCTCGCGGGGCGCCGGTTCTACCCGATCATGGTCGCCGAGAAGCAGGTCTGCTGGACGCGCGCGAGGATCAGAGGGGCGGCCGGCCACGGGTCGCTGCCGGTTCGTGACGGCGCGATGGGCCGGCTCGGACGGGTGCTCTCCCGGCTTGACCGGCGCCGCCTGCCGGTCCATGTGACGCCCGTCGCTCGCTCGATGGTCGAGGCGATCGCGGGCGAGGTGCCCGCGCCCCTCGCGGCGACTCTGCGGGGGCTGCTGCGCCCGCGCGCGACCGACCGCCTGCTCGACGTCTTTGGCCAGAAGGCGAGGGCGTTCGATCCGATCCTCCACAACACGGCCAGCGCGACCGTCCTCGCCGGCGGCGAGAAGATCAACGTGATCCCCGGCGAGGTCTCGCTCGAACTCGACTGCCGTCTGCTGCCGGGCTACCGCCCCGAGGACCTGTTCGCCGAGCTGCGCGCGCTGACGGGCGTTGAGATGGAGCTCGAGGTCGTCCGCTACGACGCCGTCGCGGCTGAGCCCGACATGGGCATGTTCGCGACGCTCGCCGCCGCCCTCTCGGAGCTCGATCCGACCGCGCGAGCAGTTCCGCTGCTGCTCCCGGCCGTGACCGACGGACGCTTCTTCTCGCGGCTCGGCATCCAGACCTACGGCTACCTGCCGATGCAGCTGCCGGAGGAGATGGCATTCATGGAGCTGATCCATGCGCCCGACGAGCGCCTGCCCGAGCCGGCCGTCGAGTTCGGGACCAAAGCGATCGGCCGCGTGCTCGAACGCTTCGCCTGAGCCACTCGAGCCATACTGGCCAGCCAGCCAGTTAGACTCCGCGGAGCATCCACGGCGGCGATCACGGAGGTCTTTTCAGATGGCGACGGTCCGACGTGACATCGAGAGCGTGGAACTGACCGAGCGCGAGCTGTGGCTCGACGGTCCGCCGGTCGAGATGTTCAAGGAGATGCGCGGGAAGTGCCCGGTCCATTGGACCGAGAGCTTCGAAGAATTCCCCGAGGAGGCCGGCTTCTGGTCGGTGACGACGGCCGAGGACGTCCACGCGGTCAGCCGCGACTGGCAGACC
>DAIRTT010000110.1:0-9161 GCA_036803745.1 Solirubrobacteraceae bacterium | reverse complement strand
CGTCCTACCGCTTGTGAGCCCGCGCCGGCACCCAGCGCGCTTGGTCGCCTTAGCTCCCCAAGCTACGCAAATTCCGCGTACCCAACCTTGCGCGGTGCGCTCCCGAGCCCATACGCTCCCCCAACTGCCGCGGAGGCATCACGCCTGCCCGTGGCCAATACGCCAGCAAGGGGGCAACATGGAGATGCACACGACGACGCGCGCGCTCAGAGGACGCCGCGCGGGTGGAGCGCGAGCACGCCTGCTCACTTCGATCATCACGGCCTGCGTGTGCGCTCTCGCGCTCGCAGCCAGCGCCTCGGCGGCGCCGACGGTCACGGTGGGCATCGCTCCGATCTCGAACGCGAGCGGGTCGTTTGTCCTGACGCTCACGAACACCGGCGCCGAACCGGTCACCGGCTTCTTCGTTGCGGTCGGGGAAACGACGAACGCCGACCCGGCCACATGTGTCCCCAACACACCCGTCGTCGGCGCGCTCAACTGCCAGACGGCGGTCGCTCCGGGAGGGAGCTTCCAAGTCTGTTACACGGGCAGCGGAGGCAGCGGCGGCGAACTCACGGAACTCGTTCCGGGGACGAACATCTTTGTCAACAACCAGCACGGTCTCATCACCGGTCAGAAGCTACCTGCCGTGAGCTCATGCCCGGTCGCTGGGTTCAAGGGCGCCTCCACAACTGGACCGCCCACGTCCGGCTCCTCCGCCAAATGCGTCGTCCCCAAGCTCAAGGGCAAGACGCTGGCCGCTGCCGAGAAGGCGCTCGCGAAGGCTCACTGCAAGACCGGCGCGATCAAACGCGTCAAGTCCAAACACGCCAAGAAGGGCACCGTGATCGCGCAGGGCACCCCCGCGGGCAAGTCGCTCGCGGCCGGCTCCAAGGTGAAGCTCACGGCGAGCAAGTAGCCCCGCGCCTTCGGGGCACCAAGGACGAGCACGTGGCCCGGGACACGACATCCCGGGCCACGCCTCACGCGTGCGGTGGTGCGCCCATCCCTACTTCCCGACCCCCAGCGTCGCCACGAGCCCCGCGTGGTCCGACGGCCAGATGAACGGCATCGGCGCCGGGGCCGGCACCGTGTTCCCGACCAGATGCTCGTTGACGACCGAGAACTCGCCCTTGGTGAACACGTGGTCGGGATCCTCGGTGTACACGGCGGCCGGGTCGCTCGCCAGGTCGTTGGGCGCGAGGTGACAGCACGTGAGCGGCGGGGCACCAAGTCCCGCTGCCGTCCACGTGTCCGACAGCCCGCCCGCCACGAACGCGTTGTAAGCGGCCGGCGCCAAGACAGGGCCCGAGTTCATGTCGCCCGCGAGGATCACCGGCAGCGACGTGTGGGCCGGGCCGGCGAGCAGTTCCTGAGCCTGGGGACCCGACACCAGGCCGCCCGGGATCACGGCGTCGAGATGCGTCGTGATGAAGCGGAAGTCCCGCCCGTGGGTCTTGACGTCGATCGACTGCCAGCTGTTGGTGAACTGGAAGCCGTGCGGCGGGTCCGGGTCGAGCGGGTTGGGGAACAGCGGCGGCCTCGCGTTGAACGTCCCCGACTGCGGGTTTGAGAGCTTGAGCTGTCCCGGCGGCAGGTCGGCGCGCGCGAGGATCACGCCGCCCTCGACCATCCCGACCGACAGGAATTCGGTGCCCGTGAAGATCGGGAACGCGAGCGTGAAGTTGTTGTCGTGACGAGAGGCGACGGCGTACTTCGCGCCGTCGGCGGCGAGCGCCGCGATCAGCTCCTGGGTGAAGTCCTCGCTGACCGCCGGCGGCAGCGAGAACGGATGCGCCGGATTGAACGCGCCCACGTGCCACGTCCCGACCTCCTGCAGGCCGACGAGCGCCGGCTTGTTGGCAACGATCTCGGCCGCGATCTGCTTGGCGCGGTCTTTGAAGCGGGTGGCCAGGTATGTCGAGTAGTCGGCCGTCGTCGCCGCAAGGGCTTCTTCGAAGCTCACTTCGTGGCCGACCAGCCCCTGGATGTGCCTGAACTCGGTCCCCTGGTACAGGTTCTGGGTCATGATCGTGACCGAGTGGCCCTCCGAGGAGTCGGCGTAGGCGCCGACGGCCGACAGGCCCGCGGCGAGAGCCGAGACGATTACCGCTGCGAGCGCGGTGGTGATGCGATGGCGTGACATGAGCCCCTCCTGGTTTGCTCGAGCCCCGATGGGCGCCCGAGGACTGTCCACTCCCCCTCGAGAGTGGAGCGCAGGCGCAGGGCCCAAACGCTGAGGCGGGCCGCTCGAAGCGGCGGGCCAACCGATGGGGCCTGCCCAAGTCCGACCCTATTGCGACTCTCGATCGCCTGTCAAGGACGCTCGACCGATAGTCCCCCCTTGAGAGGGCGGCTAACCTGGGAGGACGATGATGGACACCACAGAGCCGATGACCGCCAGCGGCGCCCACTACACGGCGCTGCTCGAGACGATCGACCACCAGGGCGCGACCAAGCTCCACGCGCGCGAGCGCGAGCAGCTGCTCGAAGCCGCCGACGCGCTCCTGTTCGGCGAGCCCGAGCGCCAGGAGCTGCTGAGGGCCGCCGAGGAGCTGATCGAGTCGCTCGAGACGAGCGAGCGCTGGACGGCCGAGGCCTGCGACCAGCTGCGCGAACACCTCTACGGCTGCGACCCGCAGTCGGCCGGCGCCTGAGCGCTCCTCAGGCCTCTTCCGAGAGGCTCCAGAAGCCGTCGGCCCCCACGGGCTGGAGGTGCGCGAACCGCGCGAGCTCCTCGTGGACCGAGTAGATGTCTTCGTCGAGCACCGAGGCGATCTCCTGCGTGGCCATCGGCACGCCGCTCCATTCGAGCACCTCGCGAGCGGCCCCCGGTGGATCGCGGCGGTCGAGGCCGGGGACGAGGTTCGCGAGCACGATGTCATAGACGGCGAACGGCTGGAAGCCGGGGATCGCGATCCTCACGCCGTCCTGCAGCCGTTCGATCTCATAGCTCGGGCACGTGTAGCGCCGCCCGCCCGACCAGTTGGCGAGCTTGTGGTCGAGCGCCCTCGCGGCCGGCAGCGGCGCCCGTGCCAGCTCGACGTCGCGGCTCAGCAGCTCTTCGACCTCCGGCTCGGCCATCCACACGTCGAGCTCGCCCGCCGCGATCCCGGCGTCCTCGCCGGCGCCGTGCAGGGTCTGCGGGTCGTCGAGCATCTGCCCGCTCCAGTTGCGCACCCGTAGCTGGCGGAGGATCCGCCGGGTCGCCTCGGGCCGGTGCAGCTTGGTCGCCACGACCGCTCGGCAGGCGGGCATCGTCGCGGCCGCGTACGGGCGCGGACGGGTGTCGATCGGCATCCCATACTCGCGCGCGATCTCACGCTGGCGTTCGGCCATCCCCTCGGCGTCGTAGCCCTCCTCGGGCGTCCGCCTGGCATCGGAGAGGCCGACCATGCGCACGCGCCATTCGATGTGCCCGTCGTACACGTGGTCGATCCGTGCCCGCACCGGCTCGGCGTTCCACGCCCACGGGCAGCCCGGATCGGTGAACTCGGTTATCCGTATCGAGGGGGAGGCGATGGCCTGACCTTAGCCGCGGCGCTTTGGCCGGCCGGACCTGCGCCGCGCCCCCAACAATCACGGGCCGGTCTCGGCGGCGCTCCGGCCGGACTCGACGGCCGTCACGAGCTCGCGGTAGTCGCGCATGTTCTGCTCGGCATAGGCCTCCGAGAACGTGACGATCGCGAGCTCGAAGCTCGAGCCCCCGCCCAGGTAAGCGGCGATCGCGATCGCGTCTCCGCTGCGCGCGTGGGAGCGTCTCCCGGTAGGAGCGCAGGCGCTCGTGCAGCACCTCGAACATCTTCTCCCGGCCGTCCTCGGCCAGATCGGAGATCGGGACTATGAGGGGTGGGTCGGCGCGGATCCGCGGCTCGCCGTCTATTGACTCGGTCAGCTTGGCGAACGCCTGCATGCTGTCGCGGGTCCGTGCCTTGGCGAGTGACTTGGCCGTGCGCCGGCGCATCCTCGATGTCAACTGGTCCCCGAGCTGCTCGAGTGCGGCCTCGATGTCCAGGCGCGCGTACCAGACCTCGAGGTCCTTCATCCGCGCGAAGTCCGCCATCGCCGTGCGGTACTCCTCGACCGTCGCGAGCACCGCGTCCTCCTGCTCGGCCACCGTGAAGCCGCGATCCTGGGCGGCGATCATCACGCGCGGGGCGTCGTGACGAGGTCGCTCGCCATGATCAGAGCGGCGCCCCTGTAGAAGGTGAACGGCGAGATGGCTCGAGCGCGGGAACTCCTTGCGCGCGGCCTTGCCGACCGCGGCCCGCTCGCCCGGCGTGAGATGAACCGCGGCCCGGACCATCGGCGCCGAGTCTACGCTCGCGCGAGCGCGTAGGGTTGCTCCGCAGCAACCTGCCGGCGTCTCGTGACTTGTCTCGAAGGGGGACCGATGGCCAAGGCGGCGCATAGGACCGTGTTCGCGGGCACCGTTCCAGCAAGGAGAGTACGGCGACATCGCGTGCTCGTCGCAGGGCTGTGCGTCCTAGCCTCCATCATCGGCTTCGCCGCGAGCTTCGCGGTGTGGGTGAACCGCCAGGCGCTCGACGCCGGGAACTGGACGACCGTGAGCGGCGAGGTGCTCGCGAGCCCGCCGGTCCAGAAGGCCCTCGGCGCATATCTGGTCGATCAGCTGTTCACGTCGGTGGACGTCGCCCGCGGCCTTGAAGCGGGACTGCCCAAGCAGGCACAGGGCCTGGCCCGACCGGCGGCCGCCGGTCTGCGCGCGCTCGCCGACCGCGAGGTGCCGCGCCTGCTCGCCACGACGCAGGTGCGCGAAGCGTGGCGCCGAGCGAACCACGCTGCGATCGAGGAGCTGCTTCGGATCATCGACGGCGGGGGCAGGATGGTCGCGACCCACAACGGTGTCGTCACCCTGAACGTCCATGAGCTGATCGTGGCGCTCGCATCCCGGGTCGCTCTCCGGTCTCAGATCGAAGCGATCCAGGCGAAGGCCGCAGGCGCGGCCGGCGCTGCGGCGAAGGCAGCAGCCGAACAGAAGCTCGGTGTGACCCTGTCCGCCGATACCGGGCGCCTGGTGGTCATGCGCTCGACTCAGCTGCGCACCGCCCAGAACATCGTCTCTGGCATCCGCGGCCTGGCTATCTTGCTGCCGCTCATGAGCGTGGCATTGTTCGCGCTCGCGGTCTGGCTCGCCGAGGGTTGGCGGCGCATCGCGATCCGGCGGGTCGGCTCGTCCATGTTCGCGGTCGGCGCCGTTCTCCTGATCGCTCGGCACGTAGCCGGCGAACAGATCGTCGACAGCCTCGTCAAGGGCTCGGCCAACAGGCCCGCGGGACTCGCTGTCTGGTCGATCGGCACATCGCTGCTCCGCGACCTCGCGATAGCCGTCGGGGCGTGCGGCCTTCTGCTGGTCGCTGGAGCCTGGCTCTCAGGGCGAGCGCGATGGCGCCGAGCTCGGGCGTTCGCTGCCTAGCGCGCTCTGAGGACCGTCACGTTCGGGTGGGCCGTATGAGCGGCCCCACCCGAGTCGTGAGCCGCGATCACCGCGCGTAGACGGAGCACGCCCGTCCGTGCGAGCAGCGCCATCGTGGCGGAGGAGAGGTGCAGGCGGATCGTGGCCGCCTTGCCGTGGCGGATCGTGAACTTGCCTCGGGCGAAGATCACGGCCCGGGCGCCCCGCACCACTCGGCCGGAGGCCGTGCGTCCGGCTCGCGTCTCCAAGAGGATCGTCCCCTTGCAGATGCTCGAAGTGCCGCCGCAGCGGACACGCACGTTGACGCTGCCGTCGGGATGGGCGCGCAGCAGCAGCGTCAGGAGCTCGGCGTCCGGCACAATCGGCGCCTGTCTGGACCGCGTCGAGAGGACGCCCGGCAGCGCGAGCACCCCGCCCGATGTCGCGGGTGTGGTCAGAGCGCCTTCGCCGCTGAAGGTGATCTGACGCAGACCGGTCCCGTCATCGGCGGTGATCTGCCACGTTCCGGTGGCGGAGGCGGTGCCGGTCGGCGTGAACTTGACGGACTCGGTGACGCTTGCACCGGCCTGGATCGTGGTCCCCTCGGAGAGCTGCGTTTCGGCTGTGAACGCGCCTCCGATCGGCGGCTTGGACTTGTTGATGGTTGCCGGCGTGCCGCCCACGTTGGTGATCGTGAAGGAGCGCGTGGCGGCACTGCCGAGGACCACGGAGCCGTACTGGATCGCTTCTTCGCTGTAGTGCAGGACCGCCGGGGAGCCGGCCTCGCCGGAGAGCCCGACGCGGCCTTCATTGGCGGTCGTCTTGACCACCATTTCGCCGGGAAAGGTTCCTTCGTGGGTGGGTTCGAAGGAGACCGTCAGGGGAATTTCTTCGCCCGGTTCCATGCGCCAGTTTTCGTGCGGCAGTCCCGTCACCTTGAACGGCCCTTGGGTGTTCGGCAGGACGAATTCAGTGATCGTGAGCGGTGCCGAGCCGACGTTTGTCAGGGTGACGCTTTCACTGTGCTGACCTCCCACCACGACTCCTTGGAAAGAAAGGAACGTGGGCGCCACCTGGAGTTCGGGGCCTTTTGCCTGTCCGGTGCCCGAGAGGCTGAACTTCGTTGTTCCGCTGCCGGTCGTCGCCGACAGGCTCGCACTCACGGGGCCTGTTTTGGTCGGGATAAATGTGACAGGGATCGAGATCGTCTGTCCCGCTGTCAACGTCGCCGGCAGCCCGGGCGAGGAGGCACCGGCGGTGAACTGGCTGGAGTCGGAGGAGAGACCCGTCACCGTGAGATTCTCGTTCGCCGTCAGGGTGACGGTCTTTTGCGAGCTCTTGCCGAGGGTGGTGGTGGGGAATTCCGTCGGTGACCCGGACAGCGGCTGCGCGACTGGCGACCCGAACGCGGTGACGGTGCCTTCGCGGTTGCCGACATAGACGCGGCCTTCCCCCACGCCGGGCATGCTGTAGTTCGTCGCTTTCCCGATCGGCATCTCGAAGCGAAGCACTGGCTTTCCATTGACGGGCACCGGTTCATACGCCCGCAACTGTCCGCCGGACCCGGTCCGATCAGCTGACCACACGATCCACACCAGCGCGCTGCCGGGCGTCGTCCCGTTGGAGGTGATGACGGGCGCGCCGCTGCCCCACCCAAACACGTCTTCTGAGCTGCCTGCGAGCGAAAGGTTCGGCTGACCGGAGGCCGACAGGCCGTATTTGTAGACGTCGAGATGCCCGCCGCCGGTCGAGTCGGTGGATGTCGGGATGTAGACGTAGCCGCCTTCTCCGGGCCAGATCCCTGGACGCGACCACACCCCGCCTCGGGGCCCGAGTCGTTGGATGACGTTGTCCGAGCCGGACGGGCCCTGGGCGATCCCGCCGAGCGCGTCGCGGTTGAGAAGGTAGACGTATCCGGACTTGCCGTCGGCGATCGCCAGGTGCGGGAGGGACGGCGTCCCAAAGAATTCATCGGGAAGGCCCGTCACGCCGCCAGAGGCGAAGTCGGCGTCGTTTTTGTCGAGTTCGCTGGCTTCCACTGGGGCGAAGAAGTCGACGGCCTTGAGCGACCCGTCTTCCTGGACGCGAACCCGGACGACCGACTCGCCGAGGTTCACCGGCGGCGAGGTTCCGGGCGCCGGTTTCGAGGGCGCGCCGCCGTTGCCCGTGCTGAATAGGATCGTGCCGGGACCATCGGAGGTCAGCCCGGCTCCGGACTGCCAGATCCCGGCGCCCGTTTCGGTCGCGTTGTCGGTGTAGCGCGCGGTGATTTTCCCTGCGGTCGAGACGCCGAAGATCCAGCCTTTCCAGGGGCCGAAGTCGCAGTGGCTGCCGAACGCCGCGTACACGACGCCTTCCATCAGCAGCAGGCCTGGCCGGTTCATCTCGATCGTCGGGTCGAACGTCTGGCTGGGGGCGTTTTGAGCCGACCCGGCGATTTCCGCCGGGAATCCCGGCTGCTCAACGCCCGTGGCCACGCTGACTGCGTCCATGTACCAGACCGCCGGGCCGCTGGACCCGGACACGTACCGCTTATCGGTCATGTAGGCGATATTCGTCGCCGTGTCGATTACCGGTGTGGAGACGGTGCCGATCGAGGGGGTGATGTCGCCGCAGCCGATGTCGGCCGGGTTCCATGGCGTGCCGAAGCCCCGGGTCCAGTTCACCGCTCCCGTCGCCGGATCGAGCCCGTAGGCTTTGTCGTTCTCGGTCTCGACAAGCAGCGTGCCGTTGTCCAGCAGCGGCTGGGCGGTTATCTGTCCTTCGAGGCTCGTCGACCACTCTTCTCCGAAGGTGCCGCCGCCGACCAGCTGCGGCGTGAGCGTCGAGTTGTTCGGATACCACCCGGTGCGTAGGTCATCGCCCGAGTTCGTTATCCCCGAACCCATAGCCTGCGCCGCAAACGCAAGCGCCATGAACATGAGGGCGGCCGCGAGGCCACTGATCCTACGCACAGGTCTCCATTCCTTCGACGGCCCGTCACCTCCATGTGCGAGCCCGGAGACGCGGACGATAGCTCCCCGTCGCGCCCGTGTACAGGGGAAAGCTGCGCCGGATCTGGGTCCTCTCACCCGGAGCGGCGCGCGGGGGCCCGTCTCGGCGGCCCGGCGTCTACTCGAAGGTGAGGCGCTCCTGGCCCGGGATTTCCTCGGGAAGCGGCTGCTGCTCGGCGCGCTCGCCGTCGTGCCACTCGATCTCCTCCGGCTCCGACGGCCGGGCCGAACCGGCGCGGACCGGCTGCGTCGCAGCGGGAGCCATGGGCGGCTGTTCGTCGAGCATGGCCTGCATGTCGAGCTCGGCAGTCTCCTGCCCGACGTTCGAGAAGTCCTCCCCCTCGGCCGCCGGCGCAGGCTGATCGTCGGACGCGACGGTCCCCGCATCGGCCGGCTGAGAGTAGGCGTCGGCAGTCGGCTCCTGTTCGGCGCTCAGCTCGCTCGAGGCACCGTCGAGCATCGCGCCGTCCTCGGCGACCGCCGGCTCCTCGGGGAAGATCGGGTCGAGTGCCTCGTGCTCGGCTTGGGCGATCGCACCCGGGTCGGCGCCGCTGCGGCGCTTGAGCTCCAGGTGCTCGCGTATGGCGTCGTCCAGCAATCCCATTGCGCACCCAAACCTTACTGTGATCGCTGGAGCGTGTTCTGCGACTACACTTCTGGACGCCCGATGGTCCGTCGATGAGACACCACACCCGGGGCTATAGCTCAGATGGGAGAGCGCCTGGATCGCACCCAGGAGGTCGGGGGTTCGAGTCCCCCTAGCTCCATCA
>DAIRTT010000109.1:0-9181 GCA_036803745.1 Solirubrobacteraceae bacterium | reverse complement strand
GAGGACCGAAAGCGAGCGCCTCGGCAGGCAAGTCCGACGCTATCGCTGTGGACGACCCAAGAAAATCAAGGGATCCGGGCTGGGTTGCGGTCGGTCTGGCGCGCGCCGCATTGCTCCGGAAGTGGCCCCGGCCGCGGGTCGTGCATTGTTCGCGAAGCAGTGCGATGTGAGTCAACTGAACAGCGGACGCGGCGGCGCATCGAGCCGACCGCCGCGGCCGCCACGTAGCCTTCAACTCGATGCGCGCCGACACTCCCACCGATCGGGCCGCACAGGCCGCCCCGCGTCCGGGTGGGCGCAGCGAGCGCGTGCGTCGAGCGGTGCTCGACGCGGCTGCGGACGAGCTGCTCGAGGTCAGCTTCGAGCGCCTGTCGGTCGCTAGCGTCGCGCAGCGCGCCGGGGTGCACCACACGACGATCTATCGGCGCTGGGAGACGAAGTCGCGGCTTGTGCTCGACGCGGTGCTCGAGCTCACGCGCGAGCGCGTCCCGGCGCCTGATCTCGGGAACCTGCGTAGCGACCTGCAGGCGTACTTCGAGGCGATGGTGTCGGCATTCGCGCAGCCCCGCGTCGCCGCGCTCGTACGCGGCCTCGTGGCGATTCCGCCTGACGAGTTCGCTCAGGAGCGCAGCGCCTACTGGCAGGAGCGCTTCGCGGTCGCGGGCGAGATCGTCCAGCGCGCGATCGCGCGCGGGGAACTGCCTGTACAGGGAGACTGTTGGCGGCTGGTGGAGCTCATCGCCGGCCCGCTGTGGATGCGGGCGCTCATGACCGGGCTGCCGGTTGACGCCGACTTTTTGACCCGAGCGATCGACGACGCGCTGCGAGCCGTCGCGCCCGATGGCCAAAGCTAACGCACGACTCTGTGCGTTTGTGTTAGCGTCGACCTCGTGGCTTCCGTCGTTCCTCTGACCGGCCGGCCCTCGCGCTTTGAGGGCGGACTGCGAGAGGTTGCTCCCCACGCGTACGCCTGGCTGTAGCCCAACGGCGCCTGGGGCGAGGCCAACGCCGGGCTCATCGTCGGCGACGGCGCGTCGATGCTCATCGACACGCTCTGGGAGGAGTCGCTCGCGGGACAGATGCTAGAGGCGATGGCGACCCATGTGCGCGATGCCCCGATCCGCACGGTGCTCAACACGCACTCAGACGGCGACCATTGGTGGGGCAACGCGGCGATGCCACCCGAGGCCGAGATCATCACGTGCACGCCGAGCCGTGAGGCGATGGACGCCGAGTCCTCGCCTCAGGCGCTCGCCCGCCTCGCGCGCCTGGCCCGGCTCTCGCGCCGGGCACCCGGCACGCTCGGCGAGCTCAACCGCTACATCGCCGACATGCTTTCCCCGTTCGATCTGGCCGCAGTGCGCCTGCGCTACCCCGACCACACCTTCAGCGAACGACTGACTCTCGATGTCGGCGGCCGCGAGGTGCAGTTGCTCGTGCTTGGACCGGCGCACACGCCCGGGGACACCGTCGCGTACATGCCGGACGCGGGCGTCGTGTTCTCGGCCGACCTCGTGTTCGTCAAGGCGATCCCGGTCATGTGGCACGGGCCGTCTACCGGCTGGCTGAGCGCGCTCGAGACCCTGCTCGCCCTCGACGCCGACGTGTACGTTCCTGGCCACGGCGACATCGCCGGGACGCCCGAGTTGGAGGCGATGCAGCGCTTCTGGACCTGGCTGCGCGGCGGCGCCGCCGCTCGCCACGCAGCCGGCGAGGACCCGCTCACGGCCACCGAGGCGCTCATCCGATCCGCGGGCTTCGACGAGTTCCGCGACTGGGAGTGTCCCGAGCGCCTGCTCATCAGCGTCGCGGCGCTGAACCGCGAGTTCGACGGGCAGCCCCCGATGCGCGTCACCCCGGCCGTGCGCGCTCGCCTCTTCCGTCACGTCGCCATCCTCAAGCGGCGCCTCGAGGACCGCTGACATGCGGCTGCGCCGCGTGCGACTCGTCGGCGGCGATGACGCGATCGCCGTGTGGGACGACGAGGCGACGCGCTGGACGGCGATTCCGTCCGCCATCGCGGCGGTTGGCGACCCCGCCTTCGCCGAGCTGCCGGCCGACGACATGATCGCGCTGCTCGCCGGCGGCGAGGAGACGCGCGAGGCGCTGCGTGCACTGTGCGTCGCCGCCCGCGAGCGCAACGCCGGAGCCGAGTGCGAGCTCGTGCCGCTGCTCCCCGTGGCGCCGGTGCTGATGCGCGCATTCGCGAACTCCGAGCGTCACTGGATCCAGGGCGCGCGCGGCCTGGTGCGCCTGCACCTGCCGCGCGCGCTGCCGGCGATCCGCGCCATCGAAGCGGTCACCCGGCGCCCGTTCCCGCCGTTTCGTCCCGGCAAGCTGTTCTATCGGCAACCCGCGTTCTACCTTGGAAACGCGCTCACGTTCGTCCCCAGCGGCGCCGAGGCGCCGTGGCCCGCCTACACCAAGCGCCTGGACTTCGAGATCGAGCTCGGTGCGATCGTCGTGCGACCGCTGCGCGACGCCACCCTGCAGCAGGCCCGCGACGCGATCGGCGGCTTCGTCGTCGTCAACGACCTCAGCGCCCGGGACACCCAGTGGGACGAGCTGCGCAACGGGCTCTTTGGTCCGGTCATCAAGACGAAGACCTTCGCGAGCGCGATGAGCGCCGAGATCGTGACCGCGGACGAGATCCTGCCCCGCGTGCGCGACCTACACGCCGAGGTGAAGGTCAACGGCGAGCTGTGGAGCAGGACCGGCACGGCCGACATGCGCTGGAGCTTCGAGGAGATGCTCGCTCACGCCTCCGCCGGCGAGGACGTCCACGCCGGAGAGCTTGTATCCGCCGGGACGCTGCCGGACGGCTGCGGCCTTGAGCTCGGCCGCTGGATCGCGCCCGGAGACGAGCTCGAGCTGACGATCGAGCACGTCGGGTCGGTGCGCAACCGCATCGGCTCCCCGCGGTAGCGACGATGACCCCGCGCCGATCCGGTTCGCTGACGTAAATAGCCCGGGTTCGTGAACAGTACGAACGCGCGGCCGTCGCGCGGTCGATCCGCTGTACGCGCTTGACCGCAATCAGCTTCCCCTCTGGATCGACGTCTGTGATCGAAAACAGCCGCTTGCCCGGCGCCGTTGGCTAGAAGATCCGGCTCTCCTGCTGGTGCGGTCGCCCTCGCGGTCGCAGCTGTCAAGGCGGGCAAAGCAGACGTCAACCGCTGCCGGGGAAGTGGGCTAGGTCCCATGCGAGGGGCTCGACATGAGCGACCCTCGATTTTTGCCCACCGCGGGCGTTTGGTGGGCTAAATCCGCCAGAAATCCCGCATACTCCGGCGGTATCTCATTGACGCGGCTATCGACGGCGTTGGCTTTCTAGAGCCGTTTCTTGCGCTTTCGTGGACCTTTCGGGTCTCGCTTCACACGCGAGAGGTCGCAGGTTCGAAACCCGCCGCGCCCATTGACGTGTTGAAGGTCCGAGGTCCGACCAGCACGCATGCAGTGCGCGCCGGGCGGGCCATGCTGCCCATCCCCATTCCGTGGATTACCCCTTGGCTTTGGACTTGTTCAGGGTCACGGCGGCGCGAACGAGAGTCTTCAACGCCTCCTCGTCTATCTTCTCGCCCTCGTGGAAGTCGATGGCACGCCTTGTGTTCCCGTCAAGACTGGAGTTGAAGAGGCCCGAAGGATCCTTCAGAGCCGCCCCTTTGGCGAAGGTCATCTTCACGACGTTCTTGTAAGTCTCGCCTGTGCAGATCAATCCGTCGTGCGACCACACCGGAACCCCTCTCCATTTCCACTCCTCGACGACTTCGGGATCGGCTTCCTTGACTACGGTGCGGAGCCGGCTGAGCATCTTGCCCCGCCAGTCGCCCAGCTCCTTGATTCTCGCGTCGATCAGCTGAGAAGGAGACTTGCTTTTCTGCGACCCGCTCTTCTCCATGCCCGTCTCTCCTCCTTAGTCCCGAGGGGCGGCAATGATCGGATACCGCCTGGCCTTTGCCAACCTCGCCCCGGTCGGTGGTCCCGCATCGCGGAAATTCGAAGCCCGCCGCGCGCATCTGAGGGGCTTCGGCGTCGATTGCCACCGGCGAAACCTACTCCTGGGGCCCGGGCGATGCCGGCTCGTAGACGGCACTCTCGGCGACCGGCTCAGCCGGCTCGGCCGAGGGGGTCCTCGTGGGCTCGGCGAGCGTCCAGACCGGGATCGGCGCGACGCGGCCGCGGATCTCCAGATCGCCCACCAGCACGAGGTCGGCGGGCGGCTCCTTCATGCGTTCGCGCGTGCTCTCGGCCAGGAACAGCATGTGGCCGCTGCCCTTGGTCATGCCCTCCAGGCGCGAGGCCGTGTTGGTCGTGTCCCCGAGCGCCGTGTACTCGACGCGCTGTTCTGAGCCGATGTTGCCGGCCATCGCCGGGCCGCTGTTGACGCCGATGCCCATCGCGAAGCTGTGACCGTGACCCTGCTCGGCAAGCCATGCGTTGAAGTCATGCAGTCGAGCTCCGAGCATCTCCCGCGCAGCGGTGAGCGCCCTGTCGGCGTGGTCGTCCTGCTCGAGCGGAGCTCCGAAGACCGCCATGATCCCGTCGCCCATATAGGCGATCAACGTGCCGCCCGCGTCGAGGATCGCTTCGGTCATCTCGTTGAGGTAGTGGTTGATGACGTCGATCACCGTCGCCGCCGGCCGGCTCTCCGAGAAGGACGTGAACCCGCGCAGGTCCGAGAAGAGCACCGTGCAGTCAAGCTCGACGGCGCCCAGACGCAGGTTGTCGTCGGTCCGCGCGACGACCTCCTCGACGACGTCGGCGGGCACGAAGCGCGAGAACAGCGCGTGTACCCGCTCGCGCTCGATCGTCTCGCTCAGGTACAGGACGGCCAGTGTTCCCAGAGTCGCGAGCGCGAGCGCCAGCACCGGGTAGACGAAGCTCACGATCAGACCACTGTCGAACGCGATCTGCGTCGCAATCGTGAACACCACGACCGCCGCGACCGAGTCGAGCAGCGCCCGCAGGGGAGCCAGGCGCAGGCTGCCGAGCGGGGCGAGGACGCCCAAGAGCACGATCAGCAGCACGTCGAGCCAGGCCGGGGCGTCGCGCAAGGGCACCCCCCGCGAGAGCGTCGAGACCGCGTTGGCCCAGATCTCCGGCCCGGCCATCTGCCCGCCGTTGGTCGTCGCCGTGTTGTGGACGTCCTGCAGGACCGGCGCCGAGGCGCCCACGATCACCGTCTTGCCGGCGAAGGTCCCGCGCGGGAAGCGGCCGTCCAGAACCTTTGAGAACGAGACCGCCGGGATCGATTCCGGGCCGCCCGCGAAGTCAATCGGCAGCGTCCCACGGTCGAACGTCGAGGCAGAGACGCGACGCCCGGAGGAGGTTTCGAGCGCCGCGACCGCGAAGCTCCGAAGGCCGTTGTAGGCAAACGGCAGGCGCCTGATCGAGCCGTCGCTGTCGACCGGCAGGCGCACACTCGCCGCCCGCGCTCCGAGCTGCGCCAGGAGTGCTCCCCCTCCGAGGACTCCCGTGCTGCCGCCCGGACCGACTTCGGTGGCGCCGAGGATGACTTTGCCGTGCGCCCGTCCGATCGCTTCGATCAGCGCGTTGTCGTCGGCTTCGTCGGTCCGCTGGGTGAACTGGATGTCCATGGCGATCACCTTCGCGCCGTCCCTGCGCAGGCGATCGATCACGCGAGCGTCGTACACGCGCGGGAACGGGAACCTGATGCTCGCCAGCTGCTGAAGCGTCGTGCTGTCGATCTGCACGAGCACGATGTCGGAGGAGGGCCGCTGCTGGCCCCGGATCGAGAAGCGCGCATCGATCGATTGAAACTCGGTCCGGCGCAACAGCTGCGTGGCGTAGGCGGCCACGCCGATGCCGGCCGCGAGGACCGCCACGGCCACGAGCAGAGCCGTCTTTCGCCGCCGCCACCCTGCTCGACCCACCCCGATCAATCTCCTGTCGTCCAGCCCACGCGGGCAGGCGGGGATGCTACGGGAATCGCGCCGAGGGAAACCTCATCCGGTCCGGAGGGATTTGTCTGCGTCGGAGCGGTCTGTTGACTTGGAGGTCTCACGCCTCTATCTTCTCGCCCAGATCTTTGAGACCTCGCGCTCCGGAGGGACGCCAGCGCGTTGAGCTCATCGACATGATCGACATCGACGAAGGGGTGCGGGGGCGCCCGACTGGCACGAGCCCCTTGGAGAATGCCATGGAGCGCTCGAAAGTCTCATCCTACGATTCGTCCTCGCACGTCACCGTGCGTCGCCTCACGATTGCGGTCGCGGCGGCCGGCCTGCTCCTGCTCGCACTCGTGCTCGCCAACGCCGTCCGAGCGTCAGATCCGGGCTACGTGCAGTCGGGTGGGAAGCTGACGGCCGCGGGCGCAGGCGGGGAAAGCCGCTTCGGCTTCAGCGTCTCGCTGTCAGCCGACGGCCGCACGGCTCTGATCGGTGAGCGTCGCGGCGACACGGGGGAGGTCGGCTGGATCTTCGCCCGCTCCGACTCCACGTGGCAGCAGCAGAGCCAGCCGCTGCTCCCCGGCGAAGGGGGCGAAAGCTGCAGCGGCGGCGAATGCGGATTCGGACACAGCCTCGCCATCTCGGGCGACGGACGCACGGCCGTGATCGGCGCACCCGCTGAAGCGGGCGGCCACGGCGCGGCGTGGGTGTTCACCCGCTCCGCCTCAGGCTGGTCGGCACCCATAAAGCTCGAAGGCGAAGAAGAGCAGGGCGCCGCGCGCTTCGGGCGCAGCGTGGCCCTCTCCGCCGACGGGAGCACCGCCCTCATCGGCGGCTCCGCGGGCCGGGGAGCCGCCTGGGTCTTCACTCGTACCGGCACGACCTGGGCGCAGCAGGGACCGCGGCTGCTCGGCGACGGCGAGGCCGGCGAAGGCTACTTCGGGCGCAGCGTCGCTCTCTCAGCGGACGGGAGCCTCGCCCTCATCGGCGCGCCAGGCGACAGCGAAGCGGCAGGAGCCGCGTGGGTCTACGCGCGCTCCGGATCGACGTGGGCCCAGCGCGGGTCTCCCCTGCGAGGCGACGAAGCGAGCGGCCCGGCGAGGTTCGGCTACAGCGTCGCCCTCTCCGACGACGGGCACAGCGCGCTCATCGGCGGGCGATCGGACGCAGGTGGCGCGGGTGCGGCCTGGGCACTCTCGGAATCGGGCGCCGGCTGGACACAGAGCAAGCTCACCGCCGGCGGCGGTGAAGGCGAATTCGGCTACAGCGTTGCGCTGTCGGGGGACGGCGCGGTCGCGGTGGTCGGCGCGCCCCACGAAGAAGGCCACGTCGGCGCCGCCTGGGCGTTCAGGAGATCCGGGTCCAGCTGGCTGCGCCAGCCGCAGTTGAGTGGGCTCGGCGAGAGCGGCCCGGGATGGTTCGGGGCGAGCGTCGCCCTGTCCTCGAGCGGGGCCACCGCGCTCGTCGGAGGCTTCCGCGACGAAGTGGGCGCCGGCGCTGCCTGGGCATTCCAGGACGACGCGCTCGAACAGCAGCCGCCGGGCGAAGAAGCGAAGCAAACGACGACCGAAGAGACCTCCACCACGCCGGGCCCCACGGGCTCCCAACAGCCTCAGGGCGGGGTGCTCTCGTCGTTCACGTTCGTTGCGCCCGCCCCCCAGCTCGGGCTCAGCGGCAACCTGCTTCCTCTCTCCGGAAAGGTCTTCGTCAAACTGCCGGGCGCCTCCGGCTTCGTCCTGCTCTCCGGCCTGCGCCAGGTGCCGTTCGGGACGATCGTCGACGCCAGTCACGGCAAGGTGACCGTCACGAGCGCCAAGCCCGGTGGCGGCACCGAGAGCCTGACCCTCTACGGCGGTGAGCTCGAACTCACCCAGGCGCACAACGGCCTCGTGACCGCCGCCCTCGTCGGCGGCGACTTCAGTGTCTGCCCGAAGACCCAACGGCACAAACGCCTCGCCCACGCCAGCCGCTCGTCGCGCAAGCACGTCGTGCGCAAACTCTGGGCCGAAGGGCACGGCAGCTACTCGACCAAGGGCAACTACGCCACCGGAGCGGTGCTCGGCACCCGCTGGCTGACCGAGGACATGTGCGGCGGCACGCTCATCCGCGTCTTCACCGACAAGGTGAGGGTTCGCAACCTCGTCACCCACCGCAGCCGGATCGTCAAGGCCGGCCACAGCATCTTCGTCAAAGCGCCCTGACGCGCCGCGGCATCCACGCCGCCCTGCAGACTCCTACGGCCATGGCGCAGCGAGCGGATCCAGTTGTCGATCGGTCGCATGAGAATCCTCGACACGGGTCCAAGGCGACGTCGACGACGACGAGTGAGACTGCCCCGGTCGGCGAACATGCGCAGGCTGCTGCAGGGACGGACAGCCTTCGTGGTCGCCCACAGCCTGAGCACCGTCCGCGACGCCGATCTCATTATTGTCCTCGAGGACGGCAGGATCGCCGAACGCGGCACCCACGACGAGCTGTTCGCCAGCGACGGGCTCTACTTCCACCTCTACGCTCAGCAGCTCGCCGCGACCTGAGAGTAGGGTCCGCGGCACCGTGAAGATCCACGCTCTCCAGACCGGCAGCGTGCGGGTCAAGCAGAGGTTCCTCGTGCCCAGCACCGGTCCGCGCCGCCAGCTCGACCTGTTCCTGCCGGGAGCGTGGTCGCAGCCGCTGCCGATCCACTGCTGGGCGATCGAGCACGACGGGCGCCTGCTGCTCATCGACACAGGCGAGAGGGCGTCGGCCTCGAACATCCCGTTCGCGCGCTTCGAGGTCTCACCCGAGCAGGAGCTGCCCGGCGCCGTCGCTCGCGCGGGCCTGTCGCTCGAGGACGTCTCAGAGGTCGTCCTGACCCATCACCACGGCGATCACGTCGACGGGCTCCTCCACGTGGCAGCCCCCGTCCGTATCAGCGACGCCGAGCTGCGCTTCAGCGCGGAGGCCTTCCCGCGCCTGATGCGCCGGGTGCTGCGCCAGCCACTCCCGCCCGGCTTCTCGCCGACGCCCTTCTCGATCGCCGGTGAGCCCTTCGGCGCCTTTCCGCGGAGCATGGCCCTGAGCGACGACGGGCGCATCGTCGCGGTCGAGACGCCCGGGCACACGCCGGGTCACGTGTCGATCATCTGCGTCGATGACGACGGGCGCCACGTGATGCTCGCGGGAGACGCCACCGACACCCTCGAGCAGCTGCACGCGAGACGTGCCGACGCGATCGGGCCGGACCCGGGGGTCCACGTGCGGACGCTCGAGACGATCCTCGCCCACTGCGGCGC
>DAIRTT010000108.1:0-9356 GCA_036803745.1 Solirubrobacteraceae bacterium | reverse complement strand
CGATGCCTGGAGAGCTGCATATGACCTCCTGTGTCCGGGTTACGGTGCTGCCCGGCCGCCATGGCACTTGGCACACGGCTCCTTCCGTGACTCGGGTGCGCCCGGGCCTTCGATGAGTCAACGCATGGGAGTGGCGGAAAGTTGCGGCCTCAGCCCGTAGGGCGCATAAACCCGATCATCAGGCTCGTTGGCATGCCGCGTGTCCCGCCGTCAGCCCAGCAGATGCTCGATGACCAGCTGGTCGAGCGCCTGGTAGTCGCGTACGGCGATGAGCGTTTGGGCGGTGTTCTCGTCGAAGCTGCGGACCTTCTCCAAGAGCCGCAGGAATGTCGCGCGACTGTTGACGGCGTGGGCAAGGCCCTGCTCGATCGCGGTGGTGCGGAAGGAGTGCAGTCCAGGCCAACGCACTCGCCGCGCGTGCCGTAGCCGTGACGCTCCAGGACGCGCACCTGGTCGAACGCGCTGCGCAGGTTTATGCTGGCGAACGGCTTGTCCTGATCGAACTTGAGCCCGTTCTGATCGTTGAGGTGCACGGACCAGAGCTTGCCTACCGTTAAGGCGAACTCCATCTCGTCGGCGGGGTCCAGCCCGGCGAGGACGCAGTGGGCGGTCTCGACCAGCCCGCCAACGCGCGCGGCGTCACTGGTCAGGTGGGCGAACGCGAGCGCATGGCCGATCGTCGGCAGGTAGGCGACGTCGACCGGCTCGTTGGGCTTAGGCTCGATCGCGATCCGGATGTTGGGATTGTAAGTGAGCATCCGGTCTGCGGCCTGCGCGAGCAGCTCCAGCGAGCGCCCGTAGCTCTTGGACTCGCGGACATAGGTGCCGTCACGCGCCAACCACCAGACGATCAGGTTGGTGCCCATCGCGTCGGCGATGTCAATCGCCTGCAGGGAGCGGTCGATGGCGTACTGACGCGCGGCGGGATCGTTGCTGGTGTAGCCACCATCGACGGTCCGCGGGCTGAACCAAAGGCGCGGCGCAACCATCTCCACGGTCATGCCGGCGTCCTCCACTCGGCGGCGCATCGCAGTCGCCTCCGCGATCACCTGCGCGTAGGTCTTCGTGTCGATATCGGGTACGACGTCGTCGTCGTGGAACATCACCGCGTCGAACCCCGCCTCGGCGAACCGCTCGATCTTCCAGGAGATGTCTTTGAGCGGGCGAGTCTCGGGACCGTAGGAATCGCGGCCCTCGCTGATGTTCCAGGGGCCAATTGAGAAGCGGTAGTCGGTATCAGGCATGGTGCTGCGTCTCCGTTAGAGCGAGGTCGTCAGACAGCGGCAGGCGAGGTTTGATACCCAGCCGGGCGAGGTCCGCGTGGTAGGCGCGAACCGCGTCCGCGGCGGCGAGTTCGCCGTCGGCGATCACTCGCAGGTACCGGACGAATGTCAGCTGGTGCTCGCTGGCGTTGATCTTGCGACCGAACAGCGCTGCCCGCGCGCCATGCCGGCGTGCCTCCTGCAGTAGGAAGAAAGCGTCGTGGGTGGTGCCTGACGAGCCGCCGAGCACACCGGGCACCAGGTGCGGGTCGTAGGACGTCAGCTCCTCCATCGCCCGCGGTCCGTGGTACGGCATCTTGAGGAACAGCGGCCGCGCCCCGCGCGGTACGCCGGCCAACGCACGAGCAATCGAATCGTTGAGAAACCGCCCAACGTCCGATGGTCGACGGGCGCCCGGCGCGTTAGGGTCGAAGACCTCGAGGAAGTGGCGCAGCCCCTGCGGCTCGGCCTCAAGCCGAAAGCCGCGGTACGCCTCGAGCGTCGCACGGTCAAGCGCCGCGTCGTTGTTCAGCGTGATCGAATAAAGGCCGAGGTCAGCGCCACCGGCGCCCAGAGCCTGCGCGACAGTCGCAGTGCGGAACGGCAGCGAGGGCCCCTCGGCGTAGGCGCCGCCGCCAACAAGATGGATGTCGGTGCTGTCGTTGGCGCGCACGGCCGGCGTCACGTCGGAGCCCTCGAACAGGCCCTCCTGCACGGTCAGCAACTCGCTCGTACTGACGCTCATCAACATGATGTCGACGAGACCCTGCCGCACGATCTCGCGCATCTGATCACGATAGTCGGCAAGCGAGCGCGGATGGCCGCTGGCCACATCCACGCCCGTCGCTGCCAGCCCCCACGCCATGTCGGCGTCCTTGGCGTCGGCGAGAATGAAGTCACGTGCACTGGCGGGATCGGCGTGGATATGAGCGAGCTTGAAGTCAAGGCTCTTCATGGCGCGGAGTGCTCCTGTCAAAGTGATCGTGCCATGATCATCGAGATGCCGGCGCGTCGCCAGATCGGTGCCCGTAGCCCCCAGGCTGAAGGCCACCTCGGCGTCCTTTGCGTCAGCCAGGATGAATGCTCGCTTGCGCGCGGGTCCGCGTGCAGATCGGCGAGCTTCTCGTCAACCGACTTCATCGGAGCAGAACCATCGTCCCGGTTCCGTCGCGCTCAACGGCGACGTCGGCCGGCAACTCAATCTCAACCGGCTGCCGCGGCCAGCCGTCCGCCATGCGCTCGGTGACTTGCTTCCAGGTCGGGATTCCACTGGTGGGATCGACCGCCTCCACGCTGCAGGCACCCACAGCGGTTGCGCTCGTCGCCGCCTCGCGCGGGCCCGCGCCCCGCAGCAGCGCCGCCAGCAGCCCGGCGATTGTCGCGTCGCCCGAGCCGGTCGTGCCGCTGACCGTCCGCGCCTGAAAGCACGGCGAGAGCAGCTCTCGATCCAGCCATGCGTCGGTTCGCAGCCCCAAACGCTCACAGAACGCCCTCATCCGGGTGGCGTCTGGGGTGGTCCGGAGATACAGACCCTGGTCTCCGAGCTTGATCGCTACGACTCCGGCGCCCATCGCGGTCAGCTGGCCCCCGAGATCTGCCAGCCGCGAGTAGTCCGCGACCGACGCGAGCGGGGCCCCCGCCTGGAGTCGCTGGTGGGCGGGCCCGTCGAACATGAACAGCAGCTCGTCGATGCTGGGGGCGAACACGTCCACGTACGGCAGTGCCTGTCTCAGTACCTCCACCCAGTCAACGCGCCCAGCGTCACTCTCGGGATCTGGCTCGCAGAGATCGAGCGCCGTCGCCACCCCTGCCTCGATCACTCGCGCGAACATCGCCCGCAGTTGCGCCCCGCCGTCCGCGTACATCCGTGGCATCAGCGGCGGGTAGCCGAAGTGAAACAGGCGCACGCCGGACAGGCTCTCATACGGGACGTCCTGCGCGGAGAATGTTTGGTTGGCTCCGGGACAGTGCAGGAAGCTCCGGTCCACGCCGGGTGGAGCGATCACGATCGTGTAGCTCGTCGGCTCCGTTGCGCAGACCAGGATGCCGGCCACGAGGTGTCCTCCGTGCCGCGCCAGCGATTCGAGCACGGCCGTGCCGAACATGTCCGCGCCGACCTTGGCGACCAGCCCCACGCGAACGCCAAGCCGGTGCAGCGCCACGCCGGTGTTCGCCACCACGCCACCCGTCGACAGCACCGCCGGTCCGACCACGACGAGTCGTCCGGGCTCGATCCTCACCGGCCCGTACAACGTCGGGAACACGTCCAGCGACACGTGACCGGCGACCACAACGTCCGGAACCGGGCGAGCAGCCTCCGCTGGTTGCGAACCGGGCATAGCCGAAACACGACTCTACACCGGGCACCGGGGGGTCGAATCCCAACCGGCGCGGACCCCGAGAGGTGCATTCCGACCGGCTTTGACAGCACGCGGGGGTTTTCGGCGATGGGCGACACTGGGCTCGAACTCACCACCGCAGGTGCTCTCAGGCGTTCTCAGGTGCTCTCATGGCATGTAGCCCACGTGAGACGCCCTCAGGCGACGGCAGAAAGCGGCCCCAAAGCGGCCCCGGCCCCGGCGAGTGCGCAGCCTGAAGACTCTGAACTAAAGCGAGCCGTGTCGCTGAGGGCGCATCGACGACAGCTACAGCTTGTGCGCCTGGGCGCGGCTGTAGAGCAGCGAGAGCAGACGGCGCTCGGTTGCGGCGTCGGGAAACTGCCGCCGCGTGCTAATCGAGAAGAACACGATGTCCGCTGCGCCCACCCGAAAGATCGCCCCGATGGAGTAGACGAGCTTCGCTGGCGGCGGGAAGACGCGATGCTTGCCGAAACGACGTCGGAGGCGAGCGGCCCGGCGAAAGCGCGATCGTTGCAAAGTCGCGAGCAGGTGAAGGTCCACGGCTTCTTGCCCGAGCGTGTTCGAGACGGGCACGAGCGTGATCTTGATGGCGTAGAGACCGCTCCCGAGGGGGCCCGAAAGGCGCAGACCGTCCGCCAGGCAGCGACGGCCGCTTCGCGAAGCAAGCGCGGCGATTTCAGCTTTGGCGAGAGCTTCGCTCGGCATCACGACCACCACCGAGCCGACGCCCTCTTCGGAGCGATCCGCGAGCAGCGACCCTCCGGCGTCAATCGCCCGCCCGCGCGGTTTGCCCTGGTGGCCGCAGCGCAGCGCCCTTTCTTGTTTTTCCGTTGCATCAGGCGGCGATCCTGCCTCCCCGCCAAACGGCGCGAAGCCAGGAAGATCACCGGCTTGCAGGGTCACGGCGCGAATGAACGCACGCGCCGCTGCCTTGTCGATAGGCGCGCTGCCGCTCGATCCGGCGAGGGCAACCGCAGCGCCGCCTGCGGCAAGGGCAACGACGGCGAGCGTCAACAACCTCCATCTCACCCGAATCACGCTACGGATCATGTCAGGAGCGGGCCACGGGCCGTGTCGAAGTCGGAGGCCGCGTGAGCGACCTCGCGCGGCGCTTCTCGACGCGCTCGACGAACCCGCTCTTAGAACCCTCGCGGAATGCCCTCGCACCTTCCTGCCGGACCGCGACGACGCTCGCGGTGACGAGTGGAGGTTGGAGGCCGTCCCGCCGGTGCTCCACGGCCCGTGAGCGAGCGAGCGAGCAGAATGGACGCATTGAGGCCGACGGCGGACTCGGCACACCTGCGCCATCATGTCAATCGTGCGTCCGTTGCCCCGAAGATCCACCGTGGTGCTCGGGGCGGTGGTCCTGGCAGGGTGCGGGGGCGGCTCGAAAGGAAGCGACACGACCTCCCAGCCAGCGGTCAAGCTCTCACTCGGGGTCGCTCGTCGAGATTGCCCGCCGAGTGACGCTGACATTCAGCTCAAGCCCGAACCATCGAAGGCGACCGTTTTGGCACCTGCCGATCCGATTGCCGCCGTCATATGCCGCTACCGGGCGCGAAGGGAGCGGCAGTCAAACCGGCTCGCAGGGGCGCTCCACGTCGGTTCGAACCAAGCGAAACGGCTGGCGGTCAGGCTCGACGCCTTGAAGCCTTTCGCATCTGGTCCGGTTTCTTCGTGTCCCATGCTGGGGGGCCGCTCCATCTTGGTCGTGTTCAGCTACGCGGATGGCACCCGCGCGTCAGACCTACTGGTCCACAGCGGCTGCGTTCCCGTCTCAAATGGACATATCGTCCGCGAGGGTCTAGGGCTAGGAACTGCGGAAGGTCACTGGCCGGATGAAGGCCTGCTTACGGCGGCGGGCTAGAGCCGGGCGTGCGTGATCGCCAGCGCGCCGACCGTCGCCAGCCACGCGATCACGACGAAGGCGAGCGCCACGAGCCTCGTGCGCGCGCTCATGACTCGTCCTTGAACGTCTGCTTGAGGGTGCCCGGCAGCATCGCGTACTTGATCTTCTTGAGTTCGCGCTTGGCCTCGCGCTCGCCCAGGCCCGCATCTTCGAGCAACTCCTGCCCGTTGATCGCCCCGTCGCGAATGTAGGCGCGTGCCTCGTCGAGCGTCGGCACGACGAAGTCGAGGATCGTTTCGGAGTCGGGGTAGACCAGCCTCATGCCGCCACGTCAACGGCCGTCGGGCGCTCACGCGTGAACGCTTGATTGACGTAGGCGGCCTCGTTCGCGTTCGGCGCGTAGTCGGCGTAGCGCTGTGTCGTCTCAATGTCGCGGTGGCCCATGAACTCCTGCAAGGTTCTCATGGGCACGCCCGCCGCCGCCATCTGCGTCCCGAAGGTGTGGCGCAGGTCGTGGAAGCGGTGCGTCTCATCGAGCCTCGCCGTCTTGAGGGTCCGCTTGTACCGGCGCAGGATGGCGGCCTTGTCGAGGTAGCTCTCGGTCAACGGGTCGGCGAACACGAGTGCGTCGTCGGCCGGTTCCCCGCACGCCTTGAAGTAGCGCTCAAGCTCGCCCGCCACCTCGTCCGCCATCGGCACGCTGCGCGTCGAGCGCTTGGACTTCGGCGTCCCGACCTCGCCGAGCACGAAGTTCTCCCGAACGCGAATGCGGAGCGCCGGGAAGTCGATGTTGCGCCAGCGCAGCGCGACAAGCTCGCCCTGACGCAAGCCGGTCATCGCAGCCGTCAGGTAGAGCGCCCGGTCGAGCGCTTCGTGCCTCCCCGCCTGCGCGGCGTCGACGAGCGCGTACACCTCATCGAGTGTCAGGAAGCGCACCTCGCCGTCGTCGGGCTTCGGGGGCAGTTTCACGTGACTGGCGACGTTCACGGTGAGCAGCTTCTCGCGGATCGCGAAGTTGAAGAGCGCCGAGAGGCACCCGATGTAGTTGCGGATCGACTTCGACCCGACCGGCCTCCCGTAGCGCCGGTCGCCCTTCTGGCGGGCGCCGGGCTTCGTGCCGCCCTTCATATTGCGGATCAGGTCTTCGATCTGTGCCTGCGTGATCGCGCTCACGTCCTGGCCGTCGAAGAACGGTTCAAGCCACACGCGCAAGATGCTCGTCACGGCCACGATGGTGGCCTTCTTGCGGCCCTCGCTCTTGAGGTCGTCGAGGTAGAGCCGTCCGAGGTTGGCGATGGTCACGGCCTCTCCCCTCTCGGGCTTCGCTACGACCTCGCCTTTCATCCTCGCAAGCTCGGCCTCGGCCTCGGCCTTGGTCAGCCCGTCGCCCCTGTTGGGGATGCGGACCTTGCCGATGCGCCGCTTCACTTCGGAGCCGTCGGCCGTGTACCACCGGCCGTAGTACGTCTGACGCCCTGCGGCGTCAGTCCTCGTGTAGAGCCTGCCTGCGCCGTAGGGGCGCTTGACGGCAGGCCGGGTAGCCTTGCTAGCACTCATGGAGGTCACTCTCCTTGGGTCACGGGGCCGGGCGCTGACACGTCGCGGCCCCACTTGATTGGAGAGACCATCCTACGCCCTTTCCAGCCGTTTTGCACGTTTAGCGTCGCGTGCGGCTAGGTCCGCCAGCGTTGAGTACGGGCCGTCGCTGATACCGGCGTGCACTCGTCGGATTCGGGCAGCTTCCCGGCGGCAGGCGGCCGAGCAGGTCCGCGCATCGGCTCGGCGGCCCTCAAGGCTCGCTCGGCAGACCACGCACCGGCGCTCGCTCACGGCTCCCACCTCGGCTCTTCGTGACGCGCGCCCGCGCTGTTCAGCACGTCCTCGACCGGCACAATCCGTTCGGGTGGCGGCTCGCCGAAGGCCCGGTGAAAGTCGACGTGCCCGGCCGCGAGAGTGGCCTCGGCCAGACGGGCACGATCCTTCGCCGCGTCGCGTCTGGCCCCGGCGAGAAGCACCTCGGCGAGGCCGGGAGCGAAGCCTGCACCCTGTGGGCCGGACAGAAGGGTCGTGACCGCCAGCGCCAGCGCCACGGCTCGGTCATCGTGGCGCCCATCTGGACCGGGCATCCTAGTCGTGAAGCCCGCTCCGGCACCGAACTGGATCCGGCGCTCGAACGTGCGCGTGGCAGGGTTGGCGGTAGCTGCTGCTGCTGCTTTAGGCATTGACGGCCTCCTGACTGCCAAGCTCGGTGAAGGGGGCGTGCGAAGGGTTCGAGAGGTCGACGATCTGCGGCTCGGCCGCAACATTCCTCAGCCGCTCCACGCGGAGCCTCTCATGCTCTTCGAAGCCTCCTAGGGCCACCCTCAACTCAGGAGACGCACCGAGGTAGAGCGCTTCATCGAAGTCCTGACGCCGGTCACGTATAGCGGCGAGCACATCGCACGACACGATCGCAAGCTCGGCGCGCGCGTACTCGGCATCCTCGACGGCGACGCCTCGCTGCGCGTCGGCTACGTCGGGGTCGGCCTCTCGCTTCGGCGGCGTGCGGCTCTCGCTGATCGCATCGCGCACGGCGCGGCGATGCGCCCGAGCGTCGGCTTCGAGTTGAGCCGAGGTATCCACGACCCCGCCCACGGCTTTCAGATACTCATCGCGCGCGGCCGTGTGGGTTGCCCGCAAATCGGCAAGCCACTTCGGAAGACCCTCGTCGCTTCGCGCGATGAAGTCAGCACGCTCCCAAGCTTGCAGTCCTGTTATCTCGGTCATCGCTCACCTTCCATGCGTTGATCTGCTCGTGGCGAAAATCGTTGCAGGTCGCTGGACGAGGCCCTTGACTTTTCAGCCACCGAAGGGGTGTCGTCGGCGGTGACGCCGGGTAGGGTGAGGCATCGGACTGCTGGATCGATTCCGCGCCCCTCCAACGCCTCCGCCTCCGGTTGAGCCGACGCCGAAGGTCACGGTCTACGTTGTCGAAGACACTCACACCTTCGAGGGGGACGAGGGCGAGACAATTTGGTGCGGCGGCTTCACGCCGACCTCCGAGGATGGCGACTTCCTCTACGAGGCCGAGCATCGCACGACCGATCCGCGCGCCTTCTACTGCAAAGTCGCGGGTGCGCAGCATCGCCCGGCCGCACTCGCCGACAAGCGCTTCGATCACGGCTCGCTCGTCCTCCTACGGCCCGAGCCGGGTAACGAGTTCGACCCAAACGCCGTGGGCGTGTGGGACGCGACCGGCAAGGTTCAGGTCGGCTACGTGCCCTCCACGCTGAGCGCTGAGGTCGCGGCGGTGATCCGCTCGGGCACACCGCTAGGCGGTCAGGTGATCCGCGAGTTTCGCCTCAACTCGTCGCGAGGCAAGAGGATCGGCCTCCACCTCATCATCGCGCCCGTGGGGCCGGTGTCGTTCGTCATCGACGACGGCACCGAGTAGCTGGCGGGACGCTAGTCCGAGAGCGAAACGGCGCTCTCTACGTCAAAGAAGCGGCCACGAATGCGGCCACGAGAGACGGGAATGTGCCGCTTAGCAGGCACTTTGGGAGTGGGCGATACTGGGCTCGAACCAGTGACCTCCGCCTTGTCGAATCCGTCGGCGGCGTCAACTACGCAGGCCGACACGCCCGAACGCCCGTGTTTCCTAGCCTTTTAGTCGGCGGCGTCGATCCTTGTCGGACGTTGTGCGTCATCGTCTGCGGGAAACGTGTGGGAAGGTGTGCGGGATGGCTCGGCCTACGGCTCAGGCTGGAGTATGGCCGCATGACGCGAGCGGTCGCACCTCAGAACGCGACGACCGTGTGCGACGCGCTACTCCCAAGGTGGCTGAGGTCGCCTGCGAACTTCGCACGGAAGGAGTATCGCCCCGGTTTGCGCAGACGCTCCTTCACG
>DAIRTT010000107.1:0-9422 GCA_036803745.1 Solirubrobacteraceae bacterium | reverse complement strand
ACAGCCAGATGTCCGATCCGACCTCCTGATAGACCCAGCGGAAGCTCTCGGGCGCGAGCGGCGAGCCGGTCGAGCCGATCGCCCGCAGCGCCGAGAGGTCATTTTCGGCGGCCGGGGAGATGCCCGCCTTCTCGGTGCTCGCCAGCAGGCCCGCGCTGACACCCATGCACGTGATCGACGCGCGCTCGGCCAGCCGCCAGAGGGCGCCGAGATCGGGGTGGGCGGGGCTGCCGTCGTAGAGCACGATCGCGGCCTCGCTGTGCATGCAGCCGACGAGGAAGTTCCACATCATCCAGCCGGTCGTCGTGAACCAGAACATGCGGTCGCCGGCGCGCAGGTCGAGGTGCATCCGCTTCTTGAGCTGCTCGAGAAGGATGCCGCCGTGCCCCTGGACGATCGCCTTGGGCAGCCCCGTCGTGCCCGAGGAATACAGGACCCACAGGGGATGGGAGAAGGGCACCTGCTCGAAGCTCGGCTCAGCGCCCTCGCCGCGCGCGAGCAGCTCCTGCCAGGTGTGACGTGCGGCCGTCGAGTCACCCTGGTGCTCGGCGCCCGGCACGGGCACGCGGTCGGCGTGCAGGTAGGGCAGGACGACTATGTGCTCGACCGTTGGGAGCTCGGCGAGGATGCCCTCGACGACGGCGCTGCGGTCGAAGTCCTTGCCGCCGTGGCGGTAGCCGTCAACGCTCAGCAGGACCCGCGGCTCGATCTGGGCGAAACGGTCGATGACGCTTCGGGCGCCGAACTCCGGGGCGGCACTGGACCAGATCGCGCCGAGGCTCGCTACGGCCAGGAAGGCGATCAGCGTCTCGGGGATGTTGGGCATGTAGGCGACGACACGCTCGCCCGGGCCGACGCCCAGCGAGCGCAGGCCGGCCGCCGCCGCCGCGACCTGCTCGCGCAGCTCGCCCCACGTCATCTCCTGCAGGTCGCGCAGCTCCGAGCAGTGCAGCACGGCAACCGTGTCGGCGTCCGCGCCGGCGAGCAGGTTCTCGGCATAGTTGAGCTCGGCGCCGGTGAACCAGTCGGCTCCCGGCATCTCGCGCGAGCCGAGCACGCGGTCGTATGGCTTGGACGCGATCACACCGCAGAACTCCCAGATGTCGGCCCAGAACTCCTCGAGCTCGTCGACCGACCAGCGCCACAGCCCGTCGTAGTCGACGAGCTCGCGGCCATGGCGCTCACCCGCCCAGCGCATGAAGCGCGCCATCTCGGTCCCCTCGGCCTGCTCCTGTGATGGTTGCCACAGCGGCTGCTGCTGATCGATGCCGGCCATGGCCGGGGGCTGCTCCTCTCTGCTGCGCGTGCGTTCGGGGCGCCCGCTGGAGGCGCCTTCGGCTGCTGGTCGGGCTCTTATATCCGTTTTCTCATCACCGACTGCCGTGGGTGCGCCCGCGCGGCGGATATTCTCGCCGCGTGGATGCCTCTGACCTGCGCTCCCGCTTTCCGGTACTCCAGCGGATCGCCTACTTCAACGCGGGCACCGACGGGCCGCTGCCGAGCGCCGCGCGCGACGCGGCCACCGCCGAGCTCGAGCGCGAGCTTCGCGACGGGCGCTCCAAAGCCCATTTCGAACGCCGTACGGAGCTGACCGACGCGCTGCGGGAGGCCTACGGCGGCCTGCTCGGCTGCTCGACGAGCGACCTCGCGCTGACCACCTCTACGACCGAGGGGATCGCCCAGACGCTCGGCGGCATGCGCCTGGAGCGGGGCAGCGAGATCATCACCAGCGACGAGGAGCACCCGGGTCTGCTGGGTGCGCTCGCCGCCGCCCGCGAACTTCAGGGCGTCGAGGTCCGCGAGGTGCCGATGGCCGAGCTCGCCGAAGCGGTCGGGCCGCGGACCTCGCTCGTCGCCTGCTCGCACGTCGGCTGGATGAGCGGGCTGCTGGCGCCCGCCGAGCTCGCCGACGTCGACGTGCCCGTCGTGCTCGACGGGGCCCAGGGTGTCGGCGCGATCGAGGTCGACGTCGCCGCGCTCGGCTGCGACGCCTACGCGGGCGCCGGGCAGAAGTGGTGTTGCGGACCTGACGGGACCGGGATGCTCTACATCACGCCCGAGCTACGCGACAGCCTCGCGATCTGGCGGCGCGGCTACGGCAACCTCGAGGTCCCCGGCGACGGGTTGCAGGCCAAGCTCCACGACGACGCGCGCAGCCTCGACACGCTCTCGCTCAACGCGGAGACGGTCGCCTGCGCGCTCGCAGCGGTCGAAGTTCTGGGCTCGGCAGGGTGGTCCGAGGTGCACGAGCGCGCCCGCACGCTTGCCGCGCTCCTGGCCGAGCAGCTGGCCGAGCGCGGTCGCGAGCCTGCGCCGCGCGGGCGGAGCACGCTCGTCTCCTTCGCGAGCCCCGATCCAGAGGGCGAGCGGGAGCTGCTGGCCGGAGCCGGCGTGACCCTTCGCAACATCCCCGACCGGCCGTGGCTGCGCGCGTCGGTCGGTGCGTGGAACGACGACAACGACCTCGACCGCCTCCTTGCCTGCCTCCCCGCCTGAGCGGAGCGCCCGAGCGCCGATCGAGCCGGCGTCGTGAGCTCGACCGAGCAGACGGCAACCGCCCCGGCGGCGAGCCCCGCGGCCGGCACGCAGCCCGCGCCGGGGAGGCGCGCTGCCTGGCGCCGGCGTGTGACGGGCGTGCGTCCGGGCGTCGCGCACCTCGGCTTCGTGGCTGTCGTCGTGCTCTCGGCCGTCCTCAACACTCACCGCCTGGCCCAGAACGGCTACGCCAACATCTTCTACTCCGCCGGCGACCGGTCGATGCTGCGCTCGCTGCACAACTTCTTCTTCGTCTCCTTCGACCCGGGCGGCCTCGTGTCCGTGGACAAGCCGCCGCTCGCCCTGTGGCTGCAGGCGGCGAGCGCCAAGCTGTTCGGCTTCACGCCGCTGAGCCTGCTGCTGCCCGAGGCGATCGTGAGCGTGCTCGCCGTCGCGCTGCTCTACGTCATCCTCACCCGCCGCCTGGGCGTGCTGGCAGGGTTCGCGGGCGCCGTCGCGATGGCCGTGTTCCCGTCGTTCGTCGCCGTCTCGCGCGAGAACGGCGTCGATCCCCTCCTGATCCTGCTGATGGTGATGGCGTGTGGCGCCGCGCTGCGCGCGAGCGAAACCGGACGCTGGCGGGCGCTGCTGTGGAGTGCCGTGCTCGTCGGCCTCGCGTTCAACACCAAGACGCTCGCGGCCGTCCTGGTCATCCCCGGCATCGCGCTCGCCTATCTGGTGTGCGCGCCGGGCACGCTCGTTCGTCGCGTCGGGCAGCTGCTCGTGGCCGGGCTGGTGATGGCAGTCGTCGCGTTCTCGTGGATCCTCTACGTCGACGCCACGCCCGCCTCGAAGCGCCCGTACGTGGGCAGCTCGACCAATAACACGGAGATCGGCCTGACCTTCGAATACAACGGTCTCGGCCGCGTCGAAGGCCAGACCGGGGCCCCCAACACCGTCCAGATCAAGCCCGGTGCCCGCGTCCCCGCCCCCAAGCACGGCCTCGGCGCCCCGGCGCCGGCGTCGAAAACGAAAGCGGCGCATCCGGCGACGAGCGAACCGGGCAGCCAGGTCGAAGGCAAAGCGATCGTGCCGGTCGTCGAACGCAAGCGCAACCGCTACCCGATCCCCTTCGGCGGGCCGCCCGGCCCGCTGCGTCTGTTCGGCGTCGGCCTCGGCGACCAGGCCGGCTGGATGCTGCCCTTCGCCTTCTTCGGCCTCGTGGGCATGGCGCTGATGCTGGCGCTTTCGCGCCGGCGCGACGACGACGCCGGGGCCGAGGCGGCCACGACCGACACGGCCGCCGCACAGGACGAGGCGCTCGGGCGTCGCGATCCGCGCCTTGCCAGCGCGATCGTCCTCGGCGGCTGGCTCCTGGTCGAGGCCTTCGTCCTGAGCACGTCCACGGGCATCGTCCACCCCTACTACGTCTCGGCGCTCGCTCCGGGGACGGGCGCGATGGCCGGCGCCGGACTGGCCGCCCTCGTCACCCTCGCACGAGGCAAGCGGCGCCTGTGGGCGCTCGCGCTGGCGCCGATTGCCGTCGCTGCGACGCTCTACGCGCAGCTGTACCTGATGCACCGCTACCACTACATGGTGTGGTTCGAGCCGATCCTCGTGGCCGGAGCGCTCGTCGGCCTCGGGGCGTTCGTGGCCCTCCGGCGGATGGCCGCGCCGGCGCTGATCGCCGTCTTTGCCCTGCTGCTGATCGTGCCGACGGGCTATGCCGCCTCGACGTGGCTCGCGCCGGTCGAGGGCACCTTCCCTGCGGCAGGCCCGCGCCAGGCACCAGGGGCGCCCGGCGGCTTCGGCATCAGCCGGCGCGACCTGGACATCGACCGCGCGATCGCCGAATACGTCCACGCGCACAGACCCGGCACGCGCTGGGAACTGCTGACCGTCGCCTCCGACACGGTCGCTCCGATCATGCTGCTCGGCTACCAGGCGGGCGCGCTGGGCGGCTACAGCGGCACCGACCCCGCGCTCGACGGGCCGGGCCTGGCCCGTCTCGTCGCCGGCGGAGAGGCACGCTACGTGCTGCTCGGCGGGGAGTACTCGAGCCGCGGCGGTAACAAGGCGACCGCCGCGGTGCTCAAGGTCTGCCGCCAGATCTCGCCGCGGACGTGGCACAGCCCCGTGCCCTACCCGTTCGGCCTCACCCTGTTCGACTGCGCGGGACGCTCGCGCGCGCTGTCCTCCGCCTGAGCTCTCAGGCGGCGACCGACAGCCGACGCTTGAACGCGCGGGCGAACAGCTCGCCCTCGCGCCCGGCCGCCCATCGCGGCACGGCGGCCTCGCCGTCGGCGATCAGACGCAGCTCGACGGCGTCGTCGTTGAGCGCGATGCTCGTCCGGCGCACGAGCTGGTCGCGCGAGCGCTCGAGATCCTCGGCCAGACGCAGCAGCGTCGCGCAGCGGTCCAGGCGGGCGGCGTCGCCCTCGCCGAACAGCCCCGACATCGGCCCGGGCGCCGGCATCCCCTTGCGGTGGTAGCGCGCCGACTGGGCGATGATGGCCGTCTCGACCGGCGTGAAGCCCGGCAGCCCGCCGTTGAGGATGAGGTAGCGGGAGTGCTTGTGGTGGTCGTCGTAGTCGATCGACATGCCGATGTCGTGGAGCATGCACGCGGCCCACAGCAGCTCGCGCTCGCGCTCGTCGCCATCGTGGAGCCCCAGCTCGGCGAGCTCGTCGAACATCCCGAGGGCGAGCATGGCGACGTGCTGGGTGTGGTCCATGTCGACGCGATACTGCGCGGCCATGTTGAGGACGCTCGCCCGCCTGACGTCCTCGAACAGAGGCGGGCGCTCAGGGTCATCGCTCTCTCCTGAGAGCTGTCGCTCGAAGAAGACGCCCTCGCGCAGCCCCGCCTCGGTCGTCTCCAGGCCGGCGAAGCCGCCGGCCCGCAGGACGCACTGCACGACGAGGGCGCCCGCAAGGATCAGGTCGGCGCGGGCGGGCTTGATGCCGGGCACGCTCGCGCGCTCGGCGGCTGGGAGCGCGGCCAGCCGCTCGACGAGATCGTCGAGGACGTCCGCGTCGATGACCATGCCCTGGACGCCGTTGGACGGAAGTCCAGCGGCCCGCTGGGCGGCCGCAGCGAGGTTGCGGACGGTACCCCCGATGCCGAGGATCCTCCCGCCGGCGCCGCCGGCGGCGCCCGCGCCCGCGCCGAGGCCCGCGAGCCAGTCCGCGCCGGCGAGCTCCTCGCTCACGTGGGCTCTGAGCTCCTCGAGCTGCTTTCGCTTGGCGGGCCCGTTCGGCGGTAGGAAGCACTCGCTCATCAGCACCGTGCCGACGCGCCAGGAGGCCGAGTTGACCTCGAGCCGGTCGGCGACCCCGACCAGTTGGAGGGAGCCGCCGCCGAGATCGAGCACACAGCCGTCGTGCAGCGTGCTCGAGTTGACCGCCGCCAGGTAGCCGTAGCGGGCCTCCTGCTCTCGGGTCAGGACCCGGATCGGCGGCCCAAGGCGCTCCGCAGCCCGCGCCAGGAACTCGGGCGCGTTCTCGGCGTCTCGGATCGCGCTGGTGGCGACCGCGTCGACAGAGCCCTCGCCGAGGCCGCTGGCGCGGCAGAAGTGATCGAAGACCTCGAGCGTGGCCAGTGCTCGCTCGATCGGCCCCTCGCCCAGGCGGCCGCTCGCGAGCATGCCCTCGCCGATGCGCACGGGCTCGTGTATCTCGTCGGTCCGCCGCCACCAGCCCTCCCCGGCCCTGAAGACGACGAGCCGGAAGGAGTTGGAGCCGAGATCGATGACCGCGAGCCGCTCATCGGGCTGCATCGGCGGAGCGTAGAGGCCCGACCGGCGGGCTCGGCGGTCTCCTTCAGAGGCCGGCGCGGACGCCGACGCGCATCGCGCGCTCGGCCTCGGCCAATGCGACCTCGGCGGTCGGCGTGCGGGCGTCGATCAAGGCGTGACCGAGCCTGACCGACGGGTGGACGACGTCGCGGCCGACGTCGACCGAGCAGGCCGGGATCACGCGCATGAGGCCTTCGGCGACGACCGAGATGCCCTCGTCGTCGATGTGGGGCAGCAGGACGGCGAAGCGGTCGGCGCCGAGACGACCGATCAGGTCGGTTTCTCGCAGGCGCCGGGTGAGCGCCCGCGCGACCGCGCGGCGTGCCTCCTCGGCGGCGTCCCTGCCGTGCTCCTCGGCGAGCGCGTGGATCGAGTCGAGATCGATCAGCATCAGCCCTGCAACCTCGCCGTAGCGATGGGAGCGGGCGACCTGGAGCTTGAGGTCGTGGGCGAACAGCCCACGGTTGCGCAGGCCTGTGAGCGGGTCGTGGTCGGCCAGCAGGCGCAGGTGCTCCTCGAGCTCCTTGCGCTCGGAGATGTCCTGGAACTGGGCGATGAAGTGGAGTGGGTGGCCGCGGCGGTCACGCACGAGCGATACCGAGACGAGCGCCGAGGATGTCTCGCCCGCCGCGTCGAAGTAGCGCTTCTCGACCTGGTAGGCGGGTATCTCGCCGGTCAGCAGACGGGCTCGCTGCTCGGCGTCGTTGGCCGCCTCGGCCGGATGCATGATGCCGTCGAAGCGCTTGCCGATGAGCTCCTCGGCGGTGTAGCCGGTGATCTCGCAGAGAGCGCGATTGACGAGCAGCCAGCGCCCGTCGCGGTCGAGCAGGCCGCTGCCGATCGGGGCCGAGTCGAAGACCGCCTCGAATCCGGCCGCGGGCTGAGCGGAGAAGACATCGGCGTGGCGCCTGGCGGTGATGTCGAGGACGACGGCGACTCCGGCGCCCGACGCTGCGGCCTCGCCGTCGTCCCGGCCGGCCCGCAGAGGTCCGACGTCGACCATCAGGCAGTGGCGATCGTCGGCCGTCCAGATCTCGCGCGAGCGGGTCTCGCCGGCCAGAGCGGTGGCGAACAGGGGCTCCATCTCGCGCCACACCTCGGCGGCGAACGCTCCGCTCACAGGGTCGCCATCGCGGCATGCGCCGGCGCCGGTCCGGCGCTCGAGCGCCTGTCCGGCACTGGCGACGAACCGCATGTCCCCGTCGAAGACCAGCACGAGCGCCTCGGGCAGCTCGCGCAGCGCCGCTGCAGCGGCCAGATCGGCACGTGCAAGCAGCTCACCGTCGTGAGGGGTCCGCTCGTTGGCAATGCGCACCCCCAAGCATCGGCTGTCCGGGCCCGACCCTTTACCCCCTCCCCCCCGCCCGCGGACCGATCGGCGCGACCACGGTGTGGCGCGCCGAGCGGGTACCGCGCCGAGCCGGGACTACGGGCGGACGTAGGTGTCCGGGTCGGGGCCGGTCCGCGTACCGGCGTCAAGGCCCTCGATCGCCGTCATCTCGGCGTCGCTGAGCTCGAAGTCGAAGACGTCGAAGTTCTCGGCGATCCGCGACGGCGTGACGGACTTGGGGATGACGACGTTGCCGATCTGCAGGTGCCAGCGGATGACGACCTGGCCGGGGGTCTTCGAGTGGGCCTTGGCGATCTCCTCGATCACGGGCTCGTCGAGAACCTGGCCCCGGGCGAGGGGGCTCCACGCCTCGGTCACGATGCCGAGCTCCTCGTGCTCGCGGCGCAGGCCGTGCTGCTGGAGGTGCGGATGGAGCTCGACCTGATTGATCGCGGGAGTCTCGCCCGTCTCGGCGATGATCCGCTCGAGGTGGGCCGGCTGGAAGTTGGACACGCCGATCGCCCTCACGAGCCCCTCGTCGCGCAGCTCGATGAACGCCCTCCACGTCTCGACGTAGCGGTCATGCGCCGGCACCGGCCAGTGGATCAGGTAGAGATCGACGTGGTCCATCTCGAGGCGCTCGAGGCTCGCGTGGCAGGCGCGCTTGGCCTCCTCGTAGCCGTGATCGTCGTTGAAGCACTTGGTCGTCAGGAACACCTCGCTGCGATCGAGGCCGCTCGAGCGCAGGGCCTGTCCGACGGCGCCCTCGTTGCGATAGGCGGCGGCGGTGTCGATGTGGCGGTAGCCGCTCTCCAGCGCCCGGATGACAACCTCGGTGGTCTCCTTGGGCGGCACCTGGAAGACGCCGAAGCCGAGCTGTGGGATGTTCGAGCCGCCCCGTAGGGGCAGCGTGGGGATCTGCTCTGTTGACATGTTCATGGCCCTTGGGTTGCCCCGCAGCCGGCGAGGCTAAACAGCCCGCGCGGCCCTTGCGGTGAATCTATTCCTCGCAGGGCCGCCGCCGTAGACTCGCCGAGAACCGACGAGAGGAGATCCATGGGCGCGGTCGAGCTCGACGTAATGACCTGGCCGGAGATCAGAGCCGAGATCGACGGCGGACGCGGGACCGTCGTGATGGCCTTCGGCGCGACCGAGCAGCACGGCCCGCACATGCCGTTGGCGACCGACGCGCTGCTGGGCGACCACCTCGCTCGCCTCGTGGCTGACCGTCTCGACGCGTTCCTCGCCCCGACGGTCAGGGTCGGGTGCTCCCAGCACCACCTGGCGTTCCCGGGGACCCTGTCGATCTCCGAAGAGACGTTCCACGCCCTCGTCGGCGACCTCGTGCTCTCGCTCGCGACCGGCGGCTTCGAGCGAGTGGTCCTGTTGCCGACCCACGGCGGCAACTTCGGACCGCTGGCGAGCGCGATCGAGAAGCTCGGCCCCGCGCCGGGGATCGAGGTCCGGGCGCTGACCGACCTGGGCGCACTGATGGCAATCGCGCGGGTCGGGGCCGAGGAGCACGGCGTGCCGCTGGGCGACGGCGGCATCCACGCGGGCGAGTGGGAGACCTCGATGCTGCTGGCGGTGAACCCCGAGCTCGTTCATCTCGAGCGCGGCGAGGCCGGTTACACGGGCGACCCGGAGGCGGCGATCGGAGCGATCTTCGGCTCGGGTGTCGACTCGGTGGCCGCCAATGTCAGGACCGCGGAGAGCAGATGACAGATGAACGCGCAGACCATCAGCCGGCCGTAGCCGACGGCTTCCGCGAGGAAGGCGCCGATCATCACGACCACGCCAAAGCCGACGAGGCCACCGCCG
>DAIRTT010000106.1:3822-9452 GCA_036803745.1 Solirubrobacteraceae bacterium | reverse complement strand
GCGTAGCGCGCCTGGCGCTCGGGGTCCTCGATCGCGAAGCGCAGCGGCTGGTAGGTGGCGTAGAGCAGGAACACGATCAGGAACGAGACGAGCGTCGGCTCGTTCCAGACCCACCAGTGCCCCCACGAGGCCCTGGCCCAGATCGAGCCGGTGATGAGCGTGGCGACGGCGAAGATGAGGCTCATGTGGATGGCCACGTAGGAGCGCATGTCCCAGCGGGAGTCGCGCGTGCGCAGGTGCTGGATCGCGAGCAGGCCGCCGATCACGAATCCACAGAGGGCGACGATCGCGAGCGGCACGTGGACGTAGAAGATCTTCTGCAGGAAGCCCTGTTCGGCTTCGAGCGGGGCGTAGAAGAAGACGAGGCCGAGCGCGAGCGCCATGGCGATGACGGTGGCGATGCTCAGCGTGCGAAGACCCTTGCCGTACATGGGATTTCTCTAGTCCTCCAGGAGGAAATCGAACAGGGCGAAGGCGATCAGCCCGAACACCAGATCATAGAGCCCGAGCGTCAGCAGCCAGCGGCCGGGCGCCCCCGAGTGGTGGGTCGTGGCGAGCAGCGGAGCGCTCGCACGGGCCCCGCCGATGACGATCGGGACGAGCAGGGGCAGCGCCAGCAGCGGCCCGAGCAGGTCGCGGGCGCTCGTGTGGACGGCCAGGGCGGCGACGAGCGTGCCGATGACCGCGATGCCGAGGTCGCCGAGCGCGAGCGTGGCGATCAGTTCGGGCAGGCCCGGGCCGAGGGAGGTGCCGAGCAGGAGCAGTCCGAAGGCGGGCACGGCGACGAGCTCGAGGGCGAGGAGGTAGGCGAGCAGCGTGAGGACCTTGGAGACGAGCATCGCGCTGCGGTCGACGGGCGCGAGCAAGAAGCCGTCGAAGCCGCCCTGGTCGGCGTCGGCGACGAACAGGCGGTTGATGCCGAGGATGCCGGCGAACAGCAACGTGACCCACAGGATGCCCGCCGCAAGGTCACCGTCGACGGTGTCGCGGTTGAGCGCGAAGTGAAAGACGACGAACGTCGTGACGGCGAACAGCGACATCCCGGGCACCGACTGCAGCGTTCGCAGCTCGACGAGCAGCTCCTTGCGCAGGAGCGCGGAGACCGTGCGTCTCATGGCGCCGATGAGCTCATCGGTAGAGAGCCCCGATCTCGGCCGGCTGCACCTCGCGGGCGGCCCGCAGGAGCGCCGGGCGACCCGCGCGCAGGCCGAGCACGAGGTCGGCCTCGGCCAGTCCCCCGGCCGGATCGTGGCTGCAGATCACCCTCGTGCGAGGAGAGCCGGAGCCGATCAGGGGGCTGACGAGCTCGATCGCCGCCGGGTCGAGGTTGGAGTAGGGCTCATCGAGCAGCAGCAGATCGGGCTCGTGAAGGACGGCCCGCGCGACGGCCACGCGCTGGACCATCCCGCGCGAGAGCGTCCGCAACGGCTCGCCGCCACGGGTCGAGACCGCAACCGAGTCGAGCACCTCGTCGACGCGAGCGTCCGAGACGCCGTGCAGGCGAGCGTGGAAGCGCAGGTTCTCGCGCGCCGTCAGCTCGCGGTAGAGCAGCGGCTCGTGCCCGAGCAGGCCGACGCGCCCGCGCACCGACCAAGCGTCGCCGGGGAGCGCGGCGCCGAGCACCCGGACCGAGCCGGCGTGGGGACGCAGCAGCGAGGCGAGCACGCGCAGCAGGGTGGTCTTGCCGGCGCCGTTGGGGCCGAACACGACGAGCGTGTGCCCCTCTGGCAGCGACAGCGACACGCCGGCCAGCGCCTCGCGTTCGCCGTAGCGGCGAACGAGCCCGTCGAGCTCGAGCGCGGCCACGCTCAGCCGGCGGGTTGGGTGTTCGGTGGCGGCATCTTGATCTCGCGCCCAGCGGCCCCAGCGGGGCGCGGCTCAGGCGACCGGCAGGGCGTGGGCGCCCTGGGCGCGCACGATCAGCTCGCGGACGGCCCGCTCCCCGCTGCCGGGCTCGCCGCCTTCGGCGCGCAGCAGCACGATCGGGTCGGGGTCTCCGTTGACGATGCCCTCAAAGAAGGCCTTGCGGTCCTGGTAGGTCGGCAGCGTTCCCTTGGCCCACCCCCGGACCTCGTTGAGCAGTACGGCCAGCCGGGCGTAGGGCTCGCCGAACTGGGCTTCGATCTCGCGCTTCATGCGCTTGGCGAGCGCCGGGGAGGCGCCGGCCGTGGAGATCGCGATCGCCAACGGGCTCATGCGCACGATCGCCGGGAGGATGAAGTTGCAAAGCGGCGGCACGTCGACGACGTTGACGAGCATCGCCCGCCGCTCGGCGTCGTCGTAGACGGCGATGTTGACATCGGTGTCGTTCGTCGCCGCGATCGCCATGAAGGCGCCCTCCAGGTCGCTCGCCCCGGCGTAGGGGCGCTGCTCCCAGGAGATCGAGCCCTCGCGCGCGTACTCGGCGACGGCCGGCTCGACCTCGGGCGCGATCACCGTTACCTGACCGTCGCAGGCGAGCAGGCCGTCGACCTTATCGAGGCCGATCTCGCCGCCTCCGATCACCACGCAACGCCGTCCCGACAGCTTCAGGCAGGCGATGTAGAACGGCGTGTCGAGCATGCCCTGGACGCAGCTCTGGTCGCAGGTTCCTCTGCGCAGCTGACAGACGCACTCCTTGCCTGCATAGGCCTGGGCGGGCATGTCCTTAGGGTAGCCGTCCTGTAGGGCCTGCCGCATGCGGCACGGCCCGGGAGGGTCGCATGCGACCCTCCCTCGGACCCGCACATGTGCGGGTCCGCCGGACCGATCGAAGATCGGCCAGCATGCGCCGCCCGAACGGCCATCTACCCGCGCGGCAGTCCCCGGCCCAATGCTCTGGCCCCCAGCCGGGCCAGCGAGACGGCGCCCTGGCGCCAGGCGCGCTCGCGGTCGACCTCGCGGGCCGAGCGCATGCGGGCGACGGCCTTGGCGGCACGGACGCTCGAGGCGTCGTAGGGCCCCCACCACTGCCCGCGCGCGACGGGCGGGTCCCACGTGATCAGCTTTTCCTGGGCGCACGCGCGCAGCCCGGCCTCGCCGAGAGTCCGTCCGAGTCCTCCACCCGCGGCGGCCCCCCACGGCCCGCGCGAGACGGTCGGACCGGGCAGGTGGTCGTTGAGCCACACCATGCCGGCGCGCAGCTCGCGCGCGACCCGGGTCGCCTGGTAGCGGTCGGCGCTCCACACCGAGGCGCCGAGCCCGTAGTCGCTCATGTTTGCCAGGGCGATCGCCTGCTCGACCGTGTCGACGACCTCGACGGTCACGACCGGACCGTCGATCGGCTCGCGCGTGATCCGCATCTCGGGGGTCGTCCCCGTGAGGACGGCCGGCGCATAGAAGCTCGCCCCCTCGCAGCCCGCCGGCTCGACCGGGCCGCCGCAGTGCAGGGTCGCGCCCTGAGCGAGCGCGTCAGCAACGAGCGCCTGCACGTGCTCGGCGCGCCTCGGTGACGCCAGCGGACCGACCTGCACGGATGGGTCGGCTGGATCGCCGACGGTCAGCCGGCGGGCGCCGTCGATGAGCCCCGAGAGGAAGGCGTCGTGGACCTCGCGCGCCACGTAGATCCGCTCGATCGAGCCGCGGGCCTGCCCGGCACCGGCCGCGCAGCCCGCCCACAGCGCGCCCGCGACGGCCCGTGGCAGACGGGCGTCGGCGAGGACGAGCATCGCGTCCTTGCCGCCGATCTCGACCGCGACCTCCTTCTCGCGCGAGACGCACGCGCGCGCCACCACCCGCCCGACGGCGGGCGAGCCGGTGAACAGGATCTTGTCGAGGGGGGACTCGGCCAGCGCGACGCCCACCTCGGCGCCGCCGTGGATGACCCGTACGAGGCCCTCCGGCAGGCCCGCCCGGGCGAGCAGGCGCGCGATCCGCTCACCCGCCAGACAGGCGCGGGCGGCGGGCTTGAAGACCACGCCGTTGCCGGCCAGCAGAGCACCCGCGATCTGGCCGAGCGGCTGGGCGAACGGGGCACTGCCGGCGCCGATCACGCCGATCGTCCCGTAGGGCTCGAAGGCGAGGAGCCCGCGCTTGGCGACCGCCATCGAGCGGTGGACCGCCACGCGGCGCCCGCCCAGCACACGAGCGCCCTCGTCGGCGACCCAGATCAGGGCGTCGATCGCCGCGAGCAGCTCGAGCGCCGCGACCTCGGCCGCCGGACGCCCCTGTTCGGCCGCCAGCGCCTCGCGCAGCTCGTCGAAGTCGTCGATCACCGACTGCGCCATCCGGCGCATGTACCGGGCGCGGTCCTTGACCCGCAGGAGCGCCCACAGCGGCTGGACCTTGGCGACCTCCTCGACGACCTGTCCGACGCGCTCGGGCGACGTCACGGCGACGCGTCCGAGGACCGCGCCGCTCGCCGGGTTGACGGCGAGGAGCTCCTGATCGCTCGTGGGCTCGCTTCGGACCGTGCTCATGAGCGGGCGATCATCGCTCCTCGACGCCCCGTGCCCGGCGGAGGAGCTGCAGGCGCTCCGCCTGCTCGGCCTCGGCCTCGTCGGGCGCATAGAAGCGAGTGCCGGCCACCGTCTCGGGCGCGAGCTCCTGCGGCGAGACGTGGCCCGGGCGCCGGTGGGGGTTCTCGTAGCCGCCCCCTGCGTCCTCGGCTCGCGCGTCCGACAGCGGTCCCGAGCGCAGCGCACCAGGCACCGGCGCGGCCCCGTGATCGCGGACGTGGGCGACGGCCGCCGAAAGCGCCCGGCCGGCGGAGTCTGACTTGGGCGCGAGCGACAGGTAGACGGCGGCCTGGGCGAGGGCATAGCGGGCCTCGGGCAGGCCCACCAGGTCGACCGCGTGGGCGGCGGCGGTCGCCAGCGAGAGTGCTCGCGGGTCGGCATTGCCGATGTCCTCGGAGGCCAGGATGACCATCCGCCGGGCGATGAAGCGAGGGTCCTCGCCGCCCTCGAGCATGACTGCCAGGTAGTACAGGGAGGCATCTGGGTCCGAGCCGCGGGTTGCCTTGATCCAGGCCGAGATGTAGTCGAAGTGGCGGTCGCCCTTCTTGTCGTACAGGACTGCCCTGCGCTGGAGCGCATCCTCGATGCGCGCGAGCGTCACGCGCTCCTCGCCCAGGCCCGCGGCGGTCGCGCCCGCCAGCTCGAGGGCGTTGAGGGCCGTCCGCGCGTCGCCTTCGCTGCGGGCCGCGAGGAAGTCGAGCGCGCCATCCTCGATCTCCAGGGCCGGGTCGGCCGCGCGGTCGAGCACCGTGCGCAGCTCCTCGGCGGTGAGCGCGTGCAGCGCATAGACGCGCAGACGCGAGAGCAGCGCGCCGTTGACCTCGAAGGCCGGGTTCTCGGTCGTGGCGCCGATCAGCGTCAGCAGGCCGTCCTCGACGGCCGGCAGCAGGGCATCCTGCTGAGCCTTGTTGAAGCGGTGGATCTCGTCGAGGAACAGGACTGTCTGCCCGCCCGTGTTCGCCCTACGGTGCTCCGCGCGCTCGATCACCGCCCGCACCTCTGCGCGGCCGGCCTGGACGGCGCTCAGCTCCTCGAAGGCCGCGCCCGAGCGGCCCGCCACGATCCGCGCGAGCGTCGTCTTTCCGCTCCCCGGCGGCCCATACAGGACCATCGAGTGAGGGCGGCCCTGCTCGATCGCCGTGCGCAGCGCAGATCCGGGGCCGAGCAGGTGCTCCTGGCCCACGAACTCCTCGA
>DAIRTT010000106.1:0-3722 GCA_036803745.1 Solirubrobacteraceae bacterium | reverse complement strand
TCAGGGCAGGTTGCCTCTAGGGTTTGTCGAACGTAAGGATTCCGTGAAGATAACTTCCAGCCCCAAGCATCCATCAAACAGCCCTAGGCCTCCGCGTTGAGCGTAGGTGGCGCAGAGACGCTGTCCTCCTCCAGGGGCAACCTCGAATTCCTCGACATGGGCGGGGAGATCGAGGCGCTCTCGCCGCTGGCGCTGTTCTGGCGGCGCCTGCGCAGGGACCGCATCGCCATGGTCTCGCTCGGATTCGTCGTGCTCCTGGCGATCGTCGCGATCGCGGCGCCGCTCGTCGTAGAAATCCTGGGACTGCCCGGGCCGTACGTCCAGAACCTCAATCTGACCGATGAATTCGGTAGCCCGCAGGGGCCCAGCGGCGCTCACCCCTTCGGCGTGGACCAGCTCGGCCACGACGTGATGTCGCGCGTCATCTATGGAACGCGCGTGTCGCTTGAGGTGGGCATCCTGGGGACGGCGATCGCCGCCGTGATCGGCGTGTCGCTCGGCGTCGTTGCGGGCTACTACCGCGGCTGGATGGACACGCTGTTGTCGCGAACCGTCGACGTCGTGCTGTCGATCCCGGTGCTGCTGCTGGGGCTGGGCATCGGCGCCGCGTGCGCCGTGCGCGGCTGCGTCGGCGGCGCGATCTCGCCGGGAACGAGCGTGATCATCTTCCTGATCGCACTCGTCAACTGGACGTACATCTTCCGCATCGTACGCGGCCTCGTGCTGTCGCTGCGTGAGCGCGAGTTCGTCGACGCTGCGCGGGCGCTGGGAGCCTCGAACGCCAGGATCATGTTCCGCGAGATACTGCCCAACCTCGTGGCGCCGGTGATCGTCTACGCGACGCTGCTGATCCCGCTGAACATCCTGCTCGAGGCCTCGCTCTCGTTCTTGGGGGTCGGCGTGCGCCCCCCGACCGCCAGCTGGGGCCAGATGATCGCCGCGGCGACGCCGATCTTCAATACCGCCTGGTGGTACATGACGTTTCCCGGCATCGCGCTCCTGTTCACAGTGCTCGCCTTCAATCTCCTCGGCGATGGCCTGCGCGATGCGCTCAACCCCCGATCGGCCCGGTGATTGCGCCGGTGCCGCCAACAACAACAAAAGGAGGCGTCCCGATGCGGTCGCTTAGAACGATCATGGCGGCTGCGGTCGCAGTGGCGCTGATGTTCGCCCTGACGGCGTGCGGCTCAAGCAGCAAAACCTCGAGCTCGAGTGCGACGTCGCGCTCGACACTCCCCGGAGTCCAGACGCCGCAGACGGAGTCGCTGACCGGCGGCAAGAAGGGCGGCACCCTGAACGTGGCGCAAAGTACGGACTTCGAACATCTCGACCCCGGCCAGTCCTACTACCAGCTGGACTACGAGATCACCAGCGCTACCCAGCGGGGCCTGTACAGCTACAAGCCCAACACCTTCTCGGAAGCGACACCCGACATCGCCGAAGGCTCGGCGCAGATCTCTGACGCCAACAAGCTGATCACGATCAAGATTCGCAAAGGGGTGCACTTCAGCCCGCCGGTCAATCGCGAAGTGACGGCTGCCGACGTGGTCTATGCGATCGACCGCGTCGCCAACCCGAACGTCGCGAACCCCTACTACCTCGGCTACCTCGAAGCAGTCGAAGGGATGAAGGCCGCCAAGGGCGGTCCGGTGCCCGGAGTCAAGGCGATCGACAAGTACACGCTTCAGGTCAAACTCACCCAGCCGCAGGCGGGGATCGTCGTGGCCTCGATGGTGCTGCCGTACTCGGCCCCCGTGCCCGAAGAGTACGCCAAGAAGTTCGATGCCAAGAAACCGAGCGAATACACGAGCTACATGGTCGCCACTGGTCCGTACATGCTCAAGGCCGACAGCCAGGGCAAGATCCTCGGAACCGGGTACCAGGCCGGAAAGTCGGCGACGCTGGTTCGCAACCCCAACTGGAACGCGAGCACGGACTTCCGTCCCGCCTACCTGGACCAGATCAACATCTCGATCGGTGGCGACTCCAACGTGATCGGCCGCCAGGTTCTGGAAGGCAGCCACATGCTCCAGACCGACGCGCCGGCCGCTCCCGTGCTCAAGCTCGCCGTCCAGCAGTACCGCAGCCAGCTTCAGATCTCTGCCGGGGGTGGCGCGGGCGACCGCTACATCGCGGTCAACAACAGCAACGGGCCCTTCAAGAACGTCAACCTGCGCAGGGCGCTCTGGGCAGCGACCAATCGCGAAGCGCTGGACAAGCTGCGCGGGGGAAAGGTCTCGTCCGACGTCATGACCCACTTCCTGTGGAACGGCATCTCCGGATTCGAAGAAGCCGGCGGCTACTCGGGACCGCAGGTGGACTACAACGCGCACCCGCAGGGCGACATGGCGGTTGCGGAAAAGTATATGAAGCTCGCCGGTTACCCGAGCGGCAAATACACGGGCTCTGAAACCCTCCAGGTCGTGGGTGACAACTCAGCGCCGGCGAACAACGTCGCCGAAGCCGTCAACCAGACGCTCAAAAACCTCGGGTTCAAAACCAAGCTCAACCTCGTCGAGCACACAGTCATGTATTCGAAGTACTGCGGCGTGGTCTCAGAAAAGATCGACGTCTGCCCGAACGTCGGCTGGGTCCCGGACTTCGGCGATGCGCAGGCGGTCCTCGACGTGCCGTTCAACGGTAGCTTGATCGTCAAGAACGGCACCAACTCGAACTGGGGCCTGGTCAACCACCCCCAGATCAATGCCGCGATGGAAGCGGCGACAAAGGTCGTGGGCGTGAAGGCCCGCGGCGAAGCCTGGGCGAAGATCGATAGGGAACTCGTCGCAGAAGCCGTCGCGATTCCCTATCAGTGGGCCAAGGAACCGTACATCGAGTCCAAGGATGTCGCCGGGGTGGGCGACTACTGGAACTCGGGCGCCTGGGACTACTCGTTCACATCGCTGAAGTAGCAGCAGACAAGCGCCGGACGGGGGCGGGTCGTGGGACCCGCCCCCGTCGGCGTGGTTCTTCACGGATCGGGCTGATAGTTCCAGCTCGCGTCCAGAGCCGGAGACCGATGATGGTGAGCAACAGACAATGAGCCGTTACATCATCCGCAGGCTGCTGTGGGGAGTGGTGCTGCTGATCGTCGTCCTTGCGCTCCTGTTCGTCATGTTCCGGGTACTGCCCACGGCCGACCCCGCGAAGCTCAGGGCAGGGCGCCTGCAGAATCCGAAGATCATCGCCGAGATCCGTCAGAACCTGGGGCTCGACAAATCGCTGCCGGCGCAATTCTGGGCCTACCTGAAGAACATCTTCCTTCACTTTGATCTCGGCTACAGCTACTACAGCAACGCGCCGGTCAAGGAACTGATCTCCGATCGCCTGTCGGCGACGCTATCACTCGTCCTGGGCGGCGCGGTCGTCTGGCTGATCACCGGCGTTGGGGTGGGGATCATCTCTGCCAGGCGCGCGGGCTCGCGCCTCGATCGGGTGAGCATGGGCACCTCGCTGGTGCTCGTCTCGGCTCCCGAATACTGGCTTGGACTGATTGTGCTGTACCTCTTCGCGGCCGACATCGGACAGGTCCGCGTCTTCCCCGGAGCAGGAAGCTACGTCGGACTGACGGCCGATCCAGTCAAATGGTTCGAGTCGCTTATCCTCCCGTGGCTGGTGGTCGCAGCAGGCACCGCTGCGATCTACGCCCGGCTGATCCGAGGCAGCCTGATCGAGACGATGGGCGAGGACTACATACGCACGGCGCGCGCCAAGGGCCTGTC
>DAIRTT010000105.1:4160-9607 GCA_036803745.1 Solirubrobacteraceae bacterium | reverse complement strand
GGCAGCGTGGCGCGTCCCCGATAGGCTTGCCGGCGATGCACCGTCGACATGCGCACCAGCGATAGGCAAAGGCCCGTGTCCGACGACAAGGATTGGCGTCTCGAAGCCGCGCTGGACTCAAACGATCGGCCCAACGCCCTCGATCGCCTTCTCGAGTGGGCACAAGGCCCGAGAGTCGCAAAGGATGCAGGCGAGGCCGTCCCCGCCGATGTCGTGATCACTCACGACGGCGACCGGCTCTTCGCATACGCACCAACCGAGGCCGAACTCAGCGCGGCGAGGCGCGCCCTCGAGACTGTGCTTCGAAGCGACGGTGTAGCCGCCAAGATCTGCGTCAGCCGGTGGGACTCCGGCTTGGACGAATGGCTCCAGGTCGATCCACCGCTGACGGCCGAGGCAAAGCGCACCGAGGAGAGCGTCGATATGCGCGGCGCGCACGTCGAATCGCGCACGATGGTCGCCAGCACGGGCAAGATGATCCGCGCCGAAGTCGAGCAGACCATGCGCGAATGGGCCGAGAAGCTCGGGCTCGAGTGCGAGGTCATCGAGCATCCCCATCTGTTGACCACGCAGCTCGCCTTCACGGTGACCGGCCCGAGGCGCAAGATCGACGAGTTCGCCGACGGACTGCGAGCCGAGGAGTTGGCGACGATGCGCGCCGAGCGCGCGGTGATGATGAGTCCGCTGTAGAGGGGTCCAGCGGCCACGACACCCCGTCGAGCTGATCCCCACACCCGCCCCGGCAGCCGAGACGGCCGGGGCGGGATGACGCGGAGCACCCAGGCCATCGGCCTCTTCGAACTCGCCCCTACAGCCCCCATCCGTATTTCGTGCACGTCGCCGTGAACGACTGGCTCGGGGTCGCGCTGAGCTGGTTGAGAATGTTCTGCATCACCGGCGAATCCTCGAACATCCCGATGTGACCCACGGGGTCGCCCGGACACTGACTCTGGATCGTGATGTTGGTGACCGCCGGTCCGCTGAGGAACGCGTTCGCGTAGGGCGTCACCACCTCGTCGTGAGTCGTCTGGATGACGACGTATCTCGGCCCCGCGACCGTGTCACCGCCTTCGAAGGTCTTTTTCTCGAACGCAGAGCCGACCTCCTGCTGGGGAAGCGAGGGCGCCCCGAACACTTCGAGGAACACCCCGATCGTCAGCGACGCGAACGGGAAGTTCTGTATCAGGCCCACCACGCCGCTCAGGGTGGTGCCGTGGTTGCTCGGTGACATTCCGATGAACGTGTGCACCTTGGCCGCCCCGCCGAGGTACTTGAGGTAGTAGTTGGGCATCAGCCCGCCCTGGGAGTGCCCGACGAGATCGACCTTCGCGGCGCCCGTCTGGGAGAGCACTTTGTTGACGAAGCTCCTCAGTTCTTCGCCCGAGTGAGAGATGTCGCCGAGCCCATCGATGTTGCCGAAAAGGCCCGAGAGAATCGTCTCGCCGTAGTTGAACCCGTAGACGCAGTAGCCGGCGTTCGCCAGCAACGGGGCGAGCGTGACCCAGTTCGACCCCTCATCGGCGAAGGTCGCGTGGACGAGCACGACCGGATACGGGTGCGCGGCGCTCGGCTTGCAGCCGTTGTTGCCACCCGACAGCGCCCACGGCGCCCACGTCTCGTTCCACAGCCCGTCGGCAAGCGCTTCGCCGCCGTAGGGCACACCGAGTGATGCGCCGGCGCTCGCCGGTACTGCCACACACGCCAGGGCGGCCACCATGGCCGCCAGCAATAGCGCTCTGATCTTGAGCATGAACTCCCCTTGTCCCGTTGGTTGACTCGAGCGGGCACAGGCCGCCGCCGCCCGCCAGGGACGACCTCCCCGCGTCTGCCCCGCCGCCTGAACCTATCCCGCCGGGCGTCCGCGAGTCAATGGCTGCTCCGCCCGGCTCCCGAGGCGCCGTCGGGGGCCGTTGAGCGCGTGATAGGCTCGCGCGCCTCCGGTCGAGGGGCCGGCCGTGTCGTGATTCCGAGGGATAGCGGCACGGTGGTCGTCGTGGGGCATCGGACGAGGAGGAGCTGGGTTGTGAAGCTCGTGGTCGCGATCGTCCGTCCGGAGAAGGTCAACGACGTGCTCGAGGCCCTTTACCGGGCGGAGGTGAGGGGCATCTCGATGAGCCGCGTCCAGGGCCACGGCGGCGAGCTCGACCGCGTCGAGACCTATCGCGGGACGACGGTCAAGATGGGACTCTCGGAGAAGGTTCGCTTTGAGGTCGCCGTGTCGGACGCCTTCGTCCAGCCGACGATCGACGCTCTCTGCGCGGGGGCGCGTACAGGCGAGGTAGGCGACGGCAAGATCTTCGTGATGGAGCTTGAGCGGGCGGTCCGCATACGCACGGGCGAGACCGACGAAGGCGCAGTCACGCCGTTGCGCAAATGACGCCACCGGCGCTCGCAAGCGGCGCCGCAATCAACGCCGGCGACACCGCCTGGATGCTCGTCGCGACCGCGATGGTGCTGCTCATGACCCCGGCGCTCGGGCTCTTCTACGCCGGCCTGGTCCGCTCGAAGAACACTCTCAACACGTTCATGATGTCGATCGCCGCGCTCGCCGTCGCCACCGTCACATGGGCGGCCGTCGGCTACTCGCTCGCCTTCGACCGCGGCAACGGCTTCGTCGGCGGCCTGGGCTATGCGTTCCTCCATGGCGTCGCGTTCGCGCCGCGGACGGGCACCCACATCCCCCACCTCCTCTTCTTCGCCTTCCAGGCCACCTTCTGCATCGTCACGACCGCACTCGTCTCGGGGGCCGTGGTCGAGCGGATGCGCTTCGCACCGTTCCTCGTGTTCGCCGCCCTGTGGTCGGTGTGTGTCTACGCCGTGCTCGCTCACTGGGCGTTCGGCGGCGGATGGCTTCAGGCACACGGGACCCTTGACTTCGCCGGCGGCGTGCCCGTCGAGATGGGCTCCGGCTTCTCGGCCCTCGCTGCTGCCCTCGTCGTCGGCGCCCGCAAGGACTACGGCCGCCAGGCTCTGTTGCCGCACAACGCCGTCTATGTCCTGCTCGGCGCCGGGCTGCTGTGGTTCGGCTGGTTCGGCTTCAACGGCGGAAGCGGCTTCTCGACCGGCCATTCGAGCGTGCTCGCCTTCACCAACACCCTGCTCACGCCCGCGTGCACGCTCGTCGCCTGGTTCGCGCTCGACCTGCTGCGAGGCCGTCGCGTGACCGCCATCGGCGCCGCCACAGCGATCATCGTCGGCTGTGTCGGGATCACGCCCGCGGCCGGCTACATCAGCCCTGCGTGGGCGATGGCTCTCGGTGTCGTCGCAGCGCTCCCCAGCTACGCGATCATCCTGTGGCGTCCCCGCACGCGCGTCGATGAGACGCTCGACGTGCTCGCGGCACACGGCACTGCCGGCTTGACGGGCATCCTCTTCATCGGCTTCTTTGCGCAGATGTCGTGGAACGGCGTCTCCAACGGCCTCCTCTACGGCAATGCGGCTCAGCTCGGACGACAGGCGCTCGCCGCCCTTGCCGGGCCCGTGTACGCGTTTCTCGCAACATTCGTGCTCCTACGCCTCATCGGCCTTTTGATGCCACTCCGCGCGAGCGAACATGAGGAGGCGGTCGGCATGGACATCATCCAGCACGGTGAGGAGGCCTATGCGTCGGGGGAGGGCGCGATCCTCGTCTCGACGGAAGTCGGCCTCGATGCCACACCATCCGTCACCTCGCGCTAACCCGCGCGGAGGTACGCGGAGCGGCTCGCCGGCTCAGCGGCGGCGCTACTTTGCAGTCAGTCATGACCGTCGATGCCATCCACGCGAAGGCGGCGCGCCTCGGCGTGCTCGCCGTCTCGCTGCTCCTCCTCGCCGGCTCGGGCACCGGGCCGGGCGCCGCCGAGGCGCAGCCGGGCGCAGCCGCCATCGGCCTGCGCGTCGTGAGGCTCGTCGACACCACCCGCACGCTGCGCCTGCCCGACGGGCGACACGCGCCACGGACGCTCCTCACCTATATCCGCTATCCGGCCGACGGGCCGCCGGGCGCCACCGACCTTCCCGACGCGCCGGTCGCACGCGAAACCGCTCCGCGCCCGCTGATCGTCTTCATCCACGGGTTCGCGGTCACGCCTGCGATCTACTCGCGGCTGCTTCAGAGCTGGACCCGCGCCGGCTACATCGTCGCCGCTCCCGTCTTCCCGCTCGAGAGCGCCGGCGCGCCGGGCGGACCGGATGAGGCCGATCTGGTCAACGAGCCGAGCGACGTCAGCTTCGTGATCTCGCAGCTGCTCTCGGGCGCCGCAGCCCCGTCCCTGGCGTCGGCGCTCGATTCGACCCGGATCGCGGTCGCGGGCCAGTCCGACGGCGGCGAGGCGGCACTCGCGGTCGGCTACAGCCGCAGCTTCCATGACCCCCGCGTCGGCGCAGCGGTCGTCCTCTCGGGCGCGCGGATGTCGGGAGTCGGTGGCTTTCACTTCGGGCCCGGCAGCCCTCCGTTGCTCGCCGTGCAGGGGACGGCCGACCCGATCAACGCACCGAGATACACCTACGCCTACTTCCGCTCTGCCCGGCGACCCAAGTTCCTGCTGCGGCTTCTCGGAGCCGAACACCTGCCCCCGTACACGACCGAGCAGCCCCAGCTCGGCATCGTCGAGCGCGTGAGCGAGGCGTTCCTCGACACCTTCCTCGGCCTCCATCCTGAACGACTCGCCGGCCTGATCTCACTCGGCAACGTGCGCGGCACGGCCGCCCTCCAGGCGGAGCCCTAGACGGGCGGCAGCGGCCGGGAGCGGACGTCACCGAGCGCCCGCCCCCAACCCGCTCATTCACTTGGTGCAGCCGAGCTCCAGTCTCGTCGGATGCCCGGCGCGAACCGTCACGTCGCGGCCTCCACACACGAACCCGCCGGGGTGGACACCCGCGACGAGATACCGCCCCGGTGGCACGGCGACCGTGAAACGGCCGTGTCCGTCGGTCCGCGCCGAGGCGACGGTCAGGGCGTGGAGCCGCACAGACAGGCGATGATCGCGGCCAGCCAGATTGCCCCTCTTGGACGTGCCATGTCGGCTTTCTCCTCTTGTGTAGCCGCTCTCGCCGCGGCTGAGCCGCGTGCGAGATCGTCGGATGTAAGGCCGTGCGCGATCGTGGTGGCGCGCGGCCGGGGATGTGTGAATGCGCCTCGGTGCTCGGACTCCTCCGATGCCACCGGTCGCCGCGAGGGCGGCGGCTACGTGGTCGAAGTCGCCGACGGTCGCAGCGAGAGCACCGTGCGCCGGATGTAGCGTTTTGTCTGCATCAAACCTATACCGGCAGCGACCGCTGTGTCAAGATCGCGAACCGATTTTCACACCCGAGCGCCGATTCGTTCTTGTGAAACGAGATGGGGGGGATCGCGTGCCGCTTGGACGTCAGGCGCGGGTGCGTCCGTCGCGCAGCGTCGTGGACTGTGCGCGCCACGAGCGGTGCCTTCATGCGTATTGAGCCCGTGTCCGGATGATGCCATCCTGTTG
>DAIRTT010000105.1:0-4150 GCA_036803745.1 Solirubrobacteraceae bacterium | reverse complement strand
CCCGAGGGCGTTCGTCGCCCGGATCGCCGGAGGGCCCCCGGGTCGACTACGACCTCCACGGCCGCAGCTACGGGCGCCTGCGCCGCCCCGATGCACGCATCGCCGCCCGCGTCCACGCTGCGCTCGGTGACGCTCGGACCGTCCTCGACGTGGGCGCCGGAACCGGCTCCTACGAGCCCGCCGACCGCTGGGTCCTGGCGGTCGAGCCGAGCGCCGTCATGCGCGGCCAGCGACCTGAAGGCGCCGCGCCGGCGCTCGACGCGAGCGCCGAGGCGCTGCCGTTCGACGACGGTGCGTTTGACGCCGCGATGGCCTGCGTGACCATTCACCACTGGCGCCCCCCCGGCGCCGGTCTGGCCGAGCTGCGGCGCGTCGCCCGCGGAGCGGTCGTCGTGCTGACGTTCGACCTCGACGCGCTGGCGCCCTGGCAGATCGAGTTCCTCCGCGAGGGCCTGGAGATCGAGCGCACCCGCTTCCCGTCGATCGACGACGTCCGCGCCGCTCTCGGCGGGCGCACAACCGTCGAGACGATCCCGACGCCCGCCGACTGCAGTGACGGGTTCTTCGAGGCCTTCTGGCGCCGGCCCGAGGCGCTGCTCGATGCCGACGTGCGTAGCGCCCAGTCGATGTGGGCGCTGCTCGAGCCGCGAGTCGAGCAGACGATGGTCGCGAGGCTCGCTGCGGCGCTCGAGTCGGGCGCATGGGAGGCCGAACACGGGTACCTGCGTCGCGAGGCGCAGTTCGAGGGCTCGCTCCGACTCGTCGTCTCGCACCCCTCCTGACCGGCTCGCGCGCGATTTCGGCGCGAGTGTTTCTCACTCCTGCGCCGAGGAAGCCAATGCTGGAGCCGATTTCACCGCCCGCGGCCGGCGCTCCCTCAGCTCAGCCTCCTTCTGGAACAGTTCCATCTGAACGTCTGCTAGACATCGGCGACCGGGTCCAACCAGTCAACAGTGGGAGCGAGGGATGAGCCAGAGATGGTCGGGAAGAGACGTGCGCCCGCTCGCGCCGTCCGTCGGCGCCGTGGCCGCCCTGCTCCTGGCCGTTCCCTCCCAGTGCGCCACCGCGTCCGTGGGTGCACGTGCTGCGCGGATGCTCAACGCGACCGACACAGCCCACCTCCATCTGATCAGCAGCTCGGGCTCCTCGGTGCTCGAGGAAGGCATCGCCACCGGGCGGCTGCCGGGCTCGGTGCGGGTGCGCCTGGAAGTCGCGGCCACGGTGACCGCCACGTTCACCATCTACGCCCGCGGCGGCACGATCGCCGGCCGCGGATCGGGCGCCCTTCACTCCTCCGGGCTGTATGCGAGCTTCGGCGGCTCCATGACCGTCACACACGGGACCGGTCGCTACGTACACGCCCACGGGCACGGCGGGTTCTACGGGGCGATCAACCGGAGCACGTTCGTCGCGACGGTCCAGACGACCGGGTCGCTGTCGTACTAGCGACGCTGGGGGGTGGGCGCGTGAGACCCGGACGCCGAGCGCTCCTCCCGGCGCTCGTGCTCGCTCTCCTCGCAATCTGTTCGGGCACCGCCGAGGCGGGTCAGGCCGTCAGGCTCGCCGTGGCTCTGCGTCCCGAGCACCTCGGAGCCGGCACGACGATGGACTTCCGTTTCCACGTGGCCACGAGCCGCGGTCGGGTGCCGCCGCCGCTGACCGCGATCGAGTTCCGCTACCCGGCCAACTTCGGTCTGCTCACCAGCGGCCTCGGACTCGCGACGTGCGCCCCCGCGACGCTCGACGAACTTGGACCCGAAGCCTGTCCCGCCGAGGCTCAGATGGGCTTCGGGAGCGCGCTCGTCGAGATCCCGATCGGCCCCGAAGTGATCCGTGAGACGGGACGCCTGACGGCCTGGATGGCGCCGCCGCAAGAAGGGCACATCGCCCTGGCCTTCTACGCGGAAGGCAAGACGCCGATCCTCGCGCAGCTGATCTTCCCCGGTGTGGTGCTCGACGCGGCAGCGCCCTTCGGCGGGCGGCTCCATACCCGGATCCCCCTGATTCCGAGCCTGCCTGACGCGCCCAACGCCGCCGTCGTCGACCTCCGCGCCACGATCGGCCCGCTCGATGTGACCTACTACCGGCACGCCGCCGGACGCACGCTCGGCTACACCCCCATCGGGATCCTGCTGCCCCGGCGCTGCCCGCGGGGCGGCTTTCCATTCGAGGCGGCGTTCACGTTCCTCGACGGCAGCCACAGCGCCGCGCGCACGCGGGTTGCGTGCCCCAAACGACCCTGACGACAACGCTCGCCACCGCCCGTTGATTCCCGTGCGCGCTGCTCGGAGGGCTGCGCTACGGTTGGGCTCGTTATCCACCAGTCGGTCAGCGGAGGTAAGACGACGATGAAGGATTTCAGGGCCTTTCTGCTGAGGGGCAACGTCGTCGACCTGGCGGTGGGCATCGTCATCGGCGCCGCCTTCGGCGCCGTCGTCACGGCCCTCGTGCGGGACCTGCTGACGCCGATCGTCGCCGCGATCATCGGCAAGCCGGACTTCTCCACTCTGATGTTCACGATCAACGGGAGCACCTTTCACTACGGCGACTTCATCAACTATCTGATCGCCTTCATTTCGGTCGCGGCCGCGGTCTTCTTCTTCGTCGTCCGGCCCGTCAACGCGCTGATGGAGCGACGTAAGACCGGCGTCGACGTCGAGTCCGAGACCCGTCCGTGCCCCGAATGCCTCAGCGAGATCCCGCGAGAGGCGCACAAGTGCGCCTTCTGCGCCTCGCCGCAGACGGTCTGAGAGGCGCGTGCCCGGCCCCTTCGTCCACGAGCTGAGGGTGCGCTACGGCGAGTGCGACCCGCAGGGGATCGTCTTCAACGCCAACTACCTGCTGTATTTCGACGTCGCCTTCACGGAGCTCTGGCGAGCCGCCGTCGGCCCGTGGCAGGAGATGGTCGAGGGCGGCGTGGACGCGGTCGTCGCCGAGGCGACGCTGCGGTTCCACGCGCCGGCGCGCTTCGATGACGAGCTCGAGCTGCGCGCTCAGGTGATGAGTCTCGGGCGCACCGCCATCACGACCGACATCGACGTCGTCCGCGGCGAGGAGCTGCTCGTCCACGGGAGCCTTCGCCATGTCTGCGTGGCCACGCACCCCGACCCCGCCGAGAAGGGCCTGCCGGAGGCCGTGATGAAGCTCGCCATCCCCGCTCCGGTCCGCGACGGGCTCAGCCGGTTTCTGGCGGACGCTCACTAGACCCTGATTCACCTGTCGGGGCCGCGCTCAGGGATAGACCTGGGCGCCCGTCTCGGAGTCAACGAGCACGATCGCCTCGACTGGGCATTCGCGTGCCGCCTTCAGCAGTCCGTCGTCGGGGCCCGCGCCGATCACGCGCGCGCAGTCGTCGACCTGGAAGACCTCCGGGAGCAGTTCCATGCAGTCTCCCTGTCCGATGCAGCTGGCCTCGTCGATCGTCGGTATGTAGGACATGGTGGTTCCTTTCTCGGTGGTCAGCTGACGCGGGAGGCGCTGGGCTTCATCGATCCGCGCGCGAGTCCTCGCGGTCGCGCGAGGCTCCGCTCATCCGGCGAGCCCGGGGGCGCGGCACGAGCGGCCTCCCTACTTGGCGTGCCGCGCCCCGTGGGCGCCTGTACGGGGGTCGCCGGGGAGCGGGGAGCGCTCCGGCGGCCTCCGTTGCGCTGCAGTCGCAGCGCGAACAGGAACAGAATTGGCAGCGCGCTCGCGAGCATCGCGTAGCGGACGGCCGGGATCGAGGTGTCGGTGCCCGCGCCCAGGGCGTGCCCTAGCGAGAGCACGTACACGACGACCGTGAAGCGGTGCATTCGGCGCCACACACGGACCCCGATCTTTCGGCGGACGTAGAAGCTGAGGCCGAGGATGAAGGCCAGATAGCCGCCGATGATGCCGAGCCCGGTCCACAGTGGCCGATAGCCGATCGCAAACGGGATCAGGATGCCCTTGGCGCCCGCCTTGAGCCATGGATCGGCCGCGAGCAGGGCTCCGTGGGCCGCGATCGCTCCGAGGCCGATCAGCGCGATGTGCCGGTGCAGCCGCACGGCGTCCTTGCGCCAGCGCGGCGGGATCGCCTTGGCGGCCATCGCGAGGCCGATCGTCACCGACCCGGCTATCAGCAGCATCGCGACCATGCCCGCCGAGCGGCCGGCCAGCCACCACACGTAGT
>DAIRTT010000104.1:0-9732 GCA_036803745.1 Solirubrobacteraceae bacterium | reverse complement strand
CTGCGGGCGGCCAGCGCAGCGAGCTGATCGACGCGGGCCCCCTGTTCGTCGACGGACAGCCCGAGGAGCTCGGCGCCGTGCTCGGCCAGGATCGCCCGGTGCGGCGCCAAGCCGGGATCCTCGACGGCCAGCCGGCTGCCCGGAAGGGCGCGCGCGAGCAGCGCGAAGCCCTGGGCGGCGCCTGCGCAGATGACGATCGACTCGGGGTCGGCGACCAGCCCGCGGACGCGGCGCAGATGTCCAGCCAGCGCCCGCCTCAACTCGATTGCACCACGCGGGTCCGGGTAGCCGAAGGCGCTGTCGGGCGCCTCTGCGACCGCTGAGCGCAGCGCCCGTCCCCAGGCCCGCCGGGGAAAGCTCGACAGGTCGGGGTGGCCGGGGAAGAAGTCGAACTGCAGTGGCCGAGGCGGGGACTGGGCCGCCGCCGGCTCGCCGGCCTCAGCGGCTCCCGCCACATATGTCCCGGCGCCGCGGCGGGCGACGAGGTACCCCTCAGCCAGTAGCTGCGCGTAGGCGTCGACGACCAGTCGCCGGGAGACCCCGAGGTCCCCCGCCAGGGCGCGCGAGGCCGGCATCCGCGCGTGCGCCGCCAGGCGCCCCGTGCGGACGGCGTCGCGCAGGCCGTCCTCGAGCTGGGCACGCAGCGGGCGCTCGTCTCGCCGATCGAGCTCGACGAGCAGCTCGGGGCTAGAAGTGGTTCCCCTTTTCACGTCTTGATTGGTCCTTTACGCTGCACCACTGAGACCATATCGTGAGGGCAGATGAGCAGTCGATCCGCCTCCCTCCCCAGCAGCGCGATAGCCGGCGCGGGCATCGACATCGTTCGTCTCGGCATCGCCGCCTTCGCGGCCGTCGACCTCGCCACAGGACTCTTCATGGCGCTCGCCCCCCACGCGTTCTTCAAGGCGATCGGGCCGTTCGACACGTTCAACCCGCACTACCTGCGCGACGTCGCGACGTTCGAGGGGGCGTTCGGCATCGGCCTCGCGATCGCCCTCTATCGGCCCGGCTGGCGCGTGCCGATGCTCGCCGTCAGCGCGGCCCAGTACGGGCTGCACAGCGTCAACCACCTCATCGACATCGACAACACACACCCCGCGTGGGCGGGCTACGCCGACTTCGTCTCGCTGCTGGCGGCAACGATCACGCTGCTGTGGCTGCTGCGTCTCGCCTCAGCCGAGCCCTCCACACCACATTCCCGCTTCCCCCGAGGAGGTTCCCAATGACACGGATCACGACACAGCCCACCCGGTCGCGCCTGCTGATGCGCCTGGCCTGAGATCGGCGCGGCGCAAGACGGCCAAGATGACCGGCCGCGAGACCGCCCGGATGCTCGAGCCCCTGGAGGCCTACGCCCACACCCCGGGCCTGCTGATGGGCTACGGCGCGCTCGAGTTGGCCACAGCGCGGGCCGACCGCGTCGAGCACCGGCTCAAGGAGCTGACGGCGCTGAAGGCGGCCACGATCGTCGAGTGCGAGTACTGCATCGACATCGGCTCCACGATCGCCCGCCGCTCAGGCATAACCGACGAGCAGCTCCTGGCGCTGCCCCGCCACCGCGAGAGCGGCCTGTTCAGCGAGGTGGACATGCTCGCCCTGGACCTCGCCGATGCGATGACTCGAACGCCCGTCCGCGTCCCCGACGAGCTCTATGACGCGCTGCGCGAGCACTTCGACGAGGACCAGCTCGTCGAGCTCATCGCCAACATCGCGCTGGAGAACATGCGCTCGCGCTTCAACGCTGCCTTCGAGATCGGCGCGGCGGGCTTCAGCGAGGGCCTCGTCTGCGCGATTCCCGACGCGGCCGGGAACGGCGCCATCGGGGAGCCGGCGAACACGCCCGGCGAGCCGCTCCCGGCCTCGGCATGAGGATCTTCCTCGCCGGAGCCAGCGGCGTGATCGGTCGCCGCCTGGTGCCGATGCTGGTCCGGGAGGGACACCACGTCACCGGAATGACACGTACCCCGGGCAAGCTGGAGCAGCTGCGCGCGGCCGGAGCCGAGCCGGTCGTGGTCGACGCGCTCGACGCGGGTGCCATCGGCACGGCCGTGCGCGACGCCCGCCCGGATGCCGTCATCCACCAGCTGACCGCCCTTCCCAGGCGCATCGATCCGCGGAAGATCACCCGCGACTTCGAGCTCAACGACCGCCTGCGCTCGGAGGGCACCCGCATCCTCATCGACGCTGCGCACGCCGCCGGGGCGCGGCGGATCCTCGCCCAGAGCATCGCCCTCGCATACGCCCCGGGGCCACCGGGAACGGTCCACAGCGAGCAGGACCCGCTCCACACCGATGCCCCCGAGCCGTTTCGGCGCTCTGCCCGCGCCCTGGCGGAGCTCGAGCGCCTCGTCGCCGAGGCCGGCGGCTCGGCGCTGCGCTACGGCTACTTCTACGGGCCGGGGGCCGCGATCTCTCGAGAGGGCTCGATGGCCGGGGACATCGCGCGGCGGCGGATGCCGATCGTCGGGCGCGGTCAGGGTGTGTGGTCCTTCATCCACGTGGACGACGCCGCCCGGGCGACCGTGGCGGCGCTCGAGACGGCTGTCTCCCCCGCCTACAACGTCGTCGACGACTATCCGGCGCAGGTCTCGCAGTGGCTCCCGGCGCTCGCCGAGGCGCTCGGGGCGCCGCGGCCGATGCGCGTGCCGGCCCTGCTCGCGAGGCCGCTCGCCGGCAGCTATGGGATCGCGACGATGACCCGCGCCCAGGGCGCCTCCAACGCCCTGGCCCGACTTGAGCTCGGATGGAAGCCGCGACTGCCCAGCTGGCGCGAGGGGTTTCGCGTGGCGCTCGGCTGACGCCCGCTACTTGCGTACGACGAGCACCACGCCGGCCGCGAGCAGCACGAGGCCGAGGACGCGCTCGGCGGTGATCGGTCGGCTGGCGACGCCGAGAAGGCCGAAGCGGTCGATCGCGACCGAGATCACGAGCTGTCCGGAGATGACGACAGCGGTCAGGCCGCTGGCGCCCAGGGTTCTGACGGCGATCAGGGCGACCGTCACGTAGACGGCGCCCAACAGGCCGCCGATCAGCGCCCACCACGGCACTTTGCCGACCTGGCCGAGACTGCCCAGGCCGCCGCGCACGAACGCCGCGATCAGCAGGAGCACGGCCGTCCCGACGAGGAACGAGAAGCTCGCAGCCTGCAGGCTTCCGACGGTCTTGCCGAGGCGGGAGTTGATCGGCGCCTGCATGCCGACGAGGCAGCCCGCGCCGATGCCGACGATCACGGCCAGTCCGCGGCTCACTTGGCCTCCAGCCAGGTGCGCCCGGCGCCGATGTCGACTGCCATGGGCGGCTCGCGCTCCTCCCACACGCCGACCATCTCGCGCTCGATCAGCTCGCGTGCCGGCGGCTCCTCCTCGGGCGGGCCTTCGAACAGCAGCTCGTCGTGGATAGTGAGCAGAAGCTTCGTCTGCAGGCCCGACTCCGCCAGCGCGTTGTGACAGCGGACCATCGCCAGCTTGATGATGTCGGCGGCCGTCCCCTGGATGACCGTGTTGACGGCAAGGCGCTCGCCGAGCGTGCGCACCTGATAGTTGCGTGCCCGCAGCTCGGGGATCTGGCGCCGGCGCCCCCACAGGGTCCTCACGTCGCCCTCCTCCTTGGCGCGCTCGATCGTCTCGGCCATGAACGCCGCCACGCGGGGGAAGCGCTCGAGGTAGGCGTCGATGAACTCCTTGGCCTCCTCCCGGGGGATGTTCAGGCGGTCCGCGAGGCCGTAGTCGGAGAGCCCGTAGACGATGCCGTAGTTGATCATCTTGGCCTTCGAGCGCATGCCCGGGTCAATCGCGTCGTCGGTGACGCCGAAGACGCGGGAGGCGGTCGCCGTGTGGACGTCTTCGCCGCGCGCGAAGATCTCCATCAGGACGTCCTCGCGGGCCGCGTGGGCGAGCACCCGCAGCTCGATCTGGGAGTAGTCGGAGGAGATCAGGATGCGGCCCTCCTCGGCCTCGAAGCAGCCACGGATCTCGCGCCCGAGCGGGGTGCGGATGGGCACGTTCTGCATGTTCGGGTTGGTGCTCGACAGGCGTCCCGTCTGGGCGACCGCCTGGAGGAAGGTCGTGTGGATGCGCGAACCCTCGTCGACCAGCTGCGGGAGCACATCGAGGTAGGTCTTGATCAGGGTCGAGAGCTCCCTCCAGCGCTCGATCTTTGCGACGATCTCGTGCTCGGAGCGGATTGCCTGCAGGACGCGGGCGTCCGTCGAGAATCCGGTCTTGCCCCGGCGCTTGCGCGACAGACCGAGCTTCTCGAACAGGATCACGCCCAGCTGCTGCGGCGAGCCGATCACGAACTCCTCTTCGGCCAGCGCGAAGATGTCGCGTTCCAGCGCGTCGATCTCGGTCCCCACACGCGCGGTTATCTCGGCCAGGCGCTCGAGGTTCAGACGCACGCCGAGCTGCTCCATGTCGCGCAGGATCACGACCAGCGGCAGCTCGATGTCCCGCATCAGCGGGGTCAGGCCGCGCTCCTCGATCTGCTCGCGCTGCCAGTCGGCGAGCGCACCGAGCAGGACCGCCTCGGCCGCCACCGGATCCTCGACGTCGCTGGCCATCCCCCGCTCCTCGCACAGCTCGGCGAACGGATAGCCGCGCCGCGCGGGCTCCAGCAGGTATGCGCCGAGCAGCGTGTCGTGGGCCAGGAGCTCGGGCACTGCTCCGAGTGCCTTGGCGTCGTGTGCGACGACCGCGCGCCCGGCGCAAGCCGCGACGACCTCCTCGGGGGATGAGCAGTCCCCGGCGAGCACCTCACCGCCCGCGGCGACGGCGAAGCGCCACGGTGAGCCCTCGGCGAACAGCTCTCCCTCAGGCGCCTCGCTGGCCCTCGCGGCGACCCGCAGCTCGTCCTCCGGGCCGCCGAGCCTGGCGATATCGGTGGGAGACCCGGCCCGGACGCGGGCGCTGACCGTCACGTCGGCCGACGGGGCGGGCGCGGCGACGTCGGGGTCGCTCAGCGCCTCCTCCAGGCGCCGCAGCGGGTCGCGCAGCTCGTACTCACGGAAGACCTCGCGCACCCTCGAGCGGTCGGGCTCGCGCGCCGCCTCGACCGAGATGTCGAAGTCGACGGCCACGTCGCGCTGGACGGTCGCTAGGCGCTTGGACACCCGCGCGTCCTCTGCGTGGGCGATCAGGTTCTCTTTGCGCTTGGCGCCTTTGACCTCGTCGATGTGCGCGAGCACTTCCTCGAGCGTGCCGAAGCTCTGCAGCAGCTCGCTGGCCGTCTTGTCGCCGATCCCGGGAACGCCGGGGATGTTGTCGGAGGTGTCGCCCTTGAGGCCGTAGAAGTCAGGGATCAGCTCGGGCGGGATGCCGTAGCGGTCGATCACCGCCCGGCGGTCGTAGATCTTCGTGTCGGTGATCCCGCGCGCGGTGGCCATCACCCTTACGAGGCCGTCCTTGTCGATCAGCTGGAAGATGTCGCGGTCACCCGTCACGATCGTCACGGGCACCGGCGGGTCCGCCCGCAGCGCGCGCTCGACGAGCGAGGCGATCACGTCGTCGGCCTCATAGCCCTCGACGCGCACGTTGCGGTAGCCGAAGGCCTCGACGAGCGGTTCCATGGCCGGCCACTGCTGCTTGAGCAAATCCGGGCGCGAGCGGCGCTGCGCCTTGTAGTCGGCGAACATCTCGTTGCGCCCCGATGTGCCCGCGTCCCACGCGACGACGGTCGGGCAGACGCCATGCTCGGTGACGATCTTGACGAGCATCGACGCGAAGCCGAAGATCGCATTGGTCGGCACCCCGGTCGAGGTCGCGATCGACTCGGGCAGGGCGAAGAAGGCCCGGTAGACGAGGCTGGGGCCGTCGATCAGGAACAGCCGCCGCTCACCCGTGGAGGCGGCGGTCGCCGCCGCGCCCGAGCCGGCTCCCGCATCCGCTTTCGTCCCGACGGCCATCTGCGAGCACTCTATGAGGACGCGCGGAGCACCGGCGGCCGGGCGAGCGCAAACAGGAACAAGTGCTGAATATGGATACCTCCTAACATCCCGTCCCGCCAACAACCTAGGAGCACTACCCCGTGAGCGCCACTCCAAGCGCGCAGTACCGGCTGACCATCCGCGTCAAGCTCGCCGACTCGCCCAACATCCTCGGCAGCGTCACGAGCATGATCGGCGAGGCCGGCGGCATGATCGACGCAGTCGATCTGGTCGAGGTGGACGGTGGGCACAGCCTCCGCGACGTCGTCGTGGACGCCTCCGGCCGCGATCACTGGGAGCGGATCATCGCGGCGATCAACGCGGTCGAGGGCGCCGAGGTGATCGACACGACCGACCGCACGTTCCTGCTCCACGTGGGCGGCAAGATCGAGCAGCACAACAAGCACCCGCTGAAGACGCGCGACGACCTCTCGATGGCCTACACGCCCGGGGTTGCCCGCGTGTGCCTGGCGATCGCCGATGACCCCGACAAGGCGTTCCAGTACACGATCAAGCGCAACACGGTCGCCGTCATCTCCGACGGCACGGCCGTTCTCGGCCTCGGCGACATCGGGCCCCGCGCGGCGATGCCGGTGATGGAGGGCAAGTGCTGCCTGTTCAAGGAGTTCGCGGGCGTCGACGCCTTCCCGATCTGCCTCGAGACGACCGACACCGAGGAGATCATCCAGACCGTCAAGCTGATCGCGCCGGGCTTCGGCGGCATCAACCTCGAGGACATCTCGGCGCCGCGCTGCTTCGAGATCGAGGAGGCGCTCAAGGATCAGCTCGACATCCCCGTCTTCCACGATGACCAGCACGGCACCGCGGTGGTCGTGATGGCGGCGCTCCTGAACGCGGTCAAGCTCACCGGCCGCAACCTGGAGGATCTCAACGTCCTCGTCATCGGCCTCGGCGCGGCCGGCATCGCCGTGACCAAGATCCTCCTGGCTGCGGGCGTACACAAAGTGATCGGCGCCGATTCCCAGGGCGTCCTGCACACCGACCGCCGCGATTACGTCGAGGGTTCGATGAACGCCGTCAAGCGGTGGTTTGCCGAGACGACCAACCCGGACTGCCGCGCGGGCACGCCGGCTGACGTGATCGACGGCACGGACCTTCTGATCGGCGTCTCGGGGGCGCGCGCGTTCCCGGCCGAGGCGCTGGCGCGGATGAACAAGGACGCGATGGTCTTCGCGATGGCCAATCCCAGCCCCGAGGTCAACCCCGAGGAGGCGGCGCCGTACGTGCGGATCATGGCGACCGGGCGCTCGGACTACCCCAACCAGATCAACAACGTGCTCTGCTTCCCGGGGATCTTCCGCGGCGCCCTCGACGTGCGAGCGCCGACGATCACCGAGGACATGAAGATGGCGGCCGCCCGGGCGATCGCCGCGATCGTCGACGAGAGCGAGCTGCGCGAGGACTACATAATCCCGTCCGTCTTCAACCGGGACGTCGCGCCCGCGGTCGCCGCCGCCGTCGCCGAGGAGGCACGGCGCGCAGGGACGGCCCTCGCCGGACAGCAGGTCGGCTTCGCTCACGGCGACACGATCGCCGGCGAAGGCGTGGGCGCGCAGCTCGGCGATGCCCGTGTCTGAGCCGCCCGGCGCCACCAGCCCCCTGCGGGTCACCATCACCGGCGCCACGGGTCTGATCGGCCCGCGGCTGATCGACGCGCTGCGCGCCCGTGGCGCCGAGGTGACGGTCCTGACGCGCGACCCCGATCGGGCGCGCTCGCGTCTGGGCGACGTCGAGGCACACTCGTGGGATCTGATGGGCGAGGCCGCGCCGGTGGCGGCTCTGGAGGGGCGCGACGCCGTCATCCATCTCGCCGGCGAGCCGGTCGCGCAGCGCTGGAGCGCCGGCGCCAAGCGCGCGATCGAGGAGAGCCGCGTGACCGGCACGCGCAACCTCGTCGAGGGCCTGCGCCAGGCCGACTCGCGCCCGCGGGCGCTCGTGAGCTCATCGGCGATCGGCTACTACGGCGCCCACGGCGAGGAGCCGCTCGACGAGGACGCCCCGCCCGGCGGCGACTTCCTCGCCGGCGTATGTGTCGAGTGGGAGGCCGAGGCGCGGCGCGCCTGCGAGCTGGGACTGCGGACGGTCCTGATCCGCACCGGGGTCGTGCTCGACAGCGCCGGCGGGGCGCTAGGCAAGATGCTGCCGCCGTTCAAGCTCGGCATCGGCGGACCGGTCGCGGGCGGGCGCCAGTTCATCTCCTGGATCCATGCCGAGGATGTGGTCGGCATGATGACCCAGGCCGTCGAGGACGAGCGCTGGGAGGGACCGGTCAACGCCACGGCTCCCACCCCGGTCGCCAACCGGGACTTCTCGCGCGCGCTCGGCCGCGCCCTGCACCGCCCGTCGCTGCTGCCCGTCCCCGGGCTCGCTCTGCGCGTCCTCTACGGCGACATGGCCGAGATCGTCACGACGGGTGCTCGGGTGGTGCCCGCCAAGGCACTCGTGCTCGGCTACGACTTCCGCCACCCCGAGCTCGACGCGGCTCTCCAAGCCGCCGTCGGGTCCTGAGCGCCGCGCACTTCAGGCAGTCGCCGCGACCGGCTTGGCCGTGTCCGGCTGCCTGTTCTCGCTCTCGATGATGATGCGGCACGGCCGCTTGCTGAGGAGGTAGGTCGCCGTCGGGCCGATCCGCTGCTCGCCTTCGGGCGCGTGGATCGTCGACCAGTAGATGACGTCGCAGCCGGCGCGTTCGGCTTCGTCGACGAGCGCCGCGCCGGGGTTGCGCGTGCGGATCAGGCCGGTGTGGATCTTGATTCCTTTGCGTCGCGCCTGGATGCGCGCGCTCTCGAGCACCGAGCGCCCGCGGGCCTCCTCATCCTCCAGACCCGCGTCGAGTGAGAGCTGGCTCGGCACGGGCAGCACGTAGATCGCATAGACGACACCTTCCGAGCCAATCAGCCTGGCGGCGCCGGCCAGCGCCGAGGCGCTCACGTCATCGCCGAAGATCGGCACGAGGGCGGTCCTGTACTCCAGCTCCTCGAAGTCGGCCGGACGCTCGGGGCGCGGGATCTTGTAGGACAGCCGCGGGTCGAGGCCCTGCCGGCGCCGGTAGAGGAAGTAGCCGGCCATGCCCACGACCATCCACGGGATGCCGATCGTCCGCGCCTCACCATGGAGGGCGACGACGGCGATCCACGCGGCGAACGTGCCGATCGCGCCGAGCACGGCCGTCATCGGGATCGGGCGTCCGCGGATCGTCAGGTTCCACGGCATCCGGTAGGGCCGCGCCCGGTCAGGGTCCCGAATGCGCAGCGCCACGACCGACACGTGTGCGGTCGTGAACGAGAGCATCGCGCCGAACGAGTAGAGGTTCCCCAGCAGCGTCGTCTGGCCCGGAAGGATCAGGAGGGCGGCGAGGACCGAGAAGAACACGATCGTGAACCACGGGGTGCGGAAGCGCGGGTGCAGCCGCGAGAAGATGCTCGGGAGCTGGCGATGCTCGGCCAGCGACCACGACAGCCTCGAGATGCCGATCAGGCCCGCGTTGGTCGCGATGAAGAGGATCGTCGCGGCCAGCACGCCGACATAGTCTGTGGCGATCGTCAGCACCGTTCCGTGCAGGCCGAGGCGCGAGACGATGCCGAGGACGGGGTCATTTTCGTAGTGGCCGCCGAGCGCCGTGGCATAGCCGGCATGCTTGTAGCTTTCGAGCAGCGCCGGGCTGTAGCCGACGCCGTGGTGGATCACCGGCAGCGCCGAGAGGGCGACGATCGAGATACCGGCGTAGACACCGAGGACGGCGATCAACACGAGGTTGACCGCCTTGGGGATGTCGTGGCCCGGGTCCTTGG
>DAIRTT010000103.1:0-9763 GCA_036803745.1 Solirubrobacteraceae bacterium | reverse complement strand
CGTTGTGCGTCTTATTGGCGTACCGAGAGTTCGAATCTCTCCCCCTCCGTTGTAGAGCCGGTCGTTCCGGAAGACCTGCCGGGCGCGTGTGGGCATCTGGTAGGTTCGCCGCTCTCGGGGCAAGCGAAGTCCACCCCGCCACCCTGCTTGCGAAGGAGCGACATGGCCGATCACGCAGCTAGCGCGGCTCACTTGTATGAGCTGATGGGCATGCCCGCGACCGGCAAGAGCGTCGATGTGCAGCTGATCGACATCTTCCGGTTCGGCGACGACGGTCTCGCGAGCGAGGACCGGGGCGTGTTCGACGCCATGGCCATGATGCAGCAGCTCGGCGCGGTTCCCGGGCCCTGACTGATGGCGGCTCAGCGGAAACTCTTGGCCCAACTGCGCAAGCTCCGCCCGACGAAGATCAAGAACGCCGTGCGCCGCCGATGGTTCGAGCACCAGATCGAAAGGACCCCGCTCCGCAAGACGCCCGGAATCGTGCATCTCGGAGACGAGGCCTACGGCGGCTGGACCATTCCGGGCTCGTTGGTCGAGTCATCCTGGATTTGCTACTCGGTCGGGGCTGGAGGTGACATCACCTTCGACCTCGATCTGATCCACCGCTACGGCATCACGGTCCGCTCGTTCGATCCTGTAGAGAGCTACGTCCAAGGCGCACAGGCCGAGGCTGCGGGTGAGCCTCGCTTCTCAGCCCACCACGCGGCGATAGCCAAGAACGATGGGCCCCTGAGGATGCAGATCACGCACGACCCGACGAGCCAATCGGTCTCGTCGGCCGGGCTGTATGAAACCGAGCAGTTCATCGAGCTACCCGGCCGGTCGCTGCAATCCCTGATGAACGAGCTTGGCGACGACCGAATCGACTTGCTCAAGCTCGACATCGAGGGAGGCGAGTACGAGCTCCTCCGCGACCTCGACCTGCCATCTCTGGGAGTCAAGGTCTTCGCCGTCCAGTTACACCACGTCGGCTCAGTCGCCGAAGCGCGATCGGTCATCGCGCAGCTAGCCGCGGCCGGCTATGACCCCGTCGCCTGCCGGCCCGCCGTGAAGCTGGCGTTCGCCCGTCGCGATCTACTCTGAGGCCGATCGGCTCCAACACGTCGCGGCGATCCCGTATGCCAGCCTCACGGAGCTAGCTCGCCGCCACGCCGATCTTGTGGCCCTGGGTGTCGGCGAGAACTCCGAAGCTCACGCCCGGAGCCTCCTGAGCCGGCTGCACGATCGTGCCGCCGAGTGCCTCGGCCTTTGCGAGGGTGCCGGCCACGTCCTCGACAGCGATGAAGAACAGCACTTCATCCTCCGCACCCTGGAGGGGGCTGATCGCCGTCGCCGGCCCGTCCCGAGTACCGGTGTCCATGAACGTGTAGCCGGGAAAGCCACCCTCCGAAGCGACCTTCCAGCCAAAGAGGTCCGCGAGGAACTTCCGCGTTCCGTCCGGGTCCTTGGAGCGAATCTCTGCGTGAATCACCGGGTGCGCCATGCGATCTCCTTTGTCTCGTGTCGAGTGCTCTCATCACCGAGACGCGCGGAGCGCCGGGAAATCGACATGGGGCCGGACATATAACGCAGCAGGCATATTGCCGCCCTCAGCGTCGAGAGGCGAAGAATGCGCTCAGCAGGGCGGCGCACTCCTCGCCGAGCAGCCCGCCTGCGACCGTCGGCCGATGGTTCAGACGCGGCTCTCCGAGCACATCGAGCACGCTCCCGCACGCGCCCGCCTTGGGGTCGCGTGCGCCGAACACGACGCGCGGCACACGGGCCAGGACGATCGCGCCGGCGCACATCGCGCACGGCTCGAGCGTCACGTAGAGGACCGAGTCGAGCACCCGCCAGCTCCGCTGTGTCCGAGCGGCCTCGCGCAGAGCGATGATCTCGGCGTGGGCCGTCGGGTCCTGGCGCAGCTCACGCTCGTTGTGCCCGGCGCCGATCAGCTCGCCGTCGTGGATGACCACCGCGCCGATCGGCACGTCGTCGTGTTCCAACGCACGCTCGGCCTCTCGCACGGCAAGCCGCATGAAGTGCTCATCGGGTGAGAGGGGTGGCTCGCTCATCGGTCTCGCCCGCGGAGTCTGCGACAGTGCCAAGCCGCCGCATCGATGCAGGCGGCACCATCATTACCAACAGACGATGTCCTCACCACCCGGCCGCCTCCTCCGCCCTCCCGCCCTTCGGCCGCCCCGTGCGCGCCTCTGCCTGCTCGTCCTCGCTCTGACGCTGAGCCTGTGCGCGACCGCTTCGGCAGACGGTAGCCCCGGACGCTACGCCGCCGGCGAGGTACTCGTCGGCTATGCGCCGCCCGCCGGTGGCGCCGCAGCGACGGCCGCTCGCCTCACCTCAACCACGGATGCGACGGCCGGCACGTTGCACACCCGGCGGGTCCGCCTGGCCCCCGGGCGGAGCATGGCCGACGAGCTCAGGCGCCTGCGCTCCGCGCACGGAGTCGCCTGGGCCGTGCCCGACTACCTCGCGCACGCCTCGGGTGCGCTCATACCCGACGACCGCGGCACCGGAACGGCACCGGGCGACTGGAAACTGCTGCAGTGGAACTTCAGCGGGCAGTTCGGCGTTGGCGCCCCCGAAGCGTGGGCCAACGTGGCGGCCGACGGTGCTCCCGGCGGCAAAGGCGTGACCGTCGCCGTGCTCGACACGGGCGTCGCCTACGCCAACCGCGGCCCCTTCAGACGCTCGCCCGACTTCAGCCGTTACGAGTTCGTCGGGGGCTATGACTTCGTCGCCCGCAACCGCTACCCGAATGACCGCAACGGTCATGGCACGTTCGTCGCCTCGACGATCGCCGAGGCCACCAACAACGGCTACGGGCTGACGGGACTGGCATTCGCGGCGCACATCATGCCCGTGCGGGTTCTCGACACGCAGGGCGAAGGCGAAGCCTCGACGATCGCCGAAGGCGTCCTCTTTGCGGTGCGCCACGGTGCCCGTGTCATCAATCTCTCGCTCGAGTTCTCGCCCGGTGTGACGGCATCGGACATCCCGGAGCTGATCGAAGCCATCCGCTTCGCCCACCGCCGCGGGGTCCTCGTCGTGGCCGCTGCCGGCAACGAGGGCCACGCCGCGCTCGCCTACCCGGCGCGTGCGCCCGACGTCGTGTCGGTCGGTGCCACGACCGAGCACGGTTGCCTCGCCTCCTACTCCAATGACGGCAGCGGCCTCACGCTCGTCGCGCCGGGCGGCGGCGCCGACGCCGCCCTCCCGGGTGATCCCAACTGCCACCCCGAACTGCCCTCCGGCAGGGATGTCTTCCAGGTCACGTTCACCGGCAGCTCGCCGCGGCGCTTCGGCGTCCCGAGCGGGTATGAAGGCACCTCGATGGCCACCCCTCACGTGGCTGCCACCGCCGCGCTGGTGATCGCCAGCGGCGTCCTCGGGCGCCACCCCACGCCCGCCCGGATCACGGCTCGCCTGAAGGCGACTGCTCGGCGGCTGGGCGGCGGCGGCGATGAACGCCTCTACGGCGCCGGGCTGCTCGATGCGGCCGCCGCCACGGCTCCCGGGGGCCCGTACGCCGTCCGGGGCTAGCGCGTCGTCGGTTAGCCTGCACGCGTGCCCGACGAGCTGACGCCCACCGCTCCAGCACCCGAGCGCTGCGACCTGGCGGTCGTCGGCGGAGGCATCGTCGGCCTCGCGGTCGCCCGCGAGCTGCTCGCCCGCAAACCGGGTGCATCGGTCTGCGTGCTCGAGCGCGAGGACGACATCGCCACCCACCAGACCGGGCACAACTCGGGCGTGATCCACGCCGGTGTCTACTACCAGCCGGGCTCGCTCAAGGCGCGCCTGTGCGTCGAGGGCGCCCGCGACCTCTACGCCTACTGCGAGCAGCGAGGCATCCCCACACAGCGCTGCGGCAAGGTCATCGTCGCGACCGACCCCTCGGAGCTCGAGCGCCTCGAGGAGCTCGAGCGGCGCGGGCACGCCAACGGCGTCGAAGGGCTCCGTCGAATCGACGCCGCCGGCATCGAGGAGCTCGAGCCGCACGCGCGCGGCATCGCCGGCCTGCACTCGCCGGGCACGGGCATCGCCGACTTCCCCGCTGTCGCCCGCTCCTATGCCGAGGACATCGTGACGGCCGGCGGCAGCGTGACGAGCGGCTGCGAGGTCACCGGCGTGCAGCGCGCCGGCCGCGCGCTGCGCCTCGCGCATTCGCACGGCACGACCGAGGCCGCCAACGCGATCTTCTGCGCCGGCGCCTGGGCCGACCGGCTCGCGGTCTCGGCCGGCGCAGACGCCGACCCGCGGATCGTGCCCTTCCGCGGCGCCTACCTGCGCCTCGTGCCCGAGAAGCGCGATCTCGTGCGCTCCCTGATCTACCCCGTCCCGGACCCGGCGCTGCCATTCCTCGGCGTCCATCTGACCCGGCACATCGGCGGCGAGGTGCTGATCGGCCCCACGGCGCTGATGGCCGGCGCCCGCGACGCATACCGCCTGTCGACCGTCCGCCGGCGGGACGTCATCGACACGCTCGTCTGGCCCGGCACGTGGCGGATGCTCGCCCGCTGGTGGTCGACCGGCGTGACCGAGCTGCGCCACGCGGCGATCCGCTCGGCGTTCGTGAGAGCCGCCGCGCGCTATGTCCCCGGGCTGACCGTCGATGACGTCGAGCCGTCGTTCGCAGGCGTCCGCGCTCAGGCGCTCGGGCGCGACGGCAAGCTCGTCGACGACTTCGTCTTCTCGCACACCGAGCGCGCGCTGCACGTGCGCAACGCGCCCTCTCCCGCCGCGACCTCCTCCCTCGCGATCGCCCGGCACGTCGTCGAGGAGGCGACGCGGGCCTTCGACGTCTGAGCTTCGCGGCGCCGGCGCGCCTCAGAGCGCCGCGACGGCGGCGGGGACTCCGTCGGCGGCTCGCGCGAAGCGCGGCTGCCAGCCCAGCTCGCGCTTGATCTTGGCATTCGAGGAGCGAGCGGAGCGCACGACGGCATCGACCGCGTTCCTGCCGGCCACGAGCCGCGCCACCGCCGCCGGGATCCGCCGCGGCGCGCCCAGGCCGAGCTCTGCGGCGGTCAGCGCCATGAAGTCGTAGAACGTGATCGGCTCGTCGTCCACGACGTGGTAGGTCGAGCCGGCGGGCGCGTCCAACGAGAGCACCAGCGCGCCGGCGACGTCGTCGACATGAACCACGTCCCACAGATTGGCGCCGCTCCCGATCACCGCTAAGCGGCCCGGCTGGCGCAGCCGGGCCACGAGCTCCTCCGCGTACCAGCCGCCCGGGCCGTACACGTGGGATGGCCGAATCACGACCGCGGGCAGGCCGGAGGAGAGGATCATGCGCTCGCCCTCCTGCTTGGAGCGCCCGTACGGCGTGCGCACGGGCAACGGCTCCTCCTCGGTGAGCAGAGCACCGTCGGCCTCGCCCGTCACGACCGTCGAGGAGAACACCAGCCGCGGACCCGACGCCGGCTCTCCTGGGGACAGCGCCATGCACGCGTCGAGGAGTCGGCGGGTGCCCGCGACGTTGACCTCCTCGATCTTGCGCTCGTCTCTCTGTGAGGCGATCTCGGCGGCCAGGTGCACGACGCACTCGGGGCGCTCGCTCGCCAGCGCCGCCGCGAGCGCAGGGCCGTCGTCGAGGCCGCACACCAGCGCCCTCGTGCCGGGCGGCTCGGAGCCGGGCCGTCTGACGAGCGCGACCACCTCGTGCCCCTCTGCCAGCAGGCGCCGGCAAAGCACTCCGCCGATGAACCCGCTCGCGCCCGTCACGATCATCCGCATCAGTCGGCGAGCCTATACGGACGACAGCGGCCGCGGGCAGGCGGACGGGCGGCTCGGACCCTACCGCGGGCGCCGAGCCGTCCCGGCGCGGTCGATCACGGCCGCAATCTCCTCGCGGAAGCGCTCGCGGCCGAAGCCGGCGGCGTTCTCGCGTGCAGCGCGCTCGTCGAGTCCCAGGCCCTCGAATCGCTCGATCGCCGCGGCCAGCGCCGCCGGCGTCTGTTCGTCGAAGAGCACGCCGGTGCGGCCGTCGATGACCGTCTCGCCGGCCCCGCCGAGCCCGTATGCGATCACCGGCACGCCGGCCGCCTGGGCCTCGACCGGCACGATGCCGAAGTCCTCCTCACCCGGGAACAGCAGGGCGCGCGCGCCGCTCAGCAGGCTGTCGCGCTCTGCCTCGGAGACTTTGCCCAGGAGCTCGGACCCGGGGCCGGCGAGCGCCCGCACGGAGTCCATCGCACGCCCGTCGCCTGCGACCTTCAGCGACCGGCCCAGCAGCCCGCAGGCGGCGACCGCGAGGTCGACCCGCTTGTAGGGCACGACACGTCCGAAGGCCAGGTAGTAGTCGTGGGGCTCGCGCTCGAGGCCGAGGAAGTGATCCACGTCGACGGGCGGATGCACGATCTCCGAGGAGCGGCCGTAGTAGCGCTCGATGCGCTCGGCGACGTGAGCCGAGTTGGCGACGAACACGTCCGGGCCGGAGGCTCCTGCCAGGTCGGAGCGGCGCAGGCGCGCCAGCAGCGGGGGCAGCAGCAGCCTCGTCATGCGGCCGACCTCCTCGCCGTCTAGGAAGCCCTCCTCCCACGCGTAGCGCATGGGCGTGTGGCAGTAGCAGACGTGCAGCGTCCCCGGAGCAGTGCGGACGTTCTTGGCGCACGCGTGGCTGCTGGAGACGACCAGATCGAAGCCCGAGAGGTCGAAGCGCCGAAAGGCTGCGTTCATCAACGGCAGCAGCTTGGGGTAGTGGCGCACGGCGCCCGGGATCCGGTTCAACGGCGAGCTGTGGACGACGCGCCCGGTGATCTGCTCAGGCCACGGGGCGGGGTCATAGACCGACGTGAACAGCTCGGCGCCGGGGAACATCTCGAGCAGCTCGAGCAGCACCTGCTCGGAGCCTCCGGGAATCGTCAGCCAGTCATGGGCGATGGCGACCCGCGGAAACCGTACGCGAAGATCCTCGAGCAGGCCGGCGCTCATCGCGGCTGAGCGCTGCGGTCGGCCGAAGCGAGGAAATCCTCCCACGACGCCGCATACCCGGCGATCCGCTCCGCCAGGCGTTCGAGATCGCGCCACCCATCCTGCAGCTCCCAGCCCCAGTGCAGGACGATCGGAGTCCACAGCCCGGTCTCCTGCTCGATCGCCTCCTCCGCCGGCCCCAGCACAGCGCGGGCATGGTCGTAGAACGGCTCATACGCCGGAAGGTAGACGGCATCTCCCCGCCATTGCGGCGTGCCGTGGAGTCCGATCGTCCCGATCGACTCGGGGCCGCCGCAGACGATCGCGAAGCGCTCGGCAAGCGCGCCGTACTGGCCGGCGTCGAAGCGGTTATAGGGAGGCACGAACACCCGGGGCCTGATCTCGTGTGCGGCGAGATCGGCAAGAGCCGAGTCGAGCAGCTCGGCGGTGGCCGCCGCAGAGAGCCCTCCCAGCTCGGAGTGTCTGCTCGGGTTCGCAAAGCGCGTCCGGTGATCGCGTCCGTGCAGCGCCATTGTGACGCCCTCGCCGGCGATCCGCCGGAGGATCTCGACCTCGCCCTCCTCCAGAGCGCGCCAGCCGGTTTCCTCCAGTGACAACGGCTCGCGGCTCACTCGGGGGAGAACCGCCAGCAGGTAGGGGACGCCTGCGCCGGCCATGATCTCGTGGAAGCGCTTGAACCCGACAGTGCCGAACCGCTCGGGCTCGGCCCACGCCCGTGCGTGGGGATACTCGTCGATACGCACGAGAAAGCGCGGTGGGGAGGCCGACGCGGGCCCGAGCACGGCGCGCCGCGCGGCCACGAGTGGGCGCAGGATCTCGGTCTGGAGGCCTCCGCCGCTCAGCTTGCGCCGGATTTGGGCGGCGATGCGCAGCGGGCGCGGAGGAACCGCTCTGACGCGTGTGGTCGCGAGCACGGCCGGGTCCAGCAGCGCCTCGGGCGCGATCTCGCCGCGGGTCAGCTCACGGTCGAACAACAGCCGCGCGGTTCTCTGCTGGTCGCGGGCGCGGCTCCAGGCACCGCTGCGCGGGCCGGTCTGAACGCTTGCGATCACTGACGCGAGGGTACCCAGATCCACAGCCGATGCAATCGCGTCCGTCTCCCGGCCTGGGATCATGGCGCCGATGAGCAAGCGAGGAGGCCTCCGCGGCCGCGACATCGTGTGCGTCGGCTTCGCCGACTGGGACACCGAGCTTTGGACCAACCAGCATCATCTGATGTCCCGGCTGGCGCAGGAGAACCGCGTCCTGTTCGTCGAGTCGCTCGGGCTGCGCCGGCCGCAGATCGCCGGTCGGGATCTCACCCGCATCTGGCGGCGGCTGCGGAGAGGCCTCGCCGGCCCGCGGGAGGCGGACGGCCTGCATGTCCTCTCTCCCCTCGTCCTGCCGCTGCACGGCTCGCGTACCGCGAGGGCACTCAACGGGCGGCTGCTGCCCTGGCTGGTCCGCCGCGCCGCGCGCAGGCTGGGCATGCGCGCGCCGATCCTGTGGGCCTACGTGCCACAGGCGGAGGTGCTGATCGATGCGCTCGAGCCGTCGCTGATCGTCTACCACTGCGTCGACGACATCGCCGCCCAGGAGCGCATCGACACGTCGAGCTTCCGTGCCGCCGAGAACCGCTTTACAGCGCGCGCGGACCTCGTGCTCGCCAGCGCGCCCGCGCTGGCCGAGCGCCTGCGGCGGGTCTCCACCAACGTGCTCGACGCACCCAACGTCGCCGACACCGAGCTCTTCTCCCGGGCGCTGCGGCCGGGCGCCGTCGCCCCCGCGATCGCGGCGCTGGCCTCCCCCCGAATCGTGTTCACCGGCGCGATCGTCTCGATCAAGCTCGACATGCCGCTGATCGTCGAGCTCGCGCGCCTTCGCCCACGCTGGTCGTTCGCCCTCGTCGGGCCGATCGGTCCGGGCGATCCGAGCACCGATGTCTCGAGCCTGCAGGCCGAGCCGAACATCCACCTGCTCGGCGCCCGATCCTACGGCGAGCTCCCCGACGTCCTGCGCGGGGCGGACGCCGGGCTGATCCCCTACGCCCGCAACCAGCTCACCCAGAGCATCTTCCCGATGAAGGTCTACGAGTACCTCGCCGCCGGCCTGCCGGTGGTCTCGACGCCGCTGCCAGCCCTCGCCGGCGTAGCGGGTGTCGCCAGCGCGCCCGACGCGGCGGGCATCGCCGCGCTGCTCGACACCGCGCTCGCCCAGGGCACCCCCGAGCTCCGGGTCGAGCGCTCGATGGCCGCGGCCGCCAACTCGTGGGACGAGCGGCTGGCTGAGATCGCGGCGGCTATCGAGGCGCTGTGAAGGACCTCCTCATTGGCACCCACACGCCCGTCCTCGGCTCGGGGCAGGCGGTACGCACCTACGGGGTCGCACGGGCGCTCGCCGCCCACGGCGGGCTGACGCTCCTCTATGCGCGCTTCGGCGCCGATGAGCCCGACGAGGCGTTCAGCTCGATCCCCGGCATCGAGCTGATTGGAGTGGTGCCCTCACGCCGGCTGCGCCGGGCGCTGGGGTACGCCCGCGCCCGGATCGGCGGCGTGCCCCCGGGCTTCGCGCGCGGCATCTCCCCGGAGCTGTCGGCCGCGGCCGCCAACGCCTACGCCGGCGCGTTCGTCGTTTGGCGCATGCGCCGGGGAGGCGGCGGGTGATAGCCGACGGGCCGATCGCCGCGGCAGCGGTCGCAGCACTCGCCTCGCGCCGGCCCGTCCACTACAACGCCCACAACGTCGAGTCGGCATTCCGGCACGAGCTCGACGACCGCGGCCGACGCGAGCACGACGCGCTCGCGGCCTTCGAGCGTGGGGTGCTCGAACGCTCGTGCGAGTCGTGGATGGTGTCG
>DAIRTT010000102.1:0-9828 GCA_036803745.1 Solirubrobacteraceae bacterium | reverse complement strand
GGCATCGGCCTGTGCCGCACCGAGCACATGTTCCTCGGCGATCGCCAGCCGCTGATGGCGGCGGTGATCATGGCCGAGGACGACGCCGAGAGAGCCGCCGCGATCGAGCGCCTGCGACCGCTGCAGGAGTCGGACTTCGAGCGGATCCTCACCACGGTCGACGGCCGGCCGGTGACGGTTCGCCTGCTCGATCCGCCCCTCCACGAGTTCCTGCCCCACCCGTCGGCGATGCCCGAGGGCCACGAACGCACCCGTGTCGAGCAGCTGCAGGAGACCAATCCGATGCTCGGCACGCGCGGCGTGCGCCTGGGGATCCTGTTCCCCGCCCTCTATGAAATGCAAGCGCGAGCACTGTTCGCGGCCGCCAGCCGCGTCGCCGGCTCGCGCATCGAGGTGATGGTGCCGCTCGTCGCCTACGAGCGCGAGCTCGAGCTGATGCGCACGCTGATTGAGCGGGTGGCCGCCGAGCACGAGCACAGCGACTACCTGATCGGCACGATGATCGAGCTGCCCCGCGCCTGCTTCCAGGCGGATCAGATTGCGCGCGACGCCGACTTCTTCTCCTTCGGCACCAACGACCTCACCCAGACCGCCCTGGGGTTCAGTCGCGACGACATCGAGCGCCGCATCATCGGCCGCTACATCGACGTCAAGATCCTCGACCGCTCGCCGTTTGAGACCCTCGATGCGCCTGGCGTCGGGCAGATGGTGCGAATGGGGGCATGGCTCGGGCGGAAAACCAAGCCCGGCCTCACGTTGGGCGTCTGTGGCGAGCACGCCGGCGACCCCGACTCGATCGACTTCCTGCACCACTCGGGGATCGACTACGTGTCGTGCTCGCCGTACCGTGTCCCGATCGCGCGCGTCGCAGCTGCTCAGGCCACGATCGCAGCCGCCTCGGGCGGCGATTAGTCGCGGCTATCGTCATCGCCTGAGATGCCAAGCGCACCAGATGCGTCGGCTCCTTGCTCGCCGCAGGCGCGGCGTAAGCCGTGCCAGGACCCCGAGAAGGTCAGCGACCAGCTCGAGCGATGGCTCTCGGGCGACGGTCGCAAGACCGTCGGCAGCCTGATCGAGCTGTTTGGCGAGAAGAGCTTCGCGACCCTCTTCGTCGTCCTGGTGGTGCTCGTCGCGCTGCTCCTCGGCGCTGCGGGTGTGATCCTCGAGATTGTCCTCGGCACCGCTGCGGTCCACGGGATCGGCTCGCTCCTCTAGGTCGGCACAGGTCCAGACGCCGGGAAGCGGAGCTATGATCGCGGGTGTGAGCGCCGCCTCGCCACCTCCCGGCTTCGCCGTGACCGAGCGGCGCGAGGACGAGCGCACGATCCTGGCGCTCGAGGGAGAACTTGACATCAGTTCGGCCTCGATGCTCGAGGAGAGCGCCGAGCGCGTCGTTGCCGCCGAGGAGACCGGCGCCGTGGTCCTCGATCTCGGGGGGCTCTCCTTCGTCGACTCGACGGGCCTGCGAGCCATCGTGAACCTCCGCGACCGCTGCGGGAAGGAAGGCCGCACGTTCACGATGCTCCCCGGACCGCGAACGGTCCAGCGGCTGTTCGAGCTGACGGGCCTGATCGACGTCCTCCCGTTCGAGTCCAGCCAGCTCGACAGCGCCGAGCGCTGAGCGCCGCGCGCCGGCGAGGAGGGGGCACGCCACCGAGCCGTCGGACCCGCCCGGTGGTGCTCGGCGCGATCGCGGTGGCGTCGCTTGTCGCGGCGGTAACCGCCGGCGCCGGTGCAACCCGAACGATGCTGGTCGGTCGCTCGGTCGACGGGCGAGAGATCACAGTGCGGGTGATCGGCCCCGCGGGTGCCCGACGGCGAGTGCTCGTCGTGGGCTGCATTCACGGCGACGAGTGCGCGGGCCGGCGGATAGTGGACGCCCTCGCCCACCGGCGTCCGCCGCCCGGGGTGCAGCTCTGGCTCATCGACGAGCTGAATCCCGACGGCTCTGTGGCGGGCACACGCCAGAACGCCCACGGCGTCGACCTCAACCGCAACTTCCCCTATCGCTGGCAGGCGAGCTCTGATCCGACCTATGACTCAGGACCGCGTCCGCTGTCGGAGCCCGAGTCGCGAGCAGCGGCCAGCCTGATCCGCCGCGTCAGGCCAGACGTGACGATCTGGTACCACCAGCACGAGGATCTAATCGACATGGCGGGCGGGGATCGGGGGATCGCACGGCGCTACGCGAACACCGCGGGCATGCGCGCGACATGCCTCCCCTTCCTCCCCGGAACGGCCACCTCGTGGTCCAACCACGCGCTCGCCGGCACCACGGCATTCGTCGTCGAGCTGCCCGGAGGTCCGGTAGCCCCGACAGCGCTGGGGCGCCATCTGCGCGCCGTCGCGGGTGCGGAGCGCGGCGCCCGGATCGGCTCGCGGTCGAGCTGCCGCCGTTGAGCCCGGCTCGGCCGGCGATCGGCGGGCCTAAGGTGTCGCGCCCGCCGGCGGACCGGCCGCCTGGCAGTCGAGCACGAACGTCCGGACCGCCTGCGCGAACGCCGCCGGCTGGTCCCGCATGATCAACGTGTAGCTGTCGGCGATCTCGACGAGCCGGGCCTCGGGGATCAGCGCGGCGAAGCGGCGCCCGTGCTCGGGCCGCTGAACGCGATCCTCGGGCGTCCACACGATGAGCGTCGGGCGGTCATAGTGGCGCAGGCGCTCGCAGACCTCGAGCATCTGGGAGCGGCGAGCGCCGCGCACGTAGCGGATCAGGTCGCGGCGGATCGCCCGGCTGCGCTGCAGCGGGGCAAGCCAACCGTCCACCAGGTCATCCGGCAGCGGCGCTTGGCCATCCAGCCGAACCCGAGTGGCGAGCGGCGCATCGCCCCGAGCTTCATCGCGTGCATCGCCAGGAACAGCCCGCCCGGGGCGAGCGCGGCGAGGCGGAGGTTCTTGCCCGGCAGACCGGGTGGGTAGTTCTCGAACGCCTCGCACGAGGAGGAGGCGAGCGCCCCCTTCGGCTCGATCTACCACTTCTTCCCGGGCGGCAAGGAGCAGCTCGGGGAGGAGGTGATCCGCCACTCGGGCGCAATCTACGGCCAGCTCATCGACGCCTTCTTCACGGCCAGGGCGGACCCTGTCGAGGCAACGCAAGCCTTCTTCGCCGGAGCCGCACAGACGCTGCGCGACACCGACTACGCCGATGCCTGTCCGATCGCGACCGTCGCACTCGAGGTCTCGAGCACGAGCGAGCCGATGCGCCGGGCGTGTGCGGAGGTGTTCGATGCCTGGATCGACGGCGCCTCGGCCAGGCTCGCCGAGATGGGCGTCCCGCAGGCCCGATCGCGTGGGCTCGCGATCTCGCTGCTATGCGCGCTCGAGGGCGCATTCGTGCTCGCGCGGGCCCTGCGCAGCACCGAGCCGCTCGAGTCGGCCGGCGAGGCGATGGCGGCGCGAATGAGCGAGGCGGGCGAGAAAGATTCCTCCAGCCGGAACGGATCGCTAGAGCGGGAGGAGACCGGCGCCGTCGACGTGATCGGGGCAAACCCTTCCAAGAGCTCACAATTTCGCCCCAAATCTCCGTATCATTAGCGGTCGGTGCGGCCGCACGGGGCGTGAACGCGGGTCGGGCCGGCCGCTGAGAAGCGGACCTCGACCGTAGCTGACAAGTCTGGAGCGGCGTATCCGATGATGGCTGGCACGAATCCCCGGCGAGCGATCGCGCTCTTCACCTGTGCGCTAGCGCTGTCCGCCTCGGCGCTCGCCACGAGCGCCTTCGCGGACACGCCCACGCTCGCGATCACCCACCCGCTCCCCGGAAGCAGTACCAACGACCCGGCCCCGGCGATTGAAGGCACGACCGGCGATTCGATCGACCCCGTGGCGGTGACGATCTACGAAGGGTCGAACGATCAGGGGCTCGCGCTCGCCGGCCTGGGCGGGCCCGTGCTGCCCTCCGAAGGCGGGTGGGCGTTCGCCACCGGCGGCGTGCTCGAATCGGGCCAGTACACGGCGGTCGCCGAACAGACGCCGGAAGAAGGCACACCGGGGAAGAGCGAACCCGTCACGTTCACCATCGACACGGTGGCGCCCGCGGTAACCCTCAGCCAGCCGACCTCGCCGACCTCGGACTCCACACCCAAGCTCGAAGGCACGGCCGGCACGGCCGCAGGCGACGCCCAACACGTCGTCGTGAGCATCCACGAAGGGACAACGCTCGCGGGACAGGTCGTCGCGAGCGGCGAACCGTGGGCGGGAGGCGGCGCATGGTCCTACACCGTCCCCTCGCCTCTCAGCGACGGGCCCTACACGGCGCAGGTGGTCCAGTCCGATGAAGCCGGCAACGTTGGCAGCAAGTCCGCCACGTTCACGATCGACACGAGCGCGCCGGCCGTGAGCCTCGATCAGCCCGCCTCGCCGACACGCGACGCCACGCCCACACTGACGGGCACCGCCGGACAGGCCGAAGGCGACGCGGGGAGCGTGGCCGTGGCCATCTTCCACGGCACCTCGGCCAAAGGCACGCCGGCCTCCGCCGGCAGCGTGCCGGTCACCAGCGGCGCATGGAGCTACACGCCCTCATCGGGGCTCGGTGACGGCGTCTACACCGCGCAGGCGCTGCAGAGCGACGCGGCCGGCAACCAGGGGCTCAGCACTCCGGAGACGTTCACAATCGACCGAACCGCCCCCTCCGTCTCCGTCACGACACCCGGCAACGGCACCGTTCCGAAGGTGTCACGGCCCGTGATCGCGGGCCTGGCCGGCACGGCGGGCGGCGATCGGAGCGCCGTGACGCTGAAGATCTTCGCCGGGACCTCGACCTCGGGAATCCCGGCACAGACCGTTCAGCTGACCTCCTCGGGCGGCAAATGGACGACCGGCGCGAGCGGGCCGTCGCTGGCCGACGGGATCTACACGGCGCTCGCCGAACAGGAAGACGAAGCCGGCAACGTGGGGCGCGCCACGACGACCTTCACCGTGGAAACCTCGGCGCCCAACGTCACGCTGAGCACCGGCGGCATCGTGATGCGAGCGGGAGTGCCGTTCTCTGGTGCGACGCCGACGTTCAGCGGCAGCGTCGGCAACGAAGCCGAAGATGGCACCTCGGTGTCGCTGCGCATCTTTGCGGGCACCTCGACCTCGGGCAGCCCGCTCGAGAGCATCGAAGTCCGGCGCAAAGGCTCGACGTGGAGCACGGGCCCGATCGCGCCGCTGCCCGACGGCACCTACACCGTCCAGGCCGAGCAGGCGACATCGAGTCTCCCCGGCCAGCCGGGTGTGAGTGAAACCTCGACGTTCACCGTCGATGGCTCGGCGCCCGGGGTGACGCTCGAGTCACCGGCGGACGGGAGCGCGACGGTTGCGTCGAGCCAGGCCTTCAGCGGCGCGGCGGGCGCTGCCGCGGGCGATCTGCCCGACGTCACCGTGCAGCTCTACGCCGGCGCAACGATCGAAGGGCAGGCGCCGATTGCGTCGATCACGGTGCCCCGGTTGGGCGCGGCCTGGAGCGCGGCGGTGGCCGGCCTCACGCCCGGCCAGTACACGGCGCGGGCCGAACAGCGCGACGACGTTGGAAACACCGGAGAGAGCGGGGCCGTCCGCTTCACGGTCGTGGTGCCCGCCACGGCTCTCGGCGGCGGGACCCCGCCGTCGGCGCACTTCGGCTGGTTTCCGGCGGCGCCCCGCGCCGGTGAAGCCGTCTCACTTGTCTCGACCTCGACCGCCGGTTCGAGCCCGTTGGCGGGGTTCGCCTGGGCGCTGGACACTGAAGCCGCCTTCGTCCCCGCAGGACCGGCGATGGTGACCAAGTTCACGACCGTGGGCGCCCACGTGGTCCGCCTCCGCGTCACCGATGCGGCCGGTCAGTCGAGCGTCGTCGGCGAAACGATCGTCGTCCGGCACGCGGCGGCGACGTTGCTTCAGCCGTTCCCGATCGTCCGGATTGCGGGCTCGGAGAGCTTCGGAGGGGCGCGGATCAGCCTCCTCTCCGTCCAGACCCCAGTCGGATCGACCGTCAGGGTGAGCTGTCGCGGCCGCGGGTGCCCGCCCAAGCCACAGTCGATCCTCGCGCGGGCCGGCGCCCGCACGGTGCACTCGGGCGTGGTCATCGGCTTCCGGCGATTCCAGCGTCTGCTGGGCGCGGGCGCCGTGATGCAGATCCGGGTGTCGAGTCCCGGGCAGATCGGCAAGTACACCCGCTTCACGGTCAGGCGCGGGAGACTGCCGGTCCGAGTGGACACGTGCCTCAGCTCCGACGCCGTCACACCGATGCCGTGCCCCTCGACGTGAGCAGCATGGGCACATCGCGGACCTGGGTCGAGTCGGCGGGACGACGACGCTGGCTCGACGCGCGCGAGACGTTGCTCCTGCTCGCCCTCGCGATCGCCGTGTTCGCGTGCTTCTTCGCGATCGGTCGCGCCGCCAGCCCCGGCGGCGCGCCGTCGGAAGGAGCCCTCGCTGGACTGCCCATCTCCTCGCCGGAGACCTCGATACCGCTGCGGCTCGGTGGCGCTCCGCCGATCGCGATCGCCGTCGCGCCGACGCCGCATCGGACACCGGTGCCGGCCACGGCGAGCCCGGCGAGTGGGATCGCCCGCGCAGCAGCGGTGGCTGGCCCGCCCGTCGCGGCCACGCCGCCGGCGAGCCGCACCCCTGCCACGCCACAGATCGTCCGCGCACCCGTCGCCCCGACCAGGCCCGCGCCGACGCCCGCTCCCACACCCGCCATCAAGCCGGCACCGGCCGCCTCGCGCGCGCCCACCCGCGTCACGCCCGCGAGCACCGGACACGGGTCCTCTGGGTCGGGTACCGGGAAGTCGTTCGACACCTCCGAATAGGCGATGGTCAGACCGCTGCCAACCATCCCGATGATCGTCGCGCCGTTCCTGGCCGCGGTCGCGGTCCTCGGCTACCTCGCAGGCCACCATCGAGTCGCCTCGCCCACCCCCCCGGCGGCAGCGGGCAGCGCGCGCCTGATCTCGGTCGGCAGCGTCCTCGTCGAATATCCCGCCGGGTGGAGCAGCGCCTCGCCGGCGCCGTCGATCCCAGGGCTGGCGCTCGCCGACGCCGCGACGCTCGCTCCCCACGGCGACTCGAGCGGGGGCAGCCTCGTCATCGGGCGCCTCCCCGGCGGCGAATCGGCGCCCCTGCCTGACACGCTGCTCGCCCGTCTCGGCCGCCCGCCCCGCACCGAGGTGGTCGACCTCCTCGGGGGCCAGGCCTACCGCTATTCAGAAGCGAGCATTCCGGGAGAGATCGCGAGCGTGGTCCTCTATGTCGTTCCCAACCCGGGCGCCGGCCCCCTGGTGCTCGGCTGCCTCGCGCCCTCGATGGCCGCGCCGGTGCTGCACGAATGCGAGCGGATCGTCGCGCGTGTCTCGCTGGTAGGTCAGGCGCAGTACGACCTCAGCCCCGACGCGGGCTACGCGCACGAGCTCGGCGCGCTCATGAGCGGCCTCGACCAGCGAAGGCTCCAACTCCGCAGGGAGATCCGCGGAGAGACGACGGCGGCGGCGCTCGCAACGAGTGCGGCCGCTCTCTCGAGCAGCTTCGCCGGAGCCGCGGCCAGGATCGCAGAGATCGAACCGCCGCTCGCCGCGGCCTCGGCCCAGGCGACGCTTGCGGCGTCGGTCCGCTCCGCACGCGACGCCTATGTGGCGCTCGCGGCCGCCGCCGCGCAGCCGCAGGCCGCCGGAGCACAGGTGGCGCGTGCCGAGGCCGGGGTCGACGGCGCGCTCGCCGACTTCGCGCTGCTCGGCTACATCCCGTCGGTAGGGACCTCGCCCGCCTCATGAGACCGCGCGAGCGCCTATCGTCTCGGGCGTGACACCCCCGCGGCTATCGCTCATCGAGTTCCCCGCCGACGACGCCGAGCGTGCAGAGCGCTTCTGGTCGGGTCTACTGGGCGTCGAGCTCCGGGAGCGCCCGGAGGGCCAGGGGGAGGGGGTCGAGAGCGCTAGCTCAGACTCGTCTCCGGCGGTCGGCGTGCATCCGCGCGGCCGCGGCCCGGGTGACTCCTTTTCGTTGCCCTACTTCACGGTCCGCGATCTCAAGGGCACCCTGCGTCGGGTCGTCGAACTGGGCGGCGTGGTCGTTCACCCCGGTGAGCGGTGGGCGATCTGCAAGGACTCCGAGGGGAGCCCCTTCGGGCTCGCGTTGGAGCAGTTGTGAACACGGCCGGGCCGGCGCTGGAGGCGGCCCGGCGGATCGCCCCGCTGGCCCTCGCAGAGTCCGAGGCGATCGAGCGCGACCGCTCGCTCCCGGGCGGGCTGCTGGGCGAGCTGGTCGACGGCGGCCTGATGAACATGTGCCTCCCCGCGTCGCTCGGCGGCATGGAGGCAGAGCCGGCCGACATGATCGAGGCGATCGCCGAGCTGGCTCGCGCCGACGGGGCGAGCGCATGGTGCGCGATGATCGCCTCGACGAGCAGCCTGTTGGGCGCCTACCTTCCCGCCGAGCGCGGGGCTCAGATCTACGAGGGTGGACGTTGCGTGACCGGCGGAGTGTTCGCACCGTGGGGACGCGCCGAGCGGCGCGCGGACGGCTTCCTGGTCAGCGGCCGATGGTCATTCGTGAGCGGGGTGCAGCACTGCGACTGGGTCATGGGCGGCTGCGTCGTCCATGACGGCGAGCAGCCCGAGCTTCTGGAGGGAGGGGGGCCCGACGTGCGCCTGATGCTGATGCCGCGCGAGAGCGTCGAGGTGATCGACACCTGGTCCGTGTCGGGCCTCAGGGGCACTGGGAGCCACGACATGGAGGTACGCGACGAGCTCGTGCCGTTGGAGCTTGGAGTCTCGCTCTTCACTGACCGCCCGGTCGTGGACCGTCCGCTGTATGCGTTTCCCCTGTTCGGCCTGCTGGCCGTCGGGATCGCGGCGGTCGCGCTCGGCATCGCCCGCGGCGCGATCGACGACCTCGTGGAGCTGGCCGCGGGCAAGACACCGGCGGCGAGTTCCAAGCCCCTCGCGCAGCGACCGGTCCTCCAGGCCGAGGTCGCGCGCGCCGAGGCCAACCTCCGGGCGGCTCGCGCATTGATGCTCGAAGCCGCGAGGGACGCGATGGAGGCCGCAGAGGCGGGTGGCGCGATGCCTGTCGCCGAGCGCTTGGCCCTGCGTCTGGCCGCCACTCACACCACCGAGACAGCGGCCGCGGCCGTGACCGCGATGTACCACGCCGGTGGCGGCAGCTCGATCTATGACTCGAGCAGGCTGCAGCGGCGGCTGCGCGACATCCACGTCGCGACTCAGCACATGATGATCGCGCCGCCGACTTGGGAGCTCAGCGGCCGCCTGCTGCTGGGGCTGGCGACGGACACGACACAGCTCTAGCCCTCCCTGGGATTGATAACCACGACCGGGCCACGATCAGGCGATGAGCCGTCAGCGACCCCCAAGGTGAGCCCGAGCTCCGCCGCCGACCACGCGATCGCGCTCGTCGCTGAGGCGGACCTCGACGAGCTCCTGCCCCTGATGCGCGCCTACTGCGATTTCTATTCGTGTGCGCCGAGCGATCGCGGCCTGCTGGAGATGTGCCGGACCCTGGTGGCGGACCCGCAGCTCGAGGGTGAGCAGCTCATCGCCCGGGACGACGGGGGTGCGGCGGTCGGCTTCGCGACCGTGTTCTGGAGCTGGGACACGACGGAGGCGAGCCGGATCGGGATCATGAACGACCTCTATGTGGTCCCTGACGCACGGGGCAGGGGGCTCGCCGACGGTTTGCTCGAGGCCGCCCTCGAGCGTTGCCGCGCGCGCGGGGCGTCGCGCATGGAATGGCAGACCGAGCGCGGCAACCTGCGTCAGCGCCTTGGCCTTGGCCTGACGCGAGACCCTGGGGGTGGGCGGGGCGTAGGTCTCGACCTGACGCGGGCGCGCGGGGCCCTTGAGGTCG
>DAIRTT010000101.1:0-9914 GCA_036803745.1 Solirubrobacteraceae bacterium | reverse complement strand
TCGACCGTGCGCTCGAGGTCAACCTGCGCGCCCCGATCGTCCTGGCGCACGCCCTCGCACCGGCGATGATCGAGCGCGGCAGCGGGCACCTGCTCTTCATGTCCTCGCTGTCGGGCAAGGCCGCGACGCTCGGAACGGCGCTCTACAACGCCTCCAAGTACGGGCTGCGGGGCTTCGCCTCCGCGCTGCGCGCCGACCTGCGCCCCAGCGGCGTCGGCGTCTCGGCTGTCTTTCCGGGCTTCATCCGCGACGCCGGCATGTTCGCCGACGCCAACGTCAAGCTGCCTCCGGGTATCGGCACCCGCACCCCGCAGAACGTCGCTGACGCGTGCGTCGTTGCGATCGAGCGCAACCGCGCCGAGATCGACGTCGCGCCTTTCCCCCTGCGTGCGAGCACGGTGCTCGCGAGCGTCGCCCCCGAGCTGGCCGCAAAGATGGCTCGCCGCCTCGGCTCTGAGGACATCACCCGCCAGATGCAAGCGGGCCAGCGCGACAAGCGCTAGTCCCCGAACATCGTCTTCGGCCCAGCCGCCTCGCCCCCTAGAACAGCGCCTCTTGGACGTGTGAGGCCGGTCGTCGCCCAGGCGGCAACGGTGGCGCCACATCGCCCATCGATCTGAACGAGCCCCGGCCGCCGCCGCGACGAACCATGCGTGCAAGCCGTCTGCGTTCATCGACCGGCGCGTAGGCACCGCGGCGGTAGAGCTTCTCGTAGCGCGGCACGAGGTCGGGGCGCTGTGAGCGCAGCCAGCCCATGAAGACGCGGCGTACGTCGCCGCGGAGGTGCAGCGCGACACCGCCGATGCTCGTCGCGCCCGCCTCGGTTGCCAGCTCCAACAGCCGCTCGACCTGCTCGGGCGCGTCGTTGATGCCCGGCATCAGCGGCGCGATCAGAATGCCTGTCGGTATCCCGGCCCGGTTGAGCTCGGCGAGCGCCTCCAGACGCGCCCGGGGGCTCGGTGTGTGCGGCTCGGTCGCGCGCCAGGCCTTCTCGTCGAGCGTCGGAATCGACAGGCAGGCGCTGAAGCTCGCCCGCTCTGCTATCTCGAGCATCACCGGCAGGTCGCGCAGCAGCAGCGGGGACTTGGTCAGGATGGAGCACGGGTTGGCCGCGTCGCGCAGCGCCTCGAGAATCCCCCGCGTGAGCCTGTAACGCCCCTCGACCCACTGGTAGGGATCCGTGTTCGTCCCAAGCGCCACGTGCTCGCCGCGCCACGAGGGTCGCGCGAGCTCAGCCCTCAGGACCTCCGGCGCGTTGACCTTGACGACGATCTCGCGCTCGAAGTCGCGCCCCGCGTCGAAGTCCAGGTACTTGTGAGTCGGCCGCGCGAAGCAGTACGTACAGGCATGCGTGCAGCCCCGGTACGGGTTGACCGTCCAGCGAAACGGCATCCGTGAGCTCTCGGGCACCCGGTTGAGTGCCGACTTTGCCTGCACCTCATAGAAGCGGATGTCGAGCGCCTCGGGGGCGTCGAAGGTGCGCACGACGGCCGGCTCCCGGTACCCGGGCAGGCGCTGCCCCTGCTGCTCCTCGACAGTGAGATTGCTCCAGCGCACGAACGTATGTTCGCATACCGAGCAGACATCCCCCCGGGACCGCCGGGTGCCCTCTTATACAACGCCTACGGCCGCGTGCTGCCCGGCTTAGACCCGCGCGCCACGATGCTCCTCACAGATGCGCCAAGCCATCCACAGGAGGTCCTAGCCCATGCAGATATCCAGACTGCTCGGCGCCACGATGGTCGCGGGAGCGCTCGCAGCCGGTGGTGCAGCCGCCGGCATCGCCGGCGCGTCCGCGGCTCCCGGCACGAGCACCACGACGACCGACGGAGCGGCCTCATCGGGTGCGAGCACCCAGAGCACTCCGACGACGACGACGGGCACCTCCAAGTCGACGACGCCGTCGACCCCGGAAAAGGGCACGAAGCAGAAAGAAGGCAGCAAGGGCAAAGTCCCCTGCCCGCACATGGGCTCCGGTGCCAGCGGGGGCTCCTACCAAGGGCCGCCCTCCGGCTCGAGCCCGGGAGCCGCCTACCAGGGCGCCGGCCCGGCCGTCACCTACCAGTGACGCCACGCCCCCCGGGGGCGTGAGGCTTTCAGAGGGGCCGTCGCGGTGGCGGCCCCTCTGACGTGCGATCCCTGGAGCCCGATCAGTGGCCGGTGCGCCCTGACAGCGCAGGCCGGAGACCTTTCACACCGTGCAGTCAGACCGACGCCGTCGGATATACGGAATCCTCTGGCTGGCCGCGCATTTGTCCCGTGCCGGCATGGCGGGGTCCGAATTCCGCCCTGTTGAACGTATGTCCAAGTGCTCGAGCGGCGGTCATCCACCCCCTCCCGCGGGTCGAGCGGGTACGTGGTATGCGAACCGAGGCCTCAGACTCAGGCGCACGCAGATCGTCCCAGTCATCGTGGCTGTGCCGGGATGACTTCGACCGTGAACGCATGCTCGACATGGAGGAGCGCGTCGTGCCCGCCCGGCGGCGGGCGTTCGCGATCCTAGCGATCGCGATCGCGGCCGTCGCGCCCTGGCTGGGCTGGTGGCCGCTGCTGTTCCTGATCCCGGCCTCGCTGCTGTTCGCCGTGGCCGACAGGCTGCTGCGGCGTGTCGCACGGCCCGAGTACGTCCTGTTCGGCGCCTGGGTCGGCAGCCAGATGGCCATCGCCGGAGCCGTGGCTCTGCTCGGCGGTCCGCGCGTGGCCGCCCTGTCCTGGCTCGCAATCCCCGTCATCACTCTCAGCTCGAGGTTCTCGATACGCGGCGTGGCCGCCGGCGTCGCTATCGCCTCCGCTCTCGTGCTCGCGGTCGGGTTCGGCGTGGACGCCCACGCCGTCATCGCCAACCCCGAGCTGGTGACCGCGCCGCTCGCGCTGATCGTGTGCGTGGCCGTCCTCTCGATGCCGCTGATGCGCTCGGATATCCAGCACCGCAGCGACGCCGTGATCGACCCGCTGACGGGGATGCTCAACCGCAAGGCCCTTGGTGTGCGCGTCCACGAGCTCTCCCAGCAGTCCGCCATCACCGGCGAGCCGGTCGGCGTGATCGTGGCCGATCTCGACCACTTCAAGCACGTCAACGACACCCACGGCCACAGCACCGGCGACGCGGTCCTGCGCGACGTCGCCTACCTGCTTCGCAAGCAGCTGCGCGCGTTCGATCTTGCATATCGGCTCGGCGGTGAGGAGTTCCTGATCCTCGTGCCCGGGTCAGACATCGAGCGGACGGCAGAGCTGGCCGAGCGTCTGCGGGAGGGCGTCGGCGCCGAGCCGGTGGGTGGCGGCGTGCAGGTCACGCTCAGCCTCGGCGTGGCCGCCTCCGGGCGTGAGGAACGCTTCGACTACGCGTCGGTGTTCGCCGAGGCCGACGTGGCGCTGTACTCCGCCAAGCACTCCGGGCGCAACCTCGTCAGGCTGGCCGAGCCCGTCGGCGTGATCGCCCTGGCGCGAGCCTAGAGCTCGAGCACGCTGCGGATACCGTCCTGGGCCTCCATCAGCGCGAAGCCCTCGTTGACCTGATCGAGCGCCAGGCGGTGTGAGATGAACGGGTCGACGTCGATATCGCCGGCCATGTAGCGGTCTATCAGCTTGGGTACGTCCTCGCGGCCCTTCAGACCGCCGAAGGACGAGCCGCACACACGTCGACCCGTGATCAGCAAGCGCGGAATGACATCGAGGGTCTCGCCCCGGCCGGCCACGCCGCAGACTGTGCACAGTCCCCACCCCATGCGCGCGGCCTCGACCGCCTGGCGCATGACCGCCACGTTGCCGGTCGCCTCGAACGTGTAGTCGGCGCCGAAGCCGTCGGTCATCTCGAGGATCGACTCGACCGCCTCGGGTCCCCCGAGCATGATGTCGGTCGCGCCCTGGCCCCGCGCGAGCTCGAGGCGCTCGGGCGCCATGTCGACGCAGATGATCCGCCCTGCTCCCTGCAGCCGCGCACCGGCGACCGCGCCGAGGCCGACCATGCCGGCACCGAAGATCACGCACGTCGAGCCCTCGCGGACCGCAGCGGTCCTCATCGCCGCGCCGAGGCCGGTCGAGAGACCGCAGGCGAACAGACATGCGCGGTCGAGCGGCGCCTCAGGGTCGATCTTGGCGAGCGCGATCTCGGGCATCACCGTGTACTCGGCGAACGTCGAGGTGCCCATGAAGTGGCGCAGGGGCTCACCGTCCAGCGACAGGCGGGTTGTGCCGTCGGGCAGGTGGCCGAGATTCTGCTGCTCGCGGATCGCCAGGCACAGGTTGGTGAGCGGGCTGACGCAGTGAATGCACTCGCCGCATTGGGGTGAGAACAGCGTGACCACGTGGTCGCCCTCGCCCAGGAGCGTGACGCCCTCGCCGCAGCGCTCGACGACCCCGGCGCCCTCGTGGCCGAGGACCGTCGGGGCGTAGCCCGATGGGTCGACCCCCGAGGCGGTGTACAGGTCGGTGTGGCACACACCGCAGGCGGCGAGCCGCACGAGCACCTCGCCCGGCCCGGGCTCGGCCAGCTCGACCTCGCGCACGACCAGTGGCTTGGCGAACTCCTCCAGGACGGCCGCGCGGATGCGCATGTCAGAGGGCCGCCCTGGCGAGCAGGCGTTCCTCGCCGGAGAGCGTCTGGCTGGTCGCGGCGTCGATCTCCACGTGGGTCAGCTCCCCGGGTGCGGCCAGGCCCGCGAAGTTGACGACCTTGTTGTGACGGGTGCGCCCGCGCAGTCGCTGAGGGTCGGTCCGCGATGGGCCTTCCACGAGCACCTCCAGCGTGCGCCCGACGAACCGCTGGGCGCGCCGGCGCGCGCCGTCCTGGACCACCTCGAGCAGCCGCTGCATGCGCTCCACCTTGACCGGGTGGGCAACCACGCCGTCGCTGATCTCGGCCGCCGAGGTGCCGCGCCGGGGCGAGAAGATGAACGTGAAGGCACTGTCGTAGACGACCTCTGAGGCGACCTCGAGCGTCTCACGGAAATCCTCCTCGGTCTCGCCGGGGAATCCGACGATGATGTCGGTGCTGAGCGCCACGTCGGGGACGTGCTCGCGGATCAACGCCACCCGGTCGAGGTAGCGGCCGCGGTCGTAGGTTCGGCGCATGGCCTTGAGGATCCGGCTCGAGCCCGACTGCAGCGGCAGGTGGATGTGCTCGCAGACACTCGCCAGCTCGGCATGGGCGCGAATCACGTCCTCGCGCATGTCCTTCGGGTGCGGGCTCGTGTAGCGGATGCGGTCGATGCCGTCGAGGGCATCGACCCGCTGCAGCAGCTCGGCGAAGCTCGCCCGGCCGGCCGCCGAGGTTCCGAGGTCGCGCCCATAGGAGTTCACGTTCTGTCCGAGCAGGGTCACCTCGCGAACACCGTCGCCCGCCATCGCCTCCGCCTCGGCCACGAGCTCCTCGAGCGGGCGGCTGACCTCGCGTCCGCGGGTCGAGGGCACGATGCAGTAGGAGCAGGCGCAATTGCATCCGACGCTGATCTGCAGCCACCCCTGGAAGGGGCGCTCACGACGGGCCGGCAGGTGCCCGGTGAAGCCCTCGAACTCGAAATAGCCCTGTGCGCTCAGCGAGTCACTCGTCAGAAATTCGGCCAGCCGGTGGACCTGCCCCGGTCCGAACGCGACGTCGACGAACGGGAAGCGCTCGAACACCTCGTCCTTGAGCGACTGCGCCCAGCAGCCCCCGACGCCGATGACCCGCTCGGGCATCTCGCGCTTGAGGCGCTTGGCCTCGCCGAGATGGGCGATGAAGCGGCTGTCGGCCGTCTCACGGATCGAGCACGTGTTGAACAGGATCAGGTCGGCCTCGGCACGTTTCCTCGCCTCTGCGTAGCCGAGCGACTCGAGCATGCCCTTCATGCGCTCGGAGTCGTGCTCGTTCATCTGGCAGCCGAAGGTCGTCAGGTGATAGCTTTTATGCATAGAGGGAACCGAGGGGGGCGACATGGCAGTACCGAAGAATGGCAGACAGCGCCGGGCGATCGGCATAGTCCGCGTGTCCCGCGTATCCGGCCGCGAGGGTGAGAGTTTCGCGAGTCCCGGCGAGCAGCGGGCACGCATCGAAGCCGAGTGCGAGCGCGGCGGCCTCGAGCTATTGGACGTCATCCCTGAGCTGGACGTCAGCGGTGGCGCTCCCCTAGCGATTCGAGACGGCCTGCGGACGGCCGTGGAGCGCATCGAGGCTGGCGACGCCCAGGTGCTTGTCGCCGCCTACTTCGACCGGCTCTGCCGCAGCCTGAAAGTGCAGGGCGAGCTGATCGAGCGAGTCGAGGCAGCCGGCGGGCAGGTTCTCGCCGTCGATGTTGGGCAGGTCACGAACGGCAGCGCCGGCCAATGGCTTTCCGGGACGCTACTCGGCGCGGTCAACGAGTATCAGCGGCGCACCACGACCGAACGGACCGCCGGGGCGCAGGCCCGCGCGGTCGCGCGCGGTGCGACACCGTGGGCTCGCGTTCCACTCGGCTACAACCGCGACAACGGCACCCTGAGCCCAAACCCGGCCGAGATCCCGATCGTGCAAGAGGCATTCACGATGCGGGATGCTGGCGAGCCCATCGCGCGGATACGGGACATGCTCAAATCCCGCGGCGTAGAGCGCTCCCACCGCGGCGTACAGGTCATGCTCGCGAACCGGATCTATCTCGGAGAGCTCTACTTCGGAAAACTGGTCAACCTCACCGCCTGCGAGCCGATCATCGACCGCGAGCTGTGGGAGCGAGTACAGCGGCGCAAGATCCCGCGCGGCCGCAAGGCAAAGTCGGACTTCCTACTCGCCCGCCTCGGCGTGCTGCGCTGCGGCTCGTGCGGCGGTCGGCTTAGCGCGATGACGCTCCCCAGGCAGCACGATTACCGGGTCTACCGGTGCGGGAGCACAAGCGACTGCGCCAACCACATGACCATCTCGGCCGACATCGCGGAGGACGTGGTGGTCAAGCACGTTCACTCTGCGCTCGCGGACATCGAGGGCAGGGCATCCGCTGCCGACGGCGCCCGCCGAGCCGAGAGCGACCTCGCGTCCGCCCAGGGCGCGCTAGACGCCGCCGTGCGGGCCTTCGACGGCCTAGGCGATATTGAGTCCGCCCGCGAACGCCTGGGCGAACTGAGAGCCGCCGTAGACGATGCCGGCGCACGTGCGGACAAGTTTGCCTCGTCGGGCCCAGCGATCAGCGTGAACGCGTCTCGTGACTGGGACCTCCTCACGATGGATGAGCAGCGGTCCCTGATCCGGGCGACCGTTGAGACCGCGACCGTAGGCCCCGGCCGCGGCGCCGACCGGATCAGCGTGCAGCTAGCCACATAGTCGTTCGCCGCCGCCGCCTCGTCCAGCCCGCCGGGCATCAGGTGCCCGTAAGTGTCGAACGTCATTTGACGAGGGAACTCAGACGGTCTGCGGTCGATCTCTGCGAACGTCGCGGACGTGGCGAAGGCGCTCGAGCGGTACTGGTCGGCAGTCCAGGACCGGCTCTTCGAGCAAGCCGCGTCGGAGCCGCCTCCGGCCGACAGGCGAGCGCGGCGAACGCAACGTCTCGCTCGCGGCCGTAAGACCAGCTATTGGCGGGTCCAGAGCTGGTTGAAAAACGCCGGTTGTATCGGATCGCCGCGCCGCTGGACAAGGCGCCAAGGGTCCGGCAGAGCGTAGTGTTGCTCCGTCAGTTCTACGTTATCGGCCGGATTACGCCATTGCTTCCATTGCTTCAGAAAGAGAGCCTGGCGTGACTTGGATGCCATGAGGCCGAGGTAGTGCTTGGATTGATCGGCTGGCATCTCAGGCAAGGTGCTGATGGTCTGGGTGCAGTCGAACCAGCTGTCGGGAAACATCTCGAGCTGATTGGGTGTGAAGAACGCGACCGTTCCCGGTTTCAGCTGCGGCTCTACGGCTCCAAAGTCGTCGCCCGCCGCGTAGGGAACAATTCGCTCAGCGCCGAGAACGGCTGTCAGGTACCACTGAGCGACCGCCAACGCCGGGGGGATATCGAAGATGCAATAGCTCACCGGGCACGCCTCGGAAAAGACATGCGCTAGGCGCCCGTACCCGGCTCCAATCTCCGCGACGCGACAACCGTCGCGGACTACTCCGGATCGGGCCACATACAGAAACTCAATGATGCTGTTCGCGAGATCCTGCGAGATTGAGCGCCCGCGGTGCCGAATGTGTATCGGGTTGCCGACATCGGGCTCCGACAGGCGCTCGGTCAAGCCCCACGAGTCGTGCTGGCGGGCCGTCTCCCAGGCCTCTCCGACAAAGAACTTGTAGCGCCAGCTTGCCGCTCTGGAAAGCGAATAGGACTGCTGCCGATCAGTCGTCCGGAGGCCTTGCGGGCGCTCTCCCAGGGTGTTGAGCAGCGGCGCGAGCGAGGGTCGCTCCAGCCAGCGCCGGATGGCGCGTTGCATCTGTGGATCGCGGAGTGATGTTACGAGCCAGTTGTAGTAGTTGTTCGAGACCGTCCGCTTGAAGTTTGCGATGCCGTCCGTTTCGAGCATCGCCAGATTCGCCGCGATCAGTTCATCCCAGAAGTCGCCGGGTCGGTAGATCGCCGGTGCGGCGGCGACGTCCCGTCGCATCGTTTGGATCAGCACCGCGACGGCTTCGTCCGCCCGGCTGGTTGCGCTTACGGGGGGGCCACGAGATCGTCATGCTAGCCAGGCCTCGGGCTGGAGCTCCCCGTGGACCTCGGAGGCCCTCAGATCGGCGGTAGTCGATGCTCTTGCTGCTCGCCCCAGCGGCGACAGCGAAGTCATCCGGCCGGTCGCGGTCCGCGGCGCTGAACGCATTCCCGCGTGCGGACTGGCGCATCTACTGGCGCACACCGGCCTGGAAACACGAAAACCCTGCGGCTTGCAGAGCCATCCGCTCTACAGAGCCAAATACGGCTCTAGCGCAGGGATTCCGGCCGATCCGTCAATCCCGTGGAGTCCGCTGGAATCCGGTAAGCCCGGGGCACGACTGGCACTCCGTTGGCACCCGGGGAACCTCACGCCACGAGCCGCAGCGTCGGCCCGTCGGTGAGCCGCGCAAGGTAGGCGTTCGTAGCCGCCGCCGCCTCGTCCAGCCCGCCGGGCATCAGGTGCCCGTAAGTGTCGAACGTCATCGCGATTGTGGAATGCCCCATGATGACGCTGAGCGCCTTCGCGTTGACCCCGGCGGCGATCAGCACGGACGCGCAGACGTGCCGCGCCTCATGCAGGCTGATCGGGCTCAGGAGGGCCACGTCAGCAGGGTTCTCGGCGTCCCGGAGCCCGTCGAGCGTTCTCGGCCTCCCACGCGGCGAGAGAGCGCCTACGCACCGATTCCGGCGTAAACGGTTTCGTGGCCGTCACGCCGAACACGAGCCTATCCCCTTCCCCGCATGTGCGGTCCCGGTGCGCGGCCAGCTCGGCGGCGAGCGTGTCGAGCGTCATCCGGCGCGTCCCGCGCTCGATCCCGCCAACGGTGCCCGCGTGCAGCCCGCTTCGGCGCGCGAGCTCCGCCCGAGAGAGCCCCTGCCGCAATCGCTCCGCCCTGATCGCCGCGTTGACCACTCGCCCCAACCTCGCACCGCGACGGGCAGTAGGCAAGCACTGTTTCTGTCTCTAGTCCCACCTCGACACCCGGCACCGTGACGGGCTCGCCGCCGCCACGGCTGAGCATGGCCGGGCCGCCGTGGATCTTCTCGAGTGTCTCCAAGCTGTCGGCGCTGATGATCGTCGCGTCGAGCAGGGCGCCGAAACCGCACCGGTCGAGATGCTCATACGCGACGGCGTTGCTTTCCCGAGCTATGCCCCGCCCGCTCTCAAGGGACAGGCCCGCGGTGTCGATAGAGCCCGTATGACGGCTCCTCGGCGGCTCCTGATAGACCAGCGCGGCTTTACGCTCATCGAGCTGCTCGTAGTAATCCTGATCATCGGCATCCTGGCCGCGATCGCCATCCCCTCGTTCCTCAGCCAGAAGAGCAAGGCCACCGACGCCC
>DAIRTT010000100.1:9446-9997 GCA_036803745.1 Solirubrobacteraceae bacterium | reverse complement strand
GCGTAGAGGGCGAAGTACGACAGACGCGACACCTCGTGACCGGGCGCATACAGTCCGAAAACTCCGCACTCGTCGCGCGGTCCCTCACGCATTAGAAGTACAAGCTAGCAGGGTGGGCATGGCGCCTTTCAAGGCCGCCGTGCGCCGAATCATGGGAACAGCTCCGCCAGGCCTCCGTGTGCTCGGGCCATCTCCTCGAGCGACACCGAGAGCTGCGCCTCGGCGCCCTCGCTGCGATCGGTGATCACCAGGCGATCGCCGCCGACCGTGCCCAGGACACGGACGTCGCTCGCCTCGGCAAGAGCTCCCAATGCCTCGACGGCGCCGCTCAGCACGAAGCCGCCGCCGCCCTCGCCGAACAGCCCGTCGAGGCCCGCCGGCAGCTCGTCTGTCTCGATGCGCGCGCCGAGGCCGCCGGCGAGGCAGCACTCCGCGAGCGCCACCGCGATACCGCCCTCGGCGATGTCGTGGGCGCTGGCCACAGCGCCCACGCGAACGGCCTCGCGCACGGCGGCCTGGGCCGCCCGCACCGCCGCCACATCGAGCTCCGC
>DAIRTT010000100.1:0-9436 GCA_036803745.1 Solirubrobacteraceae bacterium | reverse complement strand
GCAGCTCGCTCGCCGCCAGGGACGGGGCGAACGGGCCGACGAGCGCCACCTGATCGCCCTCGCGGGCGAACCCGAGGCGCCCCGCCCGGCGGGCGTCGGGCAGCCGACCGACCATGCCCACCACCGGGGTCGGATAGATCGGCCCGGTCGCGCCCTCGTTGTACAGCGATACGTTGCCGCCGACGATCGGCGCGTCGAGGGCGCGACAGCCCTCGCCGAGTCCGCGCACCGCCTCGGTGAGCTGCCACGCGATGTGAGGCTTCTCGGGATTGCCGAAGTTGAGGTTGTTGGTCGTCCCGAGCGGCTCTGCCCCGACGCAGGCCAGGTTGGCGGCGCACTCGAGTACCGCCTCGAGCGCTCCCCTGAATGGATCGGCGGCGACCCGCCGCCCGTTGCAGTCGATGCTGACCGCCAGGGCGCTGCCGTCGGGGAGCGCAAGCACGGCGGCGTCCGCCTGCTCTGGACGGCGCACGGTACGTGACTGGACGATCGAGTCGTACTGCTCGAACAGCGGCCGTCGCGAGGCGATGTTGGCCGACGCGAGCAGAGCCAGCAGCGCCGCGGTCGAGGTCACGTCCGCGTCCAGCACGCGGGGGGACGGCGGATAGACCGGCTCGGAAGGCTTGCGCGGGTCAAGGTCATACAGCGGACAGTCATCGACAAGCGCCTGGACGGGCATGTCGCCGACGACCTCGCCGCCCTTGAGCACGCGCATGCGGCGGCTCTCGGTGACGACGCCGATCGCCGCCCCGCCGACCTCCCACTTCTCGCACAGACGCAGGACCGCCTCCAGATCGGCGGGCTCGACGACGCACAGCATCCGCTCCTGGGACTCGCTGACCATGATCTCGAACGGCTCCATGCCAGGCTCGCGCAGGGCGACCCTGTCGATGTCGATGTCGATTCCGACCTCGCCCTTGGAGGCCATCTCCGACGCCGAGGAGGTGAGACCGGCGGCCCCGAGATCCTGCAGCGAGACGATCAGACCCGACTCCAGCAGCTCCAGCGAGCACTCGAGCAGCTTCTTCTCCTCGAACGGGTCGCCCACCTGGACAGTCGGGCGCTTGTCGGCCGAACCGTCCCCGTCTCCCCCGAGCTCCGCGGATGCAAGCACCGAGGCCCCTCCGATCCCGTCGCGGCCGGTCGAGGCACCGAACAGGACGAGCAGGTTGCCCGGGCCGGCGGCGGCGCTGCGCACGAGGCGCTCGCGCGGGGCGAGGCCGAGGGCCATCGCGTTGACGAGGCAGTTCTGCTCATAGGGACCCTCGAAGTAGACCTCGCCGCCGACCGTCGGCACGCCGATCGAGTTGCCGTAGTGGGCGATGCCGGAGACGGCGCCGTCGAGTAGATAGCGCGCCCGGGCACCGCCGTCGGCGGCCGCCGAGGCGCCCGCGGTGGGCTCGCCGAAGCGCAGCGAGTCGAGCACCGCGATCGGGCGGGCGCCGATCGCGAAGATGTCGCGGAGGATCCCGCCGACGCCCGTGGCGGCCCCCTGGAAGGGCTCGACCGCGCTCGGGTGGTTGTGGGACTCGACCTTGAAGGCGCACACCAGTCCATCGCCGACGTCGACCGCGCCCGCGTTCTCGCCCGGCCCCATGACCACGTGGCGCCCCTCGGTGGGCAGCGTGCGCAGGAGCTTCTTGGAGTGCTTGTAGGCGCAGTGCTCACTCCATAGCAGCGAGTACATCGCGAGCTCGACCTGATTTGGCGGGCGCCAGCCCTGCTTCTCGCACACGAGCTCGTACTCGGCCGCCGTCAGGCCGAGCGCGATCGCGTCCTGCACGCCCGGCAGCTCAGACACGCGCGCCCTCGACGGCCATGCGCATCGACTCGAAGATCTTCAGTCCGTCGGCCGAGCCGCCCACGAGCTCGTCGACCGCGTGCTCGGGATGGGGCATCAGGCCGAACACGTTGCCCTGCTCGTTGGTCACCCCGGCGATGTCGTGGATGGAGCCGTTGAAGTTCTCGCCGGGCGCGTAACGGAGCACGAGCTGGCCCGCGCGATCCATCGCCGCCAGCGTCTCGGCGTCCGCGTGGTAACGCCCGCAGGCATGCTTGGCGGGGATGCTCAGCCGCTCGCCGAGCGCACAAGCGCGGGTGAACGAGCCACCGCTGTTGAGCACCTCGAGCTCGACCTGGCGTGAGGTGAAGCGCAGGTTGACGTTGCCGAGCAGCGCCCCCGGAAGCAGGTGGGCCTCGCAAAGGACCTGGAAGCCGTTGCAGATGCCGAGCACGAGACCGCCGTCCGCGGCGAAGTCGATGACCGACTCCATCGCCGGCGAGAAGCGCGCGATCGCGCCCGCCCTCAGATAGTCCCCGTAGGAGAAGCCGCCGGGCAGCACGATCGCGTCGGCGCCGCGCAGGTCGCGCTCGCCGTGCCAGATCAGCTCCGCGTCGGCCACGCGCCTGGCCGCCCGCAGCGCATCGACCTCGTCGCAGGAGCCGGGGAACTGGAGGACGCCGAACTTCACGCCGCGTCAGCCGCTGCCGTCGAGCAGCTGGACCTCGTAGTCCTCGACCAGCGGGTTTGCCAGGAGCCGCTGGCACATCGACTCGAGCTGGCTGGGGTCCTCGACGTCGAGCTCGACCAGCCGGCCGATGTGGACGTTGGCGACGTCGGCAAAGCCGAGTGCCGGGAGCGCCCGCTCGACGGCGACCCCCTGCGGATCGAGGATGCCCGCCTTCGGGCGGATCAGCACGCGCGCCCTCACGCCGCCGTCCGCTCAAGCCATGCCTGGAAGGGCTCGCCCGTGATGAGCTCATAGGCCTCCACGTAGCGCGCCCGCGTACCCTCGACGACCTCCGGCGGGATCGCCGGGGCCGGCGGGTGCTTGTCCCAGCCGCTCTCGGAAGCCCAGTCGCGGACGTACTGCTTGTCGAAGCTCGGCTGCCCGTGGCCGACCTCGTAGCCCTCAGCCGGCCAGTAGCGCGAGGAGTCGGGCGTCAGCACCTCGTCGCCGACGACGAGCTCGCCGGCGTCGTCGAGGCCGAACTCGAACTTCGTGTCGGCGAGGATGACTCCGCGCGAGCGGGCGAGCTCGGCGGCGAAGGAGTACAGCTCGACCGCCACCTCGGCGACCTTTCGCATGAGCGCCTCGTCGCCGACGAGCTCCGCCGCGCGGTCGATGTCGATCGCCTCGTCATGGCCCGCCTCGGCCTTCGTGGAGGGGGTGAAGATCGGTTCGGGCAGCCTCTCGGACTCGCGGAGGCCGGGCGGCAGCTCGATGCCCGATACGCGCCCGCTCGACTGGTAGTCCTTCCAGCCCGAGCCCGTGATGTAGCCGCGGACGATGCACTCGACCGGCAGCATCCGCAGCGATCGGACGACCAGCGCGCGGCCACGCTCGGACTCGGGCACGCCGTCGGTCGCCGAGATCAGGTGGTTGGCGACGATGTGGCTCGTCTTCTCGAACCAGAAGACCGAGAGTCCGCTGAGCACCTTGCCCTTGTCGGGGATCGGCGTCGGGTGGACGGCGTCGTAGGTGGAGATCCGGTCGCTGGCGACCATCAGCAGCCGCCCGGGGCCTCCCGCCTCCCCCGGGGCCTCGCCGAGGGCGTACATCTCGCGCACCTTGCCGCTGGTGATGAGGGGCAGGTCGGCGAGATCGCTCACGTGGCGCGATGCTACCAGCGCGATCGGGGGCGAACCGGGGAGCTCAGGGGGTCTCGTCGAGGCGCCCGACGATCTCATCGGCGTGGCGCAGATAGTGCGAGTAGTCGAAGATCTCCTCGAGGTCCAGGCCGCGCGCCCGCTCGTCGGAGGCGAGCAGCTCGCGAAGCTCGATGCCCTCCTCCCAGGCTCTCTGGGCAAGCTCCTGTACGACGCGGTAGGCATCGTCGCGGGAGGATCCGCCCTCGACGAGCGCCAGCAGCACGCGCTGGGAGAACAGCGCCCCGTGCGTCAGCTCGAGGTTGGCCCGCATGCGCTCGGCATCGACGGTCATCCCGCGCACGAGCGCGATCGCGCGGTGCTGGAGGTAGTCGAGCAGGATCGTCGAGTCAGGAAGCACGACGCGCTCGACCGACGAGTGCGAGATGTCGCGCTCGTGCCAGAGCGCCACATCCTCGAGACCCGCCTGCGCGTTTCCGCGCAGTACGCGGGCCAGGCCCGAGAGCTGCTCGCTCTTGATCGGGTTGCGCTTGTGCGGCATCGCCGAGGAGCCCTTCTGCCCCACCCTGAACGGCTCCTGAACCTCGCGCACCTCGGTGCGCTGCAGGTGTCGGACCTCCGTCGCGAATCGCTCCAGGCCGGCGCCCGCGAGCGCGATCGCGCTCAGCACGGCGGCGTGGCGGTCACGCGGCACCACCTGGGTCGAGACGTCCTCCCGGCCCAGCCCGAGCCGATGCAGGACACGCTCCTCGAACTCGGGGCTCGTGGCGGCATACGTGCCGACCGCACCCGACAGGGCGCCGACGGCCACCTGGGCGAAGGCCTCGCGCAGCCGGGCGTGGTTGCGACGGGCCTCGAAGGCGAAGCCGGCCAGCTTGATGCCGAACGTCGTCGGCTCGGCATGCACGCCGTGGGTGCGACCGACGCACAGCGTCTGGGCGTGCTCGCGTGCTCGCGTGCTCAGCGCATCGACGAGCTCCGCCGTGCCGGCCAGGATCACCTCGCCGGAGGCTCTCAGCTGGAGCGCCAGCGCCGTGTCGAGCACGTCGGAGGAGGTCAGGCCAAAGTGGATCCAGCGTCCGCCCTCACCGGCCGAGGACGCGAGCACGTCGACAAAGGCCGCCACGTCGTGGTCGGTCACGCGCTCGCGCTCGGTGACCGCCTCGACCGTGAACGTGGCCGCCCGGATCGCCGCGAGCTCCGGCTCGGTCGGTCCCTGACCGCCCAGCAGCTCCCCAAGCTCCTCGCAGGCGGCGACCTCCACCCGCCTCCACGTCTCCATCCGGGCCTCGTCGGTCCACAGCTCGGCCAGCTCGGGGCGGGAGTAGCGCGCGATCACTGCCGGTGATTATCGCGGAGCCCGCACACACGGGCCGCGACGGCTCAAGAGCCGAGTATCTGGGCGGCCAGGATGGCGGCGTTGCGCGGGTTGTCGAGGCCCACGCACGCCACCGGCACCCCGGGGGGCATCTGGACGATCGACAGGATCGCGTCGAGGCCGCCGGCCGCCGTCAGACGTCCCGAGAGGGGAACCCCGATGACCGGCAGGTCGGTGTGGGCCGCGACCGCTCCGGGCAGTGCCGCCGAGATGCCCGCGCCAGCGATGATCACGCGCAGACCGCGCATGTGGGCGTTCTTGGCGTATTCGGCGACCAGGTCGGGCTCCCGGTGGGCCGACATCACGCGCATCTCGTGGAGGATTCCGCGCTCTTCAAGCTCGCGGGCGGCCTTCTCCATCGTCTCCATGTCGCTCTTGGAGCCCATCACGATCCCCACCCGCGGAGCGTCGACGTCGATGTCGTCGAGCTGCGCCTGGACTTCGGCCTCCTGCATCGGCTCGGGCACGAGCGAGATCCCCGATCCGCCCGCCGGCCGGCCCTCCTGTGCAGAGGGCCGCTCGGGGCGCTCGGGCTCGTCGGGGTCGACGGGGCTCATCGCTGATTGGAGTGCGTTGCCATGTCCGTCTGGAGCATACGCGGGCTACAGCGAGGAGATGAAGTCCTCGATGGGTATCGCCGCGAGCGTCTCGTAGCGGCCGGTCCCGCGCGAGCCGAGCTCGACCGACACGCGCGCCATCGTGCCCTCGTCGGGGGCCTCGACGACCGATATGAAGTCGACATGCCCGAGCGTCGCCCACTGCGCTGTCACCTTGGCGCCGAGCTGCTCGACCTCCTTGTTGACCTCGCGGATTCGCTGCGGGTTGTTCTTGACGGTCTGGATCCCCTCGGGCGTGAGGGTCGAGAGCATGATGTAGGTCGGCATGGGGTGGCTCCTCCGCTCGCTTGGCACGATCGCTGGTCGGGCGCGACAAACGTCGTTCTACCTGATCCTGGCGGTGTGCGCCACCATGTGTCGATGACCCGCGCCGAGAACCGAGCCGTCGCGCCCGCGGCAGCGCCGCCGCGCAAGCTCGCCGTCCTCCTCGCCGCGACCGCTGCCCTGCTCACATGCGCTCCGTTCGGGGGCGCCGTCGCAGAGGCCGCCGGTCCCCCGGCGCCGACGGTCGGCGCGATCGCGCCCAACAACGGCGCTGAGGCGGGCGGCACACCGGTCCAGGTGATCGGGACGGGTTTCGCGCCGGGCGCGATCGTCTACTTCGGCGGCGTCGCCTCCGGCCGGGTGATCGTGGACTCGGCCACGCGGCTGACCGCGACGAGCCCCGCCGGCAGCGGCACCGTCGAGGTCAGGGTGAAGACCGCTGCCGGCTCCTCGGCCGATCTGCCGGCGGCGCAGTTCGCCTACGACCCGCCCCCGAGCGGCCCATGGCTGGGGCTGGACGGCAACAACAGCGCCTTCCTGGGCGACGTTCGCGCGTTCGTCGAGCACGGCGTCGCCTTCGATCGCAGCGGCCCGATCGAGTGGAATGCCGGGGAAGGCGTATCGGGAGAACGGGGAGCCGCACTCGAACGGGACCTGCGCGAGGGGATGATCCCGGTCGTCACGATCGAGTACCGGGGCTACAACGGCCACTACAGCCCCGACGCGGCCTTCCCGACGGACTCCGGCGGGTCGCGCTCGCTGGATGAGTACGTAGCCGGCTTCGTCGCGTCGGCCTCGGCGATCGTGACGGCACACCCGCGCAGCCAGATCCTGTTCGAGCCGATCAACGAGCCGTGGGGATACACCACGCCGCAGTTCACAGGCTCGGAGTACGCGGCGGTGATCGCAAGGGTGCTGCCCGCCGCGCGCGAAGCTCACATCCCGCCGCAGAGCATCTATGTCGGCGCCACCGGCCGGCACTGGGTCCAGCAGATGTACGGGGCCGCGCCGAACCTGAGAACCGAGGTCCACGGCTGGTACCTGCACCCCTACGGGCCGCCGAGCGGGAGCACGGCGGAAGACAGCTCCGGGATCCAGTCGCTTCCCCATGTTCAGGCCGAAATGAACTCGGGTCAGAACAACCTGATCGTCTCGGAGATCGGCTATTGCGCGCTCGACGTCAACGACGGGCACTCCTGTGGCTTTCAGAGCGTGCCCCACAGCATCGAAGCTGGCGCCCTGCTCACCGAGATGCTCGAAAGCGCCGCCGTCTACCACGACGCCGGCTGGCTCAGGGCGTTGCTGGTCTACTCGCGCAACGACGGCGGCTGGGCGATGCAACTCGCTCATGGGATCCTCACCGCCCAGGGCGAAGCCCTCGAGGCATTCGCCGACGCCGAACACTCGGGTGCCGCCTCCGCGTCGGGCGAAGGCGCCGCGGGCACCGGGCCGCCGCTCGCGCTCCCGCCCCTGACCGGCGGCCTGCTGTGCGCGTTGCCCGGCGCATTCGTTTGCGGGGCCTAGCGCCGTCGGCGAGTGCTCGGGGGTCACTCCGGGAAACCGGAGGGAGTCCTGCAGGCGGGCCGGACACCCGCAGACCGAGCCCGCTAGCCCGACGTGGCCACCGTGGCCGCCTTCTCCAGCACCAGCTCGCCGTCGCGCGCGTCGACATCGACGGGATCGCCGCTGCGGACCTCGCCCTTGAGCAGGGCCAGGGCGAGGCGGTCGACGAGCTGCTTCTGGATGACCCGGCGCAGGGGACGGGCGCCGTAGGCGGGGTCGTAGCCGAGGTCGCCCAGCAGCTCGCGCGCCGCGTCGGTGAGCGTCACCTCGATGCCGCGCTCGGCCAGGCGCTCGATCACCTGGGCGACCTGGAGGCCGACGATCTCGCTCAGCTGCGCGCGGCTGAGGGCTTCGAAGCGCACGATGTCGTCGAGGCGGTTGATGAACTCCGGCTTGAAGCTCTCGAGCAGCGCCGCGCGGATCTGGGTGTCCTCCGAACCGGGTGATTCGGTCCCCTCCCCCACCCTGATGTTCGAGGTCATGATCAGGACGGTGTTCTTGAAGTCGACCGTGCGGCCCTGGCCGTCGGTCAGGCGGCCGTCGTCCATGACCTGCAGGAGCGTGTTGAAGACGTCGGGGTGGGCCTTCTCGATCTCGTCGAGGAGCACGACCGCGTAGGGGCGGCGCCTGACGGCCTCCGTGAGCTGTCCGCCCTCTTCGTAGCCGACGTAGCCGGGGGGAGCGCCGACGAGCCGTGAGACCGAGTGTTTCTCCATGTACTCCGACATGTCGATCCGGACCATCGCGTCCTGGGAATCGAACATGAACTCGGCCAGCGCACGCGCGAGCTCGGTCTTGCCCACGCCGGTCGGGCCAAGGAAGAGAAACGTCCCTATCGGCCGGTCGGGGTCCTGCAGGCCGGCCCGCGAGCGCCGCAGCGCTGTGGCGACAGCATCGATCGCCTCAGCCTGGCCGATCACGCGTTCGTGCAGGCGCTCCTCCATGTGGATCAGCTTCTCGGTCTCGCCCTCGAGCAGGCGGCTGACGGGAATGCCGGTCCAGCGGCCGACGACCTCGGCGATGTCATCCGCGTCAACCTCCTCCTTGAGGAAGACCGGGCCGTCGCCATCGGCGCGCTCGCCCTCGCTGGCTTCGATCTCCTCGAGCCGGCGCTCGAGCTCGGGGATGTCCTGGTAGAGCAGTTTGGAGGCGCGCTCGAGATCCGCCTCGCGCTGCGCGCGCTCGGCTTCCTGGCGTGCCTGCTCGAGGCGCTCCTTGATGTCGGAGATGCCTTGGATCGCCTGCTTCTCGCTCTGCCACTGCGCCTTCATGGCGGCTGAGCGCTCCTGCAGCTCGGCGAGCTCGCGCTCGATCGCCTCCCGGCGTTCGGCCGAGGCGTCGTCCGTCTCCTTGCTCAGCGATGTCAGCTCGATCTCCAGCTGCATGACGCGACGGTCGACCTCGTCGATCTCGGTCGGCAGCGAATCGATCTCGATGCGCAGACTGGAGGCCGCCTCGTCGATCAGGTCGATCGCCTTGTCGGGCAGGAAGCGATCGGCGATGTAGCGGTCGGACATCGTCGCTGCGGCAATCAGCGCGTTGTCCTGGATGCGAACGCCGTGGTGGACCTCGTAGCTGTTCTTCAGCCCGCGCAGGATCGCGATCGTGTCGGCGACTGAAGGCTCGCCGACCATGACCGGCTGGAAACGGCGCTCGAGCGCCGCATCCTTCTCGATGTGCTTGCGGTACTCGTCGAGCGTCGTCGCGCCCACGCAGCGCAGTTCGCCGCGCGCGAGCATCGGCTTGAGCAGGTTGGCGGCGTCGACGGCGCCTTCGGCGGCGCCCGCGCCGACGATCGTGTGGAGCTCGTCGAGGAACAGGATGATGTTGCCCTGCGCCTCGGCGACCTCCGCGAGGACGGCCTTGAGGCGGTCCTCGAACTCGCCCCGATACTTGGCGCCGGCGATCAGGGAACCCATGTCGAGGGCGATCACGCGCCTTTCGCGAAGTGACTCGGGCACGTCGCCCGAGACGATCCGCTGCGCCAGGCCCTCGACGATCGCC
>DAIRTT010000099.1:0-10034 GCA_036803745.1 Solirubrobacteraceae bacterium | reverse complement strand
TCGAGGCCGAGGTGATCGACCCGCGCACGCTGCGCCCGCTCGACCTCGACACGATCCTCGCGTCGGTGCGCAAGACCAACCACTGCGTGATCGTCGAGGAGGGCTGGCCGCACGGGGGCGTCGGCGCGAACCTCGCCGCGCTCGTCAGCGAACAGGCCTTCGACGATCTCGACGCCCCCGTCCAGCGGGTGACCGGCGCCGACGTCCCGATGCCCTACTCCAAGCCGCTCGAGGACATCGCCTATCCGCACGAGGAGCACGTCGTCCACGGCGCCCTGCTCGCGCTCAACATGCGACCCGGCGCCACCGCCGGCGCGGGATCGGCCGACGGTCGATGAGCGAGATCGTCATGCCGCGTCTGTCGGACACGATGGAGGAGGGCACGATCCTGCGCTGGCTCAAGCAGAACGGCGATCGAGTCGAGCGCGGCGAGGAGCTCGCCGAGATCGAGACCGACAAGGCGACAATGACCTACGAGTCAGACCAGGCCGGCGTCCTTCAGATCATCGCCGGCGAGGGCTCCACCCTGGCAGTCGGCGAGCCGATCGCGACGATCGGGCCTGCCGGCGCGAGGAGCGGCGCGCCCGCCGTGACGACCTCACCCGAGGCCGCAGCCTCGCCGGCTGCGATCGCCGAATCCGGTGGCGGCGCTCGCGTCAAGGCCTCGCCGCTCGCACGCCGGATCGCTCGCAAGAGCGGTGTCGAGCTGAGCTCGCTCCACGGCAGCGGGCCCGGCGGGCGGGTCGTTAGGGCCGACGTCGAGGGCGCGGCGGGTGCGCCCCCGCGCGAGGCCGATGGGACCGCGCCGGCTAAGGTGTCCTTGCCGACCCAGGACACCTCCAGCGCCGAGCGCCCCGCCGTGGCGACCGCCAAGGGCGAGACGACGGAGGTCGAGCTGACGCGCACCCAGCAGACGATCGCCCGGCGGATGGCTGAGTCCAAGGCGACGATCCCCGACTTCTCGATCGAGCTCGACGTCGACATGGATGGATGCGTGGAGCTGCGCCGGGAGCTCAAGCGGCTCGCCCACAGCGACGGCGATGAGCGCGTCGAGGCCCCCACCTACAACGATATGGTCGTCAAGGCTGGCGCCCTGGCTCTGCGCGAGCACCCGCGCGCCAACGGCAGCTACCGGGACGGACGCCTGCAACTGCACTCGCGCGTCAACGTCGGCGTGGCCGTTGCGGCCGGTGGCGCGCTCGTCGTGCCGACGATCTTCGACGCCGACGAGAAGTCCCTCGGCGAGATCGCCCGTGAGACGCGCACGCTCGCCGGCCGCGTGCGCGAGGGCAGCGTCACTCCGCCCGAGCTCGGCGGCGGCACGTTCACCGTCTCCAACCTCGGCATGTACGGGGTGCGGGCGTTCGCCCCGATCATCAACCCGCCCCAGGCCGCCATCCTCGCGGTCGGGGCGCTCGCGCCGCGCGCCGTCGTCCGTGGCGAGGAGGTGCTGGCGCGCCCGACGATGACGCTGACGCTCGTCTGCGACCACCGCGTCCTCTACGGCGCCGACGCCGCCGAGCTGCTCGCGCGCATCCGCGAGCTGCTCCAGGCGCCGTCGTCACTCACGCTGTGAGCTCGCCCGCGACGTTGTGCGTCAGTCACGTAGCGGGTCAACCCAGCGCAGGCCCGGAAAGCGGGAGAAGTCCACGTCGCACGAGCACAGCGTCGCCCCGTGCTCGATCGCCAGCGCCGCGAGGTGGGCATCGCTCGTGAGGTTGCCCGCCGTGCCGAGCCCGACCAGCAGGTCGCGCAGCACCGGCATGTGGCGATCGGTGGGCTCGACCACCGTGCAGGCGGGCTGAGCCAGCCACTGCTCCACAAACCCGATCGCCGTCTCGACTGCGAGAGGCCTCGAGAAGACGGCCCCCCTGGTGCTCAGACGGATGAACCCGACGAGCACCGCCCAGGTAAGCGCGACCGTCTCATTGCCGGACAGCGCCTCCTCCACCCATTTCTGCGCCGCGGGCTGGCGCGGCGAGCTTGAGTCGTAGGCGTAGAGGAATAGGTTGACGTCCGGGAGCTTCACTTGCCGAGTTCAAGCTTGCGCATGATTTCCTCATCCTCGAGCTCGCCCGCGAGAGTGAGCGCCTTGTCGAGGTTGATGCCCGGTCGGACGCCCAACGGGCTCGAGACGACCTTGAAGGGACGACTTGGCCTCGACTCGAGTTTGAGCCCGGCGCGGACAGCATCGTTGAGCGCAACCTTGAAGGAGATGCCCCGCTCGCGCATCGTGGCTTTCAACTTCGCCTCGACGTCCGGGTCGAGCGTGACCGTGGTCCGCATTTGGGCATCATATCATCAACAGGCTGGCTGTCATGATGCAAATCGGTTTCGGCGCTACGCTGATGAAGCGAATGCGCAACTCCGCTCCGCCCTCCGACGAGCTCTGGGTCTGCCACCTGGGCCACGTCCCCTATTCCGACGCGCTCGCCATCCAGGAGACGCTCTCGGCCCGCCGGCAGGCCGATGAGATCCCCGACACGCTGCTGCTGCTCGAGCACCCGCCCGTGTACACGCGCGGACGCCGCAGCGGCGCCGAGGATCTGCCGCGCGGCGAGGAGCACTACCGCGCTCTCGGAATCGACGTCGTGGCGAGCAACCGCGGCGGGCGCCTGACCTACCACGGGCCGGGCCAGCTCGTCGGCTATCCGATCATGCGCATAGGCGACATCGGCGGCCATCTGCGCGCGATGGAAGCCGCCATCGTCGCCGCGCTGGGCGAGGAGGGCATCGGCGCCCGCTCACGTCACGACGAGGGCATCGACTACACCGGCGTGTGGGTCGAGGATCGCAAGATCGCCTCGATCGGCGTTCACGTCTCGCGCGGCGTCAGCACCCACGGGTTCGCCGTCAACGTCGAGAACGACCTCGAGCCGTTCTCATGGGTGATCGCCTGCGGGCTGCCGGACGTAACGATGACCTCGCTGGCGGCCGAGCTCGGGCCCGCCTGCGCCGCCGGCCTGGAGTGCATGCGCCGGCGCGTCGCCTTCCACTTCGCCTCCGTCCACGGGCGCCGCCAGCGCCTCGTCTCGCCGTGGCGCCTCGGGATCGACACCGCGAACCCCTCCCGGCTCGCGGAGCGAGCCCTCATAGATATCCCTGCCGGCCCCCTGGAGGCGGTGCCCGCATGAGCGGGGTGGGCGGGACTCGATCCCGTGCAAACCCGGGCGGGATGGATGTCCTGAGCGTGCTCGGCTCCGACGTGCGGCCGCTGCGCGAGCGCAAGCCGCCGTGGTTCAAGGTGCCGCCGCCCGGCGGCGAGCGCTACCGCGAGCTGACCGCGCTGATCCGCGAGGAGAACCTCCACACCGTCTGCCAGGAGGCCGCCTGTCCGAACGTCGGCGAGTGCTGGGAGCGCGGCACCGCCACGTTCATGATCCTCGGCGACACGTGCACCCGCCGGTGCGGGTTCTGCAACGTCAAGACCGGCAAGCCGACGTGGAACGACCCGCTCGAGCCGGCCCGTGTGGCGCGCTCGATCGCCCGCATGGGGCTGCGCCACGCGGTCATCACCTCGGTCGACCGCGACGACCTCCCCGACAAGGGCGCCTCGGCCTTTGTCGGCGTCATCCGCCAGGTCCGCCGCCAGGCGCCCGGGTGCCAGGTCGAGGTACTCACGCCCGACTTCCAGGGCCAGGAGATGCCGCTGGCCAAGATCATCGCCGAGCGCCCCGACGTCTTCAACCACAACGTCGAGGTCGTCCCCCGGCTCTACCCGATCGCCCGGCGCGGCTCGATGTTCGAGCGCTCCTGCCGCGTTCTGCGGCTCGCCGGCGAGCTCGGCGAGGGCGAGGTCGTGACCAAGTCCGGCCTCATGGTGGGTCTCGGAGAGACGCACGAGGAGATGGTCGAGACGTTCGCCGCGCTGCGCCAGAGCGGCGTCCGCGTGCTGACCGTCGGGCAGTACCTGCGCCCCTCCGACCGGCACCTGCCCGTCGTGCGCTACTGGCATCCCGACGAGTTCGCCGCGCTCGAGAGCGCCGCCTATGAGCTCGGCTTCGACCACGTCGCCGCCGGCCCCCTGGTGCGCTCCTCCTACCACGCCGACCAGCACGTCCCGCAGCGGCGCGACGGCGTCGGCCCCCTCACCGCCCGGGCATAGGCCCTCCGGCGGCCGCGTGCTCCCGGGATAGGCTCTGAGCCGCCCTCGCCCGGCCGGGCGCCGCCGAGATGTTCCCCGTCAAAGACAACATCCCGCTCGCGCGGTTCCCGATCGTGACGGTCGTGCTGGTCGCTGTCAACGTGCTCGCCTACCTGCTCTCGATCCGCCACGGCGGCAGCTTCTTCGGGGGCCCCTCCGAGAAGGTCGCCGTCCACTACGGCGCGATCCCCTACGAGCTCACGCACCCCGGCGAGCATTGCCACCTCGTCCAGAGCGTCGAGGAGGAAGGCACCGCGTTCAGCTCGATCGCCTGCCAGGGACAGCCCGGCGTCAGCGGCAGCCCCGAAGCGCAGCCCGCGGCCTGGGAGACGGCCCTCACGTCGATGTTCCTCCACGGCAGCTTCCTGCACATCTTCGGCAACATGCTGTTCCTCGCGATCTTCGGCCCGACCGTCGAGGACACGATCGGCCGGCCGCGCTTCCTCGCCTTCTACCTGCTCGGCGGCCTCGTCGCACTCGGCGCCCAGGTGCTCGTCGACCCCGGCGCGACCGGGCCCACGCTCGGCGCCTCAGGAGCGATAGCAGCGGTCCTCGGCGGGTACATCCTGCTCTATCCCCGCGCCCGCGTGCTCAGCCTCGTGTTCATCGTCTTCTTCGTCACGATCATCGAGGTCCCGGCGCTCCTGCTGCTCGGCTTCTGGTTCCTCGAGCAGCTCTACTTCGGCCTCGCCGGCGTCGCGAGGGCGGGTGGGCTCGAATCGAACGAAGGCATCGCCTACTTCGCCCATATCGGCGGCTTCGCCTTCGGCCTGCTCGCGATCCGTGCCCTCGCCCGCGGACGTTCGAACCGACCGCGGCTGCCGGTGTACTGATGGGCATGTCCGTCCCCCCCGGGCGTCCGCGATGAGCCGCCTGCTGGTTCTCGGCGCGGCGCTCCTGTTCATCCTCGGATTCGGCGTCCTCACCCTGCGCGCGATGGCCGAACAGGGGGTTACAGTCGCAGGCCTGCTGTCCATCTTCATCCTCGTCATGCTCGGTGTCGGCATCTTCGGCGCCCTGCGCAACCCGCCGCGTTGACATGACCACATCACCCTTCCTCACCCCCGGTCAGAGCCGCGAGCGCCGCGCCCAGGCAGCCCAGCGCCGTCGTCGGCGACGGGTGATCGGCGCCGCCGTGGCCGCCGTTCTCGTGCTCGCGGGCGCTCTCGCCGCCATCGGGCTGCCCGGCGGGTCCAAGGACCATCGCGCCCACGCCGCAGTCACCCCGGCCACCCACCCCGCGCCCAAGCCGGCCGGCCCGGCGCTCTCGCCGGCGGGCCTCGTCCTCGGCAAGCCGGCCCTCGCGCTGCCCGGACTTCAGACGCCCCGCCAGGACCCGATCCACCTCCTCTTCCACGCGCCTCCACGCGCCGGGCTGCTGTTCAACCTCGACACCGGCCAGGTCCTGTGGCAGCGAAACGCCCACCGCCGCCTGCGCATCGCGAGCCTGACCAAGATGATGACCGCCCTGCTGACCGTAAAGTCGGCGCAGCCGAGCGACGCGGTGCTCGTAACCAAGGAAGCGGCCGCCTCGGGCGGCTCCAAGGTCGGGGTCCTGCCGGTCGGGCATCACGTGCGCCTGGAGAGCCTGCTCTACGGACTCATGCTCCCGTCCGGCAACGACGCCGCCATCGCCCTCGCCCAGCACGTCGCCGGCGGCGTGCCCAAGTTCGTCGCGCGTATGAACCAGGAGGCCGCGGGCCTCGGCATGGACTGCACGCGCTACTCCTCGCCGTCCGGCTTCTTCGACCAGGGCAACTTCTCGTGCGCCGCCGATCTCGCGATGCTCGCCCACGTCGACCTCGCCCAGCCGCGGATCGCCCGGGTCACCCACATCTACTCCGCCGTCATCCCCTTCCCCATCAAGGGCGGCAAGCTCTACCTCTACAACAACAACCCCCTGCTCATCTACCACTACCCCGGCACAACCGGCCTCAAGACGGGCTGGACGATCGCCGCCGGACGCTGCCTCGTGGCCACCGCCGAACGTGACGGCGTCAGGCTCGGTGCCGTCCTGCTCAACTCGCCCGACCCGGGCACCCAGGCCCGTCAGCTGCTCGATCGCGGCTTCAACGACGTCTACCACCTCCGGGCCGTCCCCGAGCCGCCCATCCCGCCCGGCGCCTGACGCGCTCGACCGCCGTCGCGTCGGCTCGCGGATCGCCCGCGCATGCGACGCCGCGGGCGCGCGTGGAGTAGCTTTCGCAAAACAGATTGACTGGTCAGTCAGCCAAAGGAGAAGCCGTGGATCTCGACGACACACCCGATCAGGCCGCCTATCGCGCCCAGGCGCGGGCCTGGCTTGAGGAGCACAAAGCCGAGGCGCCGGTCCTCCAGGGCGTTGGCGCGCTCGAGGACGAGGCGGAGATCCTGGCCGCGCGACGCGCCTGGCAGGGCAAGCTCGCCGAGGCCGGCCTGGCCGGCGTGACGTGGCCCAAGGAGTACGGCGGACAGGGCCTCGGCCCGATCGAGCAGGTAATGGCCAACCAGGAGATCGCCCGCGCCAAAGTGCCGGGCATCCTCGACGCGATCGGCGTCGGCATGCTCGGGCCGACGATCATCGCCCACGGCTCCGAGGATCAGAAGACCCGCTACCTCGGAGCGATGCTCCACGGCGACGAGGTCTGGTGTCAGCTCTTCTCCGAGCCGGCCGCCGGCTCCGATCTGGCGGCGGTGCAGACGCGCGCACGCCTGCAGGAGGACGGCAGCTGGCGTCTGAGCGGACAGAAGGTGTGGACCACCAACGCCCAGTTCGCCTCCTACGGGCTGCTGCTCGCGCGCACCGACGCCGACGTGCCCAAGCACAAGGGCCTCACGATGTTCGTCGTGCCGATCGACGCCGAGGGCGTGACCGTTCGCGGCCTTCGCCAGATCTCCGGCGAGGCCGAGTTCAACGAGGTCTTCTTCGACGACCTCTCCGTCGACGCCGGCGCCGTCGTCGGTGGCGTCGGCAACGGCTGGGGTACCGCCCTGACCACGCTCATGTTCGAGCGGGTCACGATCGGGCTCGGCGGCGAGGGCATGGGCTACAACTCGACCCGCTTCGCCGCCGCGATCGCCGGCGACGAGCACGCCCGCCGCGACCCCGAGGTGCGCCACAAGCTCGGCGAGATCGCCAGCGAGCTGCTGGCCGTCAGGTTCACCGGCTACCGCACGCTGACCGCGCTCCAGAAGGGCCAGATCCCCGGCCCCGAGGCCGGCCTCGCGAAGGTCACGATCGTCAGCGGCGCGATCAACGCCGGCGACCTGATCGCCGACGTGCTCGGGCCCGACACCCTGCTCGAGGACAGCGAATGGTCCTACATGATCTCCTTCCTCCCCGGCCTCAAGTCGGCCGGCGGCACCGAGGAGATCCTCAGAAACACGATCGGCGAGCGCGTGCTCGGCCTGCCCCCCGAGCCCCGGCTCGACAAGGGCATCCCGTTCTCCGAGCTCCGATCCAAGGAAGGGGCAGCGGTATGAATCTCGCACTCTCAGACGAGCAGGTATTCCTCCGCGAGGCCGCCCGCGGCGCGCTGTCGCGCTTCAAGACGCTGGAGGCCGCCCGCGAGGCGCTCGACGGCGACGAGAACGCGATGCCCGACCTCTGGCCAGTCGCCAAGGACGCCGGCTGGCCCGGCCTGCTGATCGACGAGGACCACGGCGGCGCCGGCCTCGACGCATTCGACGCCATGCTCGTCATGGGCGAGTGCGGCCGGGTCATCGCGGGCATCGGCCTGCTCGGCCACCTGCCCGCCAGCGCCATCCTCAACGCCTCGCCCGCCGGCGCCCCGTTGCTCGAGGCACTCGCCAGCGGCGATCGCCGAGCGGCCTACCTGCCGGTGTGCCCGCCCGACGACATCGCCGAGGGCTGGTCGGCCGACCCGGAGCACGGCAGCACGCGCCCCGGCGCGCCGGCCGCCAGAAGCGATGGCGAGGGCAAGGCCCGCGTCAGCGGCACGCTGGCGTTCGTGCCCGACGCTCCCGGCGCCGACGTGCTTGTCGGTGTCGCGATCCTCGAGGGGAAGCCCGTCGGCGTGGCGATCGAGTCCGACGCGGAGGGAGTCGCCGTCGAGGCGCTCACCCGCTATGACTCGACCCGCTCGCTCGGCCACGTCTCGCTCAGCGACGCTCCCGCGAGCGTCCTCGACGCTCCCGTCGAGGACCTCGAGGGCGCCTGGCATCTCGCCCAGTCGCTGATCGCCGCCGAGTCGCTCGGCAGCGTCGAGACGGCGCTCGAGGTGTCGGTCGCATACGCCAAGGAGCGCCACACGTTCGGACGCGCGATCGGCTCCTACCAGGCGGTCAAGCACTCCCTCACCGAGGTCCTGCGCCAGCTCGAGAACGGCCGCTCGCTGCTCTACTACGCCGGCTGGGCGCGCAACGGGGCGCCGCAGGAGTTCCCGCTCGCCGCCAGCGCCGCGCGATCGGTCGGCGGTAGGGCCCTCGACCACGCCGCCCGCACGATGATCTCCGTGCACGGCGGCATCGGCGCGACCTGGGAGCACGACGCGCCGCTGTACTTCCGTCGTGCACAGCTCTCGCGGCGCCTGCTCGGTGGCACCGGACGGGCGAGCGACCGGGTTGCCGGCGAGCTGATCCTCCAGGCCGACGCGGCCTAGCCCAAGCTCTCGCGTCTCAGCGCCCGCCCTTGGACCTGGCCACGCCGGCCACGTCCTTGGCGGGCGCCGGCGCGGACAGCGCCGCCAGCACCGGCGCACCGTAGGCCGCGTGGACCGCTTCCGTGAGCGCGGAGTCGACCCCGCAGTTGATGCAGAATCCGTGCTGGGACCATCCGATCGCCCGCGCCAGGACCTGATCGGCGTAGGTCACGCCCGTGGCGTCGTGGCCGTAGTAGTCGTAGGCCGCCCCCCACGCCGACGCGTCCAGCGCGTAGCCGGCGCCGTCGGCCGAGAGCAGATGCGCGGCCGCCATGATCGCGTCGAAGTCGTCGTAGATCGAGGGGTGGCCGGCACTCATGTGCAGATAGGCTGCCGGGCGGCGGCCGTAGATGTAGGAGTTGCTGAGGAGCTTCCACGTGCTCACCGGCCCGTTGGTCACGTTGAACTGCATCGGCCCGGCGCAGCAGTGCGCGAAGTTCAGACCGTGGTAGGTGCCGGGCGCCGTCGAGAAGGCCGTCTCCTGCATGTGGATCGAGGCCAGCAGCAGCCAGTCGACGCCGAACGTCCGCTGAGCGGTCGCATAGATCGGGTAGAAGCCTTCCATCCACGCGCGGGCGATGTGCGTCTGCGTGGCGGCCGCGAAGCGGTGGGCATCCACAAGCTGCTGGGAGGCCGTCGGGCGCGCCTGGATGCGCGCCCGCTTGCGCGCCCTGCTCGGCGCCGCCGCCGCGAGCGACGGCGAGGGAGATGGCGTCGCGGCCACGAGCACGAGCGCCGGGGGCGTGCGCCGCGCGTCGGTCGTGTGACCGAACAGGCCGGCGAGCGCCGCAACGAGCACGAGCACGCCCAGCGTTCCGAGCGCTCCCGCGATCAACCACGCGCGACGTTCGGAGGGCGGCAGCGGCGCGGAGGCGAAGCGATCCGCCCTCACGGGGTCCTCGCGCCCGTCCTCGGGGCCCGTCGCATTCTCGTCCGGTCGGCGTCGCAGCGTTCTCATGACTCGCTAGAACGGTATCCATGCCCACCCGCGCACACAAACGCCAGCTGCCCCGGCGCGCCGTCACGCGAGCCCGGTGCTGCCTGGCCGTGTCGGCGATCCTCGCCGTCGGCGCCCTTCAGATCGGCGTCGGCTCGTCCGCCCTCGCAGCGCCCCTTCCCGTGCTCGCCCCGGCACAGCAGCATTACCTGGCCCTCGCCCAGGAAGGCGTCGCCCGCGCGCAGAGCCGCTGGCGCGACACGCGCCGAGGGTGGTATGACGCGCGCCTCGGCGACCGCGACCGCTACCCGCT
>DAIRTT010000098.1:0-10110 GCA_036803745.1 Solirubrobacteraceae bacterium | reverse complement strand
TCGCGGCCCGCGCCGCGGGGACCCAGCCTAGCGATCGCCCGCGTGGGCGATGTCTCTGCAGATGACCGGCGGAGGGGGTTTTCACGGATCGCGGGGCGGAGATCATCGGATGTCCAGGCGGCCGGGGTCGCCTAGCTTGCGGGGATGCTCGGCATGCCAGCGGCGGGGGACCCGGAGATCGGCGAGGGCACGGGCCCGTCGTCGCCTAGCAGCACGGCGGCGGTCGAGGCCGATGGGTTGACCGTGGTGCGCGGCGGCGTCGAGGTGCTCCACGAGCTCTCCTTCGCGCTCGAGCCCGGGACGGTCACGGGCCTGCTCGGTCCCAGCGGCTGTGGCAAGACGACGTTGATGCGCGCGCTCGTCGGAGTCCAGCGACGGGTCTCCGGCAGCCTCCGCGTGCTCGGCTCGGTCGCCGGGTGCAGGCCGCTGCGCGGCCGCGTGGCCTACCTGCCGCAGGCGCTCTCGGTCTACAGCGACCTGACCGTGGCGGAGAACCTCGAGTACTTCGCGGCGATCCTCGGGCTGGGGGGAGCCGAGGTGGACCGTGCGCTCGCCCGTGTCGGCCTGGGGAGCCTGTCCGCGCGACTCGCTCGTCGCCTGTCCGGCGGCGAGCAGGCCCGCGTGTCGCTCGCCAGCGCCCTGCTCGGCGCGCCCGAGCTCCTGATCCTCGACGAGCCGACCGTGGGGCTGGACCCGGTTCTGCGCAGCCAGCTGTGGGAGCTCTTCGGCGAGCTCGCCCAGGGAGGAGCGACGCTGCTGGTCTCCTCGCACGTGATGGACGAGGCGCGCCGCTGCGACGACGTGCTGCTGCTGCGTAACGGTGAGATGATCGCGCGGGGTTCGCCCGAGGAGCTCACACGACGGACGGGCACCGACGACCTCGACGAGGCCTTTCTCAGCCTCGTCGTTGACGAGCCCTCGCGATGAACGCGCTGCACGTCTGGGCGACCGCACGGAGGGTGCTCGGTCAGCTGCGCCACGATCCGAGAACCGTGGCGCTCGTCCTGCTCGTGCCGTGCGTGCTGATGACCCTGTTGCGTTTCGTCTACGAGGGGCGGGCGCCCACGTTCGACGCCGCCGGGGCGCCGCTGCTGGCGCTGTTCCCGCTGATGACGATGTTCCTGGTGACGTCGGTCAGCCTTCTGGGCGAGCGCACGACGGGAACACTCGAGCGGCTCCTGAGTATGCCGCTTGCCAAGCTGGAGCTCCTGCTGGGTTATGGCCTCGCGTTTGGGTTGCTGGCGATCGTCCAGGTCTCCCTTGCCGTCGGGCTGAGCCTGGGCTTGCTCGGCCTGCACATCGCCGCCAGCAGGCTGATCCTCGTGCTGCTGTGCGTCCTGGTTGCTCTTCTGGGGATGGGCCTGGGCCTGCTCGCCAGCGCCTTCGCGCGCTCCGAGTTCCAGGTCGTCCAGTTCTTCCCTGCGACGATCACTCCGCAGCTGCTCCTCTGCGGCCTGCTGACCCCGCGCGAGCACATGCAGGCCGTGCTGCGGGCGGTCTCGGACGTCATGCCGATGTCCTACGCCGTCGACGCGGTGCACCACCTCAGCCGGGACCCGGAGATGACGGCGGCGCTCTGGGGCGACCTGGCGGCCGTCGTCGCCTTCGCGATGCTCGCCGTCGGCCTCGGTGCGGTCACCCTGCGCCGGCGCACCGACTGATATTCAGTCGACCGCGGTGTCAGCGGGCGCGATCCGGCGCTCGCGCTGGCCACGGGCGATGCGTCCGCCGAGCGCGCTCAGCAGCATCCCGGCGATCGCGGTCACAACGGCGAGGAAGGGCGGGAAGCTTCCCAGCGAGACCTTGGCATGCGTCCCTGCGATCGCGTGGGCGACTAGCAGGCCGATGCCGTAGATCGCGCCGGCTACGAGACCTCGGTCGGCGCCTCCCCAGCCGTCCTGGTGCTCGAAGCCGGCGATCACGCTGGCTACGGCGACGAACGCGCCGTAGCCCCAGTAGGCGCCGGCAGAGACGCCGACGAGTATCCCGGCCACCGCTCCCGCGAGCAGCGGAACTACTCCCCCTATCGCGACCTGCGCGGGACGCGGACGGTCGCGGAACAGCATCGGATCGTACATCTGGCTCCTCCCCGGAATGAGTCTCGAGTCTAGCGGCGCCACGCCGGCGGAGGGTCGCCGCCGGGCCCGCTGTGCGCTCGACCTAGGATTGGGGAATCGCCGCCCCCGACCCCAGCAAACCAACGCCGGACGCGAGCACCGTGGCGTCCGACACACCGGCTCGGCCGTCGTCGTCCCTGCGGCTCTCGGTGCTCGACCAGTCGCCGATCTCCGAGGGCTCCTCGGGCGCGCAGGCACTCGCCAACACGCTCGATCTCGCCCGCCTGGCCGACCGCCTGGGCTACCACCGCTACTGGGTGGCCGAGCACCACGGCGGCCCGATGCTCGCCGGTCCCAGCCCCGAGGCGCTGATCGGCCCGATCGCTGCGGCCACCAGCCGCATCCGCGTCGGCAGCGGTGGCGTCATGCTGCCTCACTACAGCCCCTTCAAGGTGGCCGAGACGTTCAGCCTCCTGGCGGGCCTTTTCCCGGGCCGCATCGATCTGGGACTCGGCCGCGCGGCCGGCACCGACCCGCTCACGACCTTCGCGCTCCAGCGCGACCGCCGTCAGGCGGGGGCCGACGACTTCCTCCAGCAGCTCGCAGAGCTGCTGGGCTATCTCGAGGACTCGCTCCCGCAGGACCACCCCTTCGCGCGCCTGGCCAAGACGCTGCCGGGCATACCCGAGCAGCCCGAGCCGTGGCTGCTCGGCTCCTCACAGCAGAGCGCGGTGTGGGCGGCCGAGCTCGGCCTGCCCTACGCGTTCGCGGACTTCATCAACCCACGCGGCGCCGAGATCGCAGCCCTCTACAGGGAGCGCTTCGCCGAACACGAACACGCCGGTCTGCACCCCCGGACGGCAGTCGCGGTTTGGGTCATCTGCGCCGACAGCGACGAGGAGGCCCGACGGCTGGCGGCGAGCGGACGGATGACCTTCACGTTGCTGCGTCGGGGTCGCCTGATCGCCGTGCCCCCGCCCGAGCAGGCGGTGCGCTTCCTCGCAGCCGAGGAGGGCCGGCCCGACGGCACCCGCGCTGAGCGGAGGGCCGTCGTCGGCGCGCCCGCCACCGTCAGGGATGAGCTGCGCGAGGTCGTCGAGCGCTACGGCGCCGAAGAGGCGATCGTCGTCGGCATCACCTACGAGCACGAGGCGCGCCGCCGCTCCTACGAGCTGATCGCGGAGGCGTTCGCTGAGTGAGCGCGAGCCGCGGGGTCATCGCCGAGCGGCTCACCGCGCAGCTGCTCTCGGGTCCGCCGGCGCGCTGAACGCGGTTCAGCCAGGTGATCAGGAGCGAACCGTGGGACGCTGCACCTGGTCGCGAGCGAGGACTACCACTGGCTGCACGCCCTCACGGCACCGCGGCTGGTGAGGCCAGGGTCAGCGGGAGCCCGCGAGGACGCCAAGGACGGCCGGGGAGCTCGGCTGAGCGCTCCCGCCGAGCGGCTCGGCGGTCACCATCACCTCGCTTACACCCCGGAGTCCCCCGGGCACGTCGACCGACGCGCTGCCGTCGCTGGCGAGGGTGAACAACGCGTCGGTCGACGTGGGCGGGGCGGGTGTCCCGTGCGCTCGACCCACACCTCATAGACCTCGCCGATCGGCGGCTCGGGCATCCCGGAGACGACGAGGTCGGCGCGGGTGCCCACGGGATGCAGTGACGCTTGCAACGAGCTCGTCGGTGCTCGCGTCGGGTGACTATCGCCCGAGAGCTCGTGAGCGGCGAGGATGCCCAGGAAGATGACAGCGGCGCCGGCAGCAGCGGCCCGCGTTGCCTTGACGAGCGCTCCGGGCGTCGGCCGTGACGGGTCGGGTCCGGGTGCCCGCTGCTCCTCGCCTCGCACACCGAGCAGGACGCGTCTGCGCAGCTCGGCGGGCGCGTCGGATCCGCGCGCGCTCGATCGCTCGCCCTGGCCGATGCGGCGGGCAAGGAGACGGGGGAGGCGGCACATCAATGTGACTACGCGCACGTGGGCCGGGTGGATCAGGCGTGTGGCGCGTCGCCTCGGGGTCGGGGGCAGTCTTCCCCGAGGCGGTGTCGGTCGGCGTGCATCGAGCAGACGCTGGAGCGCGACGCCTGAGAGCGTCGCACGAGGCTCCGGTGCCTCGTGCCTACTCACCGGCCCGGTGATCCGTTTCGGGTCCCCGAGCGAATACAGAGCCAGACACCGCCTGAGCCGCGCATCGGCTCAGCGGACACCCCGAGGGCAAGTGCCAGCACGTGCCCGCGTCCTGAATGCAGAAAGCGGAGGTATCGAAGACGTCAAGTCCACCCACTCAGGAGTCAGCACCGCAGCCGGCCGGAATCGTCGAGCGACTCGTTCGCGACGACCTCGACCGCAAGCGGTTCCTGCAGATGGCCGGCAGGGCAGGCGCGGCCAGCTTCGGAGCGTTCGTGCTCGCCGCGTGCGCGTTCGCGCTGGCGGGGGCGGCGGCAGCGGTCATCCTGGTTGTGGTCGTGGCGCTGGGCGGCGGCGGGAGCGGCGGCGGCTCACGGGTGGTGCGCGCCCAGGTGCTAGCCCCGCGGGCGAGCGCATCGGTACGCCTGGACGGCGGCCACGCCGAGCTGAGCATCGCCAACATGCCGCAGACCGAACCGGGTCGCGTCTATGAGGTGTGGGTGCAGCGGGGCACAAAGGCCGAGCCGACCAATGCTCTGTTCACTGTCACGAGCACGGGAAGCGCGATGGTTGGGGTGCCCGGCAGCGTGGCGGGAGCGAAGGCGATCATGGTGACCTCCGAGCCGGTCGGCGGCAGCCGCGAGCCGACGCGCTCACCGGTCATCATCGCCAACCTCAGCTAGCCTCGCCGCGCGCAACTCGCAGGTCTTCGCCACGCAGCCGAACCGTGTCGCCGGGGTGCAGCTGGCGTCCCCTTCGCGTCTCGGGCTCGCCGTTGACGATCGCCGGTTCTTCGGCGAGCAGGGCCTTGACCTCACTGCCGCTGTCGACCACGCCGGCGAGCTTGAGGAGCTGACCGAGCCTGATGGTCTGCTCACGGATGAGGATGTCGCGGGCCACGCTTCTGAATCTAGCCCCTAGCCTCCGCGGCGGAGACCTAGCGATCAGCCGAGGTTACCCGCCGCCGGGGGGATCTCACTCATGCGGGTCCCGGCGGGCCGGCGGCCCCGTTGCGGCGCTCGGCCATGTCGGGACCGGTCCTCGTTGTCATGACCGACGCAGCGCCCCCGCCGATGATCCTTCTGGTCAATCCAGGTGCCACCACGCGCAGGGCCGCCGCGATGCCGTAGGCACGCGGGACATAGCGTTCGGGCCGGCGCCCGATGCCAGCTTGGTAGATCGCCTCGGCCGCGCGCTCGGGGGTCGAGACCATCCAGCGCGTCCACGGCTTGGCCGTCAGCTCGGCCTGGGGGAAGCCCTCGGTGGAGATGAACCCTGGGAGGACGAGGCCGACATGGACACCGCCTGCTCGCTCCTCGGCCCACAGGGAGTCCGACCAGCCGGCGAGCGCGAACTTGGACGCGCTGTAGGCGCCGCTGCCCGCGCGCGCGACCCGCCCGGCCGTCGAGGCGACGTTGACGATCGCGCTGGGCGCGCTTGCTCTGAGCATGTCGAGGAGTGCCTCGGTGAGCCGCAGCTGCGCGTCGAAGTTGAGCGCCATCGTGCGCCGGACGTTCTCGTAGCCGCCGTCGGCGAAGCTGGCGCGCCAGGCGGCGCCGGCGTTGTTGACGAGCAGGTCGAGTCGCCCGTGGCGCTCGGCGAGGTGATCGCGGATGCGCGCGGGAGCATCGTCGTCGAGCAGATCGACGGCGACCCAGCTGACGCGGTGCTCGCCCAGCGCGGCCGCCAGCGCCCTCAGGCGCTGCTCGCGCCTGGCGACGAGCACGAGTGAGGCGCCGGGCTCGCGGGACATGCGCCGGGCGGTCGCCTCGCCGATGCCACTTGAGGCGCCCGTGATGAGCACGACGGGCGCCCGCGATGGAGCTGGGTCGGAATCTGTCATGACTACCTCGCCTCTGGACTCGGGGACCGGAACGGCGCGGGCGCCGGGCGGTTAGCCTGTCAAATCGAGCACGGTATGAGCACCCCCGCACCCAGCGGCCTCGAAGGCGCCGCCTCAGAGCGCAAGCAGGAGGCGATCGAGCTCTTCAGCGGTCTGCCGAGCAGATACGACGCCCTCTCGGCTGCCCTCAGCTTCTGGCAGGACCCCCGCTGGCGACGAGCGCTCGTCGATGCGGCGGCCCCGGCGGCCGGCCAGCGGATCCTCGACGTCGCCACCGGCACGGGCATGGTCGCCGCGGAGCTTCTGGCACGTGCCGACTGCACGGTCGTGGGAATCGACCAGAGTCCGGCGATGCTGGCGGCGGCGCGTGAGCGCTTCGGCGCGGCCGGCGGGTCGCGTGTCGAGCTCCTCCAAGGAGAGGCCGAGCGGCTGCCGTTCGCGGACGCGAGCTTCGACGGCCTCACCTTCACCTACCTCTTGCGCTACGTCGACGATCCCCGGGCGACCGTGCGCGAGCTGGCGCGTGTGGTGCGTCCCGGCGGGCGCGTCGCCTCGCTCGAGTTCGGCGTGCCGCCGCTGGCGCCGGCGCGGATCGCCTGGCGCTTCTACACGACCGTCGGACTGCCGACGCTCGGGAGGCTCGCGTCGCGCGAGTGGGCCGAGGTCGGTCGCTTTCTCGGCCCGAGCATCCGCGGCTTCTACGCCCGCCATCCCGTCGAGCAGATCGTTGCCTACTGGCACGAGGCAGGCCTGGAGGACGTGAGCGTGCGCCGAATGAGTCTCGGCGGCGGGATCGTCATGCACGCTCGCCGCGCCGGCGAAGGCTGAGCGCGCGGATGCCCGCCACACCCGAGCGCCCGGCGTTCTATGCGCTCGGGCGCGGCCGGACGGGCGAGCTGGTGACGCTGCTGCACCCGCCCTACACGCTCTGGCACCTCAGCTATTTCGCGCTCGGCGCGGCGGTGGCTCCCCACCTGTACGTCGACCGGCTGCTGTGGGGGCTGGCGGCGTTCGCCCTGGCGGTCGGTGTCGCGGCCCACGCGCTCGACGAGCTGGGCGGCCGCCCCCTGGGTACCCATCTCGGCGACAGGACGCTGATCGTGCTCGCGGGCCTGGGCATGCTGGGAGCGCTCGCGATCGGCGTCGGCGGCGTGCTCGCGGTCTCGGTGTGGCTGGCCCCGCTCGTCCTCATCGGCGCGCTGTTTGTTCCGGCCTACAACCTCGAGCTGGCCGGCGGGAGGTTCCACAGCGACCTGTTCTTCGCGCTCGGGTGGGGCGGCTTCCCGGCCTTCACGGGCTACTTCGTCGAGTCGGAGAAGGTCGGTCTGGCGGGGCTGCTGATCGCGGCCGGGTGTACCGCGATGAGCGTTGCCCAGCGGCGACTGAGCTCACCCGCCCGCGAGCTGCGGCGGCGCACGCTGGCGGTCGAGGGCACGCGCACGCGGAGCGACGGCAGCTCCGAGGTGCTGACCCGCGTCGAGTTGCTCGCGCCACTCGACGGCGCACTCGCGGCGATGTCGCTGGCTATCGTGGTTACCGCCTGCGCGCTCGTGGTGTCGCGGCTCTGAGGAGCTAGGCGCGGTCTTCGAGCCGATGGGCGCCGGCGCTCGGGCGGACCTCGCGCGCCCCGTCCGGGGGCGTGCGTCCGGGCGCGAACAGGCCGAGGATGCTTCCCCCGAAGCCGCCGCCGACGAGACGCGCGCCGGCGGCACCTGCCTCGTGCATGCGAGCGACCGCTCGCTCGACAGCCGGTGTGGAGACCTCATAGAGGTCGCGCAGGCTGGCGTGGGAGGCGTCGAGCAGCGAGCCGAGCGCGTCGAGTTCGCGCTCGCGCAGGGCCGCGACGGCGCCGAGGACACGGCGATTCTCCTCGAGCACGTGGCGCGCACGGCGATCGAGAGGCCCCGGCAGCGCGTCGAGTGAGCCCTCGTCGAGCTCGCGCAGGGAGTCGACGGCGAGCAGGCGGCACGCGGAGGCACATTCGGCGCGACGCTCGTTGTAGCCGGAGCTGACATTGGCGTGCGCCTCGCCCGAGTCGAGCACCACCAGGCGCCAGTCGCCGAGCTCGAGCGGCACGGGCTGGACCTCGAGCGAACGGAAGTCGATCAGCAGCGCGTGGTCGACGGCGCCGTGCAGGCTGGCGAGCTGGTCGAGCAGGCCCGTCTGCGCACCCGCCCACTCGTTCTCCACGCGCGAGCAAAGTCGCGCGATGTCGATCGGCCGCAGCGGAGTGCCGCCGTCATCGGCGCACTCGCCGAGTGTCTCTCTCGAAACGCCCGAGAGCGCGAGGCAGAGGGCCACCTCGAGCGCGGCCGAGGAGGAGAGCCCGCCACCCCTGGGTACGTCGCCGGTGATCTCGACGCTCGTCTCCGGCAGGCCGTAGCCGGCGCGGGCGAGCTCGGCGACGATGCCGCGGACGAACGCCCGCCACCCCTCGCTCGGTCCGGGATGCTCGGCGGAAAACGTGTCGCGCTCGTCGAGGTCGCGCGCCCAGGCGCTCACCATCGCGCCGCTCGGCACGCGTTCGCCCGCTGAGCCTGCGGTTGCGCGGACGGTGACCCCCTGGGCGATCGCGAAGGGCAGCGCGAGCCCCCCGTTGTAGTCGGTGTGCTCGCCGATCAGGTTGACGCGGCCGGGGGCGAACGCCGCCAGCTCAACCGGCACGGACGATTGCCTCGCGCAGCTCAGCCGCGGACTCCTCGGGAAGCACGTCGGAGATGAAAGTGCCCGCGCCCTGCTCGGAGCCGGCGAGGTACTTGAGCTTCTCCGCGCTGCGCAACGGGGGGTAGAACTCGACGTGGAGGTGTCCGTCGAGGCCGGCCGGAGTCGGGCCGCTCCCGCTCGCCGTCGGCGCCTGGTGCATCGCCATGACATACGGGAAGGGCCGGTTGAACAGCTCGTCGTAGCCGTGGACGATCCGCTGCAGGGCGTCGGCGAGCTCGCGCAGCTCACCGGCGGAGCAGTCGAGCAGGCTTGCGCGGTGCTGGCGCATGGTCACGTGGACTTCGTGAGGCCAACGCGCCGCGTATGGGACGTAGGCGATGACACCGGCGCTGTCGTGCAGCACACGGGATCCGGCGGCCAGCTCATCGGCGAGCAGCGCGCAGGTCGCACAGCTGCCCAGGCGCTCGTCGGCCGCCACCTCGAGCGCCGGCACGGGCGGCAGGAAGGGATAGCCGTAGATCTGCCCATGCGGGTGATGGAGCGTCACGCCGACCTCGACGCCGCGGTTCTCGAAGATGAAGACGTAGTCGACGTCCGGCCGTTCGCCGAGCTCGCGATAGCGGTGGCGCCAGACCCACGCGAGCGCCTCGGCGCGCTCGGGCGACAGCGAGCCGAAGGAGGCGTCGTGATCGTCGCTGTAGACGACGACCTCGGCGGCGCCGTGGGGGTGCTCGAATGCCGGGAAGCGATTGTCGAAGACGGCGATCTCATACGCAGGGAAGGGGATCTCGGTCTCGCCGCCCGGCGGCGTACCGGGACGCGTGGGGCACAGCGGGCAGTGTTCGCGGTCGGGCAGGAAGGTGCGGTCCTGGCGATGGATCGCGTAGACAACCTGCTCGCCGCGGAGCTCGTTGAAGCGCTGCTCGCTCACGCCGTCTCGCCCACGACCGTGTAGAGGATCAACGCACGACCGTCGTCTTTGGCCAGCCGCGAGATCGTGACCGGGCCGCAGCGCTCGACGCCGGGCGCCTGCTCGCCCTCTCGGCGGCGGTCGACCTCGCCGGGCTCGCGTGGGGGCGGATCGGCTCGTTTCCCCGCCATGCCCCCGAGGGTATACCGCCCGAGGGCGACGCCCAAGCCTAGCCGCCGGACCGATCGGACACCGGGGGCAAACCTGCAGCCGATCTGCGGATATTCCGGAAGTTTGGCCATTGACTATGCTTGCCGCGGGAGAGAAGGTATGCAACGGATTGCACAGCCGTTCGACAAGCCCTTTGAGCTAGGAGGAGGACTGATGTCAGACACCGACCAGGCCCACGAAGCCGTAGAGCGTCTCGACTACCTCGACCCACCGGATGGGGGGCATCCGGGTTTCGACCGACGGTCGTTCCTGCGCCGTACCGCGCTCACCGGTGTCGCGGCGGGCT
>DAIRTT010000097.1:0-10142 GCA_036803745.1 Solirubrobacteraceae bacterium | reverse complement strand
CAGCGGTCTCATCTCGCTACAGCCGCGGTTGCTCGATCAGCTCGATCCGATAGCCGTCGGGATCTTTGACGAAGCAGAGTCGCGAGCCGCCCTCGCGGACCGAGTAGGGCGGCTTCTCGGGTTCGATGCCCTGCTCGGCCAGCCGCCCCAGGGTCGCGTCGAGATCGTCGGCCGTGATCGCGATGTGGCCGTAGGCGCTGCCAAGCTCGTATGAGTCGACGCCGAAGTTGTACGTCAGCTCCAGGCGTGGCATGTCGCCGTCGCCGGGCTGGTTCATGAAGACGTTGACCGCCTCGTCTTTGATCGGCAGCCTGCCGACCTCCTGGAAGCCCAGCGCCTCGTAGAAGGCGACCGAGCGGGCGATGTCCGTGATGCGGTAACAGGTGTGGATGAGTGCCATGGGCGAAGTCTAGACTGGCGGCGTGCGCACCCTGATCGTCGGCCACGGAGGACGCGAGAGCGCTCTCGCGTCACGCATGTCGAGCGACAGCGAGCTTCACGCTTTTGTGGGTCACGAGAACCCGTCGATCGTCCGCCACGCGGCCGAGTCGGGTGGCGGGCACACGGTCGGCGACGTGTGCGATCCGCACGCTGTCGCCGCGTTCGCCAGCGAGCGCGGGATCGACATTGCGATGGTCAGCGCCGACGAGCCGCTGCGAGCCGGGGTCGTCGACGCGCTGCTCGCGCAGGGCACCCGGGCGGTCGGCCCGACCCGCGACGGTGCCGAGATCGAGTGGAACAAGACCTTCGCGCGCGCTCTGCTCGCAGAGGTCGCGCCGGAGGCCTCACCGCGCCTGCACCTGGCCCACGACAGCCGCGAGGTCGACGAGGCTATCGCCGCGTTCGGAACGACCCCTGTGGCCGTCAAGCCGCCCGGCCTGACGGGTGGCAAGGGCGTAAAGGTCATGGGCCCCCACCTCGACACCCACGAGGACGCCAGGCGCTACGCCAACGAGATCCTGGCCCGCTGCGCTCCCGGTGAAGGCGTCCACATCGAGGAGAAGGTGCTCGGCGCCGAGTTCACGATCCAGGCGATCAGCGACGGCCGCACGGTTGTGTTCCCGCCCTCCACGTATGACTACCCGTTCCGCTACGACGGCGACGAGGGCCCGGGCACGGGCGGCATGGGCTCGCTCTCGATGCCCGCGGCGACGCTGCCCTTCATGACCGGGGAGCACTACCGCAGCGCCTGCTCGATCATCGAGGGGGTCATCGACCGGCTCGCCACGCAGGGCCGGCACTTCTCGGGCGTCATGAACAGCGGCTTCTTCGCGACCGCCGACGGGGTCAAGGTGATCGAGTTCAACGCCCGCTTCGGCGATCCCGAGTGCATGAACATCATGAGCCTGTTCGAGGGAAGCTGGACGGAGGTCATGAGCGCGATCGCTGCGGGCGGGCTTCGCCCGGCGGACGTGGTCCTGCGCCCCGAGGCCTCGCTCGTGCTCTATCTGGTCTCGCCCGACTACGCGCTTCGCTCGGGTCCCGCCTACGACTTCACGCTCGATCGCCGAGCGCTCGAAGCGAGAGGCTGCGACGTTCACTTCTCCTCGGCGATCCAGACCGGCGAGGACACCTACAGGACGGTCGGCACCTCCCGCGCGGTCGCGCTCGCCGGCACCGCGCCCACGCTCGAGGCGGCGCGCCTGCTGCTGGCCGAGTGCGCGGCCACCATCCCCGTGCTCGAGTGGCGCGCGGACGTCGGCCGGGAGTCCTACCTCGACGGCTTGGGCGCGCTCGTGCGAGCCCGGCCCGGGTCCGGAGCGCCGCCGCAGCTGCCCAACCCGGTGTGAGTGTTTCGTGCAACGATGACGCCATGATCGTCGAGCACTCGACCCATCCGCAGTTCGTCTCCAACACCTACCTCGTCGCCGACGGCAGGGGCGGCCCTGCGTTCTTCATCGACGCGGGAGGCCCCGTCGAGCCGCTGATCGAGACTGCCGACCGCCTCGGACTTCAACCGACGCACATCCTGCTGACCCACCACCACTACGACCACGTGAGCGAGGTCGACGCCCTGCGCGAGCGCTGGCCCGAGCTCGAGGTCCTGATCAGCTCGCGGGAGCGCGACCTACTGGAGGCCGCCGCCTCGGCCGGCGACGGCGAGCCGCAGAAGCCGCCCGAGATGGGCTCGATCGAGGCGGGCCAGGCGATCTCCTTCGGCCAGCTCGATGTGCGCCCGCTGCACACGCCGGGGCACACCGCCGGGATGCTCTCGTTCCTCGTCGGTGAGCGCGTGGGCGACGCCGACGGCGCCGCCGAGCAGACGCGGCCGAAGGCCAGCAGCGCGCCCGGAGGCTTCAGCGGCGCCAACGCAGTCGTGTTCACCGGCGACACGCTGTTCAAGAACTCGGTCGGCGGTGTCAAAGCCCCCGGTCACACGACCTACACCGATCTGCGCGACTCGATCATGGGCACACTCATGGAGCGGCCGCCCGACACGGTGATCTATCCGGGCCACGCCGATGAGACCTCGGTGCGGCGCGAGTGGGAGTCCAACGCGTTCATCCGGGTCTGGCGCGGCCTGGACCCGGAGGGAAGCGAGCGCTGCACAGCCCTGGGCGAGCCGGCGACGCTGATCCTGCTCGGCGACGACTACGACGGCGGCAAGAAGGCGTGGGTCCGCTGGCCGGACGGTTCCGACGACATCGTGCCCGGCTCCAAAGTCCAGCCCGCCGCCTGATCGAGCGGGCGAGTGCCCCGGTTCCCTCGGCCCGGCGCCATCGGTCGGCCACGGGTCAGGGTTTGTCCGTGGTCGTAGCATGGGGGGCATGGCGCGCGAGAAAGAGCAGATCCCGACGTCGCGCGTGCGGCGGACGGCCACCGTCGCGACGCTCGCGGCAAGCGAGGCGGTAAAGCAGTTCGGCACCCGCGCCGCCAACGTCACCCGCGGCGAGGAGGCCTCCGAGGAGGCGATGGCGCGCCGCCAGCTCGAGACCGCCAAGCAGATCGTCGCGGTCCTCGGCACGATGAAGGGCGCCGCCATGAAGCTCGGCCAGGTCATGTCGTTCCTCGACATGGGCATCGTGGCCGAGGAGCACCGCGAGGAGTTCCAGCACGAGCTCGCGAAGCTCCGCGACGCCGCACCGACGGTCTCCTTCAAGCAGATGAAGCGGGTCATCGAGGAGGATCTCGAAGATCCCATCTCGGAGGTCTTCGCGACGTTCGACGAGGAGCCGATCGCGGCCGCCTCGATCGGACAGGTCTACCGGGCCACGCTCAAGGACGGCGGCCGCGAGGTCGCCGTCAAGGTCCAGTACCCGGGCGTGGCAAGCGCCGTCCGCGCCGACCTCCAGAACCTGGACATGATCATGCGCCTGCTCAAGCGGATGACGCCCGGAATGGACGTCAAGGCGATCACCGAAGAGATCAAGGAGCGCATCGTCGAGGAGCTCGACTACGAGCTCGAGGCGCAGAACCAGCGCTCGCTCGCCCGCATCTTCGCCGGTCACCCGTTCATCGTCGTGCCCGAGGTCATCAGCTCGCTCTCGCGCGAGCACGTGATGGTCAGCGAGTACGTCGTAGGCGTTGGCTTCGAGGAGCTCAAAGAGCGATCGCAGGCCGAGCGCGATCGCATCGGCGAGATCGTGTTTCGCTTCTTCCTCGGGTGCCTCTATCGCCACCGACAATTCTCGGGCGATCCGCATCCCGGCAACTTCCTGCTGCTCGAGGACGGGCGCATCGCCTTCCTCGACTTCGGCCTGTTCAAGCGCCTCGAGGCCGGGCCGGTCGAGCTCGAGCTGTCCTGTCAGCGCGCGGTCGCCGAGGGCGACGCGGCGACGCTGCACCGGATACTCGCCGACTCCGGCTTCCTGCCCGAACCGGACCGCGTCGACCCCGACCAGCTGCTCGCGTTCATCCGCGATGCGATCTGGTGGTACACGACGGCCGACGAACCGGTCCAGCTGACTCCCGAGATCGCAACCCAGGTCATGATCGAGAGCTCGGACCCGCGCTCGAGCTACTTCCGCCAGATGCGCCATCAGGACATGCGCCCCGAGCACCTGTTCGGGCGGCGCATGGAGATGCTCACCCTTGCCGTCCTCTCGCAGCTGCGCGCGCGTGTCAACTGGCACCGCATTGCCCGGGAGTGGATGTACAACGACGAGCCCGTCACCGAGCTTGGCCGCGCCGAGGCCGAGTTCTACGGCCGCAGCGGCGTCGCCGCCAGCTAGAGGCGGGCGCCGCGTCCCCGGCCCGTCCCCGGGCCGAAGCGTCTCGCGGGGCCCGGGAACCGGCTCAGACGACCTGGATCTGTATGAGGCTCGTCGTCCCCGGCCGTCCCGAGGGCAGCCCTGCGGTGATGCCGACGCGATCGCCTCGCTTGCACCAGCCGAGCTCCACCACGCGTCGGGCGGCGTCGGCGATGAGCGCCTCGGTCGTCTCGTGGCGGGGCATCGAGGCGGCCCTCACGCCCCACATCAGGCCGCAGCGGCGCACGGTCTCTTTGCCGGGCGAGAGCGCGTAGATCGGGACCGTCGGGCGGTGCGCGGAGACCAGGCGGGCGGAGCGGCCGGAGAGGGTCGGCACGACGATCGCGGCGAGGTTCAGCTCCCGGGCCGCGACGCAGATCGAGTGGGCGGGGGTGTACGCGGGGTCCGCGTCGGTGCGGCGCACGCGCGTCGTGTTCCACTCTTCGTACGGCACGATCGCCTCGGCCTGGACGGCCACGGCAGCCATCATTTCGACTGCCTCGACCGGGTAGGAGCCGACGGCGGTCTCCTGCGAGAGCATCACAGCGTCGGTGCCGTCGAGGATCGCGTTGGCCACGTCGGCCACCTCGGCGCGGGTGGGGCGCGAGGAGTGGACCATCGAGTCGAGCATCTGGGTCGCCGTGATCGACGGGCGCGCCATGAATCCGGCGAGCTCGAGGAGCTGCTTCTGCACGATCGGCACACGCGCGATCGGCAGCTCGATGCCGAGGTCTCCGCGGGCGACCATCACGCAGTCGGCCGCTTTGATGATCTCCTCGGCGCGCTCGACCGCCTGGGGCTTCTCCATCTTGGCTATCAGCGGAAGCCGCGTGTGGTCGCGGACGAATTCGACATCCTCTGGCTTCTGGACGAACGAGAGGGCGACCATGTCGACCCCGATCGACTCGCCGTGGCTGAGCAGGTGCAGGTCCTCCTCCGGCACGGCCGGCAGCGAGGACAGCGGGCCGGGGATGTTGAGGCCCTGGCGGGATGCGACCGCGCCGCCGATCTCCACCTCGACGTCCAGCTCGCCGTCGCCGGGGCGGATCGCGGTCACGCGGAGCCTGACCGAGCCGTCGGCGAGGTAGAGGATGGAGTCGGGCGCCACCGCGTCTGGGAGTCCGGCCCAGGAGATGCTCATGTGGTGGGCGTCCCCGGCCAGCTCCTCATCGCCGCAGGTGAACGTCAGCTGCTCGCCCGGGGTCAGCTCGACGACGTCCTCGCGCAGCGGCCCGATCCGCAGCTTCGGACCGGGCAGATCCTGGAGGATCGCCACCGGCCGACCAGCCCGCTCGGCCGCCTTGCGCACGCGGCGGGCCGTCTCGGCGTGCTCGTCGAGCGTCCCGTGTGAGTAGTTCAGCCGCGCGACGTCCATGCCCGCCTCGACGAGGCGCAGAAGGATCTCGGGCTCGCGCGAGGCAGGGCCGATGGTCGCGACTATCTTGGTCCGGCGCATTGGCTGACGGTAGCGCCCGCCGCACCTGCGTGCGCCTCGGCCCGGGCTAGCATCGGTAGCGTGCTTGAGCCCTCCCGACCGCTGCCCCGCGTCGGTGCGCAGGCCCGCGTGGCGCACTTCGGCGGCGGCTTCGAGCATGGAACCGTCGTGGCGGTGCTCGAGGAGGGCCGGCGGCTGCAGGTTCGCTGCGAGGGCGGCGAGGTGCTCGAGTTCGTCCTCAGCCCGGCCACCGCCAGATTCGTGGCTGCGGGCGCCGCCCACGGCCCGCGGCTCGAGCTCCTGGCAGACCGCGGCTGAGGGTCAGGGTGCTTTCACGTCGGGGAAGTGCTCGGCGCAGTGCTCGCGAAGGGCCTCGCGGACCGAGGCGCGCTCCTCGCCTGTGGCGACCCGCAGCCGGGCGAGCAGCTCTCGCTGGCGCTCGATCGGCACGCCCGAGATCACCCAGCGGACGGCGAGGCGCTCGAACAACAGCTCCTGAGCGCGCTGCCAGGCATCCTCACGCGTGCTCGCCGCCGACGCGCCCGTGCCGGCCAATGTCGCGGCGTAGGCCCGCCGCGAGCCCGCCGTGAGCGAACCGCGCAGCGTGAGGACGTTTCCTTCGGTGTCGGTGTAGTCGCTGCTCGGCGCAGTCAGCTTCGGCTCGCGGCGCTCCCGCCTGCGCTTGGCCACCTCAGGTCGTGTCCGCGGCCCGTTCGAGCTGCCCGCGCACGTCGCCCGTGACGGGCTTGGCGTGCCCCGGCCACGCGGCGGCCGGCTCGAGTGCGGCGAGCTTGCGGATGCTCGCGCGCGCCTGCTCGGTGTCGTAGTTGTAGACGGCGCCCGGGACCCGCGGGGCGCAGCTGCGCCCCCACATGTCGAGCGTGTAGAAGCAGTCACTGCTCAGCGCGAGACGGTCAGCCTCACGCCACAGGCCGATCTGACCCGGCGCGTGGCCGGGAAGGTGGATGACCTCGAAGCCGGCCACCTCGTCTCCCTCGGCGAGCGTCCCGGCGATCTCGACCGGGCCGCCGTCCCAGGCATAGCGGTGCATCAGGCCGTGGGCGAAGCGCAGCGGCGCCGGGAGGCCGGCCAGACCCTCGGGCCAGTAACGAAAGCCGCCGCTGCCTTCGGCGTCCTCAACCTCATCGACGTGGCACAGGACGGGCACGCCCAGCGCGGGTGCGACGCCGCGGTGGTCGGTGTGGCCGTGACCGAGGACTACCCGTCGGATGCCGCCCAACCGCGCGCCCGCAGCGGCCACGGCGCGCGTCATCGTCCGAGCGCCGGCGTCGAACAGTGTCACGCCTCCCTCGTCCTCGAGCAGGTAGACGTTGCAGCGTCCGGGCTGCCCCTGGAGCGAGTAGACGCCCTCGGCGATCATGCCTGCCTCTCCGGCCACCAAGTGTCCCGTGAGGCGGGTCTTTGCGTTGAATATGCCCGTCATCCTGACTTCCGCGGCCGAGCCTTGCGGCGGCATCATGCCGACCGCTCGCGCGACGGTCATGCTGTCGGTGAAGGCGTCGTTGCTCTGGATCAGCCCGTCGCGGACGCACAGCAGGTCGAAGCCCTCGAGCTCGATCGTCTTGCCCGTCGGCTCGACGCCACCGAGGCTCGCCGGGCCCGCGAAGGTGCCCTTCAGCCGCCATTGCACTCCGCAGCGCTCGCCCTCGGAGGTCGTCGAGACGACCTCCATGTCGAGGTCGGGCACCGCACCGAGCAGCTCGCCGATGAACTCCCGCACGCCCTCCGGAGCGAGCACGTCGACGCGGCCGCGGACGTTCTCGCGACCGCCAGGCGCCCACAGCGAGACGGCCGTCTCGAGGTCGTGCTCGTCGATCGCCGCGAAGTAGCGGCGGGCGAGCACCTCGGCCGCCTTGGCGCCTGAGATCCGTTTGCGGCCGCCGGCCAGCTGCTGCATGTTGGCCGCGACCTCCTCGACCTTCGTGCGCGCCTCGGCGGCGCCCCCCTCCTGTTCGGTCATCCCCTTCTCCTTTACGCCGCTGGAGAGCCGTAGTCTAGTCTCCGCCCGATGGCCGATGTGACCAAGAAGCGTGAGCTCGGCCGTGGCGAGCGCGTGCTCCCGGGGGTCTTTCGCCTACGGCTGCCGCTGCCCTGGCCTGGTGTTCCCCACTGCAACGCCTGGGCCGTCGCGGCGGGCGACGGCTTCGTCCTATTCGACACCGGCATGCACGACGAGCACTCGATGGAGCAGCTGGAACGAGCGCTCGCGATGTGCAACCTGCGTATCGCGGACACCAAGCTGCTCGTCTGCACCCACGCCCACTCCGACCACTGCGGCCAGGCCGCGCCGATCGTCGAGCGGGTCGGGTGCGAGCTGTGGATGCATCCGAGCCACGAGCTGATGAGCCGGATGGTCGAGGACCCCGAGGCGGTGCTCGCCAGGCGCCTGGAGGTCGCGCGCCAGAGCGGGGTGCCCGAGGAGCCACTGCGCCGCTATGCGGCCGAGCGGGGCAAACCTCAGCCGGGCGTCGCGGGTCCGATCGCGCCCGACCGCGATCTCCTCGACGGCGTCACGGTCGCGACCGACCTGGGCGAGTGGGTCGCCTATGAGACGCCCGGACACTCGCCCTCGCACGTGTGCCTGTTCCAGCCCGAGCGGCGCCTGTTGATCTCGGGCGATCACCTGCTGGGGCGGATCTCGCTGTATTTCGAGTTCGGGTACTCCCCCAACCCGGTCGGCGAGTTCCTGAACTCACTCGACATCGTCGAGCGGCTCGGGGCCCGCCTGTGCCTCGCAGGCCACGGGCGCACGTTCACCGACGTCCACGCTCACATCGCCGGCAACCGCTCGCTCGTCGAGGAACACCTCGGCAACGTCCGGGGCGCCCTCGCAGCGGGCGAGCCGACCGCCTTCGATGTCGTCGGTGTCGTCTACGGCGAGCGGCTCTCGCAGCAGAACGCCCATTGGCTGCTCTCCCAGGTGCTCGGCTACCTGACTCACCTCGAGAGCGTCGGCGAGGCCCGTCGCATCGCGGGCGATCCCGAGCGCTGGTCTGCATAATCTGAGGATGCGCATCGATCAGATCCTCGCCTCGGAGGGCCCCGTCTTCTCGTTCGAGTTCTTCCCGCCCAAGACGCCGGTGGGCGAGGAGAACCTGTACACGGCGCTGGGCGAGCTGAAGACGCTCGAGCCGTCGTTCGTGTCGGTCACCTACGGCGCGGGCGGCTCGACGCGCGGAAAGACCCTCGAGATCGTCAAGCGGATCCGCGACGAGTACGGGCTCGAGACGATGGCCCACTTCACGTGCGTCGGCGCGACGGTGCCCGAACTGCGCTCGACGCTCGACGAGATGCGCGAGGCGGGCATCGACAACGTGCTCGCGCTGCGCGGCGACCCGCCGGCCGGCGAGGAGGTCTGGACGAAGACGGAGGGGGGGCTCGAGTACTCGCGCGAACTGGTCGAGCTGATCTCGGGCGAGTATCCGTTCGCGATCGGGGCGGCCTGCTTCCCCGAGACCCACATCCACGCCACCAGCCCCGAGGATGACCTCGAGCACCTCGCCGAGAAGGTCTCGGCGGGCGTCGACTTCCTGATCACCCAGCTCTTCTTCGACAACGCCCTCTACTTCGACTTCGTCAACCGCGCGCGCGCGGCCGGTGTCACGGTGCCCATCATTCCTGGCGTGATGCCGATCACCAAGGTCGGGCAGGTCGAGCGGATGGCCGAGATGTGCGGCTCGGAGATCTCCGAGCCGCTGCATCGCGAGCTGCACGCGCGCGGCGAGGACCCGGAGGCAGTGCTCGACTTCGGCGTCGCCTACGCGACCCTGCAGTGCGCCGAGCTGCTGGCTGCCGGCGCGCCCGGCATCCACTTCTACACGCTGAACCGCTCGCCGGCCACACGGGCGATCCTGAGCGCGCTGAAGCTGGCCAAGCCGTGGGAGAAGGCCGTCTACCCGGGTTCGATCTCGAGACCCTCAGCCACCCGCGGCGAGCCGTCGGCGGCCTCGTAGCGAACGTCGATCGAGTCGTTCTGGCGGTAGGTGCCGACGCCCCACGCGCCGAGCAGCCAGCGCCAGCCGCTGATCTTGTCCTTGCGGAGCTCGCGCTCGAACACGAGCGCGCCTTCGCGGACGCTGAAGTCGACGCCGAGCTGCTGGGGCACGCCGTTGACATACACCTGGTAGGGCTGGCGCACGTCACGCGGGAGCGTGACCTTCGATCGGCTGTCCATCGCGGCCATTATGCCCGCCCCGTCCCGCCGCGCCGCGGACGGCCGCTCGCGTAGGCGTACTGACGCGCATAGGCGGCGTCGACGATTTCGACGACCCCCCGGGGGTCGTCCGCCATCCGCATGACCTGGAGGTCGGCCTCCTCGATCCGCCCGTCGGCCAGCGCGCGTCCCCGCAGCCAGGCGAGCAGGCCGTCCCACTCCTCGGCGCCGCCCACGAGCACGACTGGGAAGTGGCGGATCGTCGAGGTCTGGATGAGCGTCAGCGATTCGAACAGCTCGTCGAGCGTGCCGTAGCCGCCCGGGCAGATTACGAACGCGCAGG
>DAIRTT010000096.1:0-10184 GCA_036803745.1 Solirubrobacteraceae bacterium | reverse complement strand
CGTTCTGGAGAGCCTGCTCGAACTGCGGGCAGAAGCGCAGGAACTCTTCGTACTGCGCCTCGGTGCAGAACCCGAGCACGTGCTCGACCCCCGCCCGGTTGTACCAGCTGCGATCGAACAGGACGATCTCGCTGGCCGCCGGAAGGTGGGCCGCGTAGCGCTGGAAGTACCACTCGGTGCGCTCGCGCTCATCCGGCTTGGGCAGAGCGATGACGCGGCACGCGCGTGGATTGAGGAAGGCGATGATCCGCTTGATGACCCCGTCCTTGCCCGCCGTGTCGCGACCCTCGAACAGGACGACCAGGCGGCTGCCGCTCGCGACGATCCACTCCTGCATGTACACCAGCTCCGTCTGCAGGCGCAGGAGCTCCTTCTCGTACTGCTTGGGGCTGAGCTCCATGACGCTGCAATCTAGTCCTTGCCCGCCCACGTGGCCTGCGAGGATGGGCGTGATGCGCCGAGGCACGTACTCGATCGTCGCCCGCGATCCCGATACCGGGGAGATGGGCGTGGCCGTACAGTCGCACAGGTTCTCGGTCGGCAGCGTCGTGTCATGGGCGCGGCCCGGCGTCGGTGCGGTCGCGACCCAGTCGGTCGCCGAGGTCGCACATGGCCCGGGCGCGCTCGAGCGACTCGCGGGCGGGCTCGACCCGGCCGGAGCCCTCGCCGAGGTGCTCCGCAGCGACGATCTGGCGCGCTACCGACAGGTCGCGGCGGTCGATGCCGGCGGCCTCGTCGCCGCCCACACCGGCGACGGCTGCATCGCGTGCGCCGGCGACGTGCAGGGCGAGGGCTTCAGCTGCCAGGCCAACATGATGGCCCGCGACGGCGTCCCGGAGGCGATGGCCGATGCGTTCACGAGCAGTCGCGGCGACCTCGCCGAGCGCCTACTGGCGGCACTCGACGGCGGTGAGTCGGCGGGGGGCGACCTGCGCGGCCGCCAGTCGGCGGCGTTGCTCCTCGTCCCGCGCGCAGGCGAGCCGTGGCGAACACGGATCGACGTCCGCGTCGAGGATCACAGCGACCCGCTCGCCGAGCTTCGCCGCCTGACGCGACTCGCGCGCGCCTACGAGATCGCCGGCGCCGCCGACGAGCGTGTCGCCGAGGGCGCCCACGCCGAGGCCAACCGCCTATACGGCGAGGCCGCCGAGCTCGCGCCGGAGTCAGACGAGCTGACGTTCTGGGCCGGCCTGGGCGTCGCCTGCGAGGACCTCGATGCGGGTATCGCGCTCGTCCGCCGAGCAGCCGAGATCAAGCCTGCCTGGCTGACGCTGCTCGACCGCCTGCCCGCCGAGCTGGCGCCCAGCGCCGCGTCCGTCAGCGCGGCACTACGCGGCAAACGGCCCGACGGCGGGCCGCCGAGCTCCCCGTGAGCGGGCCGCGACTCACAGTCTCGGCGCTCGCGACCACACCCGTGAAGGGGCTGCGTGTGGCCTCGCCTGCACGGGTCCAGCTCGACCGCGGTGGCGTTCGGGGCGACCGGCGTCTGTATCTCATCGACGACGACGGGCGCATGGTCAACGGCAAGCACCGCGGCGAGCTGATGACGATCTCGGCCGAGCTGGACGACGGCGCCGGGCATCTGACGTTGACGTTCGCCGACGGACAGCCGCTCGCCGGCCCGATCGAGACGGGAGCGCTGGTGCAGACGAGCTTCTTCTCTCAGTCGAGGGAGGCGAGGCTCGTCCTCGGCGGGTTCTCGGCCGCGCTGTCCGCACGCGCCGGACAGACGCTGCGCCTGGTCGAGCCCGCCGACGGCGTCTCGGCGATCGACCGCGGCGAGCACGGCACGGTCAGCCTCATCGCGCGGCCCTCGATCGCCGCTCTCGCTCGGGCCACGGGGGTGGAGGAGATCGACGGACGGCGCTTTCGCATGTCGATCGAGCTCGACGGCGGTCTGCCGTTCGAGGAGGACGACTGGATCGGGCGAGAGCTCTCCGTCGGCGAGGCGGTCATCGTGCCCCGCGGGCATGTCGGCCGCTGCCTTGTGACGAGTCGCCACCCGGAGACCGGCGAGGTCGACCTGGCGACGCTCGATGGACTCAGAGCTCTGCGAGGCAGAGCGGCCGCGACGACCGAGCCCCTCGCCCTTGGACTGCACGGCGAGGTCGTGCAGCCCGGCGCGGTGTGCGTCGGCGACCCCGTCCAAATGCTCTAGGCGCACGGTCACAGACCCGCGGAGTTGGACAGACGGGCTCATGGTGCTTGGGTGGCGAGCCCTCGAAGGGGCCGCTCATCCAACTAGACGCACCGAGAGCGGAAAGCTTCACGCGACTGGACGAAATAGATCGCGGACCGCGGGCGGGCCGTGCGCCCGGCGCCCCAGGGGCGCCGGGCGGCGGACCTGAGCGGCTATGGCAGGACGCCCTCGATCTGCGAGGTGAAGTCGGCCTGACCGGAGACGTTCGGGTGGTAGCTTTCGGACAGCGGGTTGGACTGGCCGTTGAGCCACTCCGACGAGGAGCACACCTCGTGCGCCAGGAACGCGCTGCGCGTGTCGACGAACGTGAACCCGTGGGCTTCGGCGCGCGCTTTGACGACGGCGTCGAGTTTGTCTCCCGTTTCGTTCAGTTTCTTCTCGTTGCCCGACGTCAGGAAGTTGGCGTTACACGTTTTCCCGTCGGAGGTGAACAGGTGCGGGTACGCCAGGATGACCACATGCGCGGTCGTCGCGCGGGAGCGGATGTTGTTGTACGTGGTGTCGAGCAGGCCGCCCAGTTTGGTGGCGATGAAGCTGTTCGCTTCGTTGACGGCGCTCCCGCAGGTGAAGAAGTAGAGGGCGCAGTTGAGGATCACGTTGCTGAAGCCCGCGTCGTTGCCGCCGATCGAGATCGTGACGAGGCTCGTGGTGCTCGAGAGCGTTCCGAGCTGGTTGGCGTTGACATCGGTTGTCTTGGCGCCGCTGCACGCCTGAAAGCTGAGCGTGTAGCCACGCGCGGCTGCGATCTTCGGGCCGTACGCGTCAGGGCTGCGCGAGCAGCTACCCGATTCGCTGTAGAAGACGCGTGTGCCGACGCCGGAGGAGTAGGAGTCCCCGAGCGCCACATACTGCGGTGCAGCCGATGCGACCGCCGCCGGTGCGAGCACGCCCACACACACGGCAGCCACCCCTATAACGCGATGCCACTTCCTCATCCCTCTACCTCCCCACTCATGTTCTCTCGCCCGCCCGGCACTCGGCCATCGGCCCCCATGCCACGCGGTCGCTGTCCGCTCCACCCTAATCGGGGCTCGCTCGCCAGGTCAACCCCCGCCCACGGGTCCCCGCGACCGGCCCGCTGTCAGGCTTCAGGAGAGACCGAGATGCGAAACACGGAGTGGAACTCCCCGCCGGGTGGGACCGTCCGCAGGCCGTCCCCGGTGAGCAGCGCGTTGGTCGGGGCGGTCATCGGCTCGAAGCAGATGAACTCCTCTCCCGAAGGTGCGAAGACCTGCGCGCAGGGGTAGCCGCGAAGGAACTCGACGGTCACGGCTCGTGCGCCGTCGGACACCGAGAAGGCCGCACCGTCGGCCAGCGAGTCAAACGCGTGGTCCCAGTCGCTGTCCCCCAAAGAGAGCGAGCGGGCCTCGAGCGTCGTGGTCTCGCCGGTGGGGATTCCGCGCTCGTCGAGTGCGAGCCCTCGCATCTGCGGAAGCTCCACCTGCCAGCTCTCGCGACCGGCGCCGGTGAGCGTGAGATACGGATGCTGACCGTATGAGACGGGCACGTGCGAGTCGGCCTTCGCGCTCAGGATCGTCTCGTACGTGAGCGCGCCGTCGCCCAGCCCCACACGCAGCTCGAGGGTGTGTGGAAACGGAAACACGGACAGAAGATCCGGCGAGTCCCATTGCATCTGCGCGCGCAGCGCCGATCCCCCTTCGACGCCCTCGATGACTCGCCAGGGCAGGCGGGCGCCGATGACGCCGTGGATCGGCAGGCCGCCCGCATCGCGGCGGACGAGATCGCGTGCGACGGGAGCGTCTAGCTCGACCCGGTGCGGCGGCAGGCCGTATGCGCTCGCGCCGAGACGGTTGGCCCACGGGTGAAGCAGCGGGATTCCCATCGTCGACCCGCGCTCCGCGTAGGCGGCGAGTCCGGCGAGCCGAGCGAGCAGCTCCTGTCCTTCATGTTCGAGCGAACAGCAGACCATGCCTGCCCGCGGCGCGAACGTCGCGGTCAGCCGACCCCGAGGTGCGGCGATCGTGATCGTCTCCAGATCCTCGGCGCTCGGCATCCGCGCATGATCGACGATCGCCGCCCGGCGTGTCAGGCCCCGTCGAGGAGCGACCAGCTCCTCATTGCGGGCGGCCTGATCGGCCTTGACCCTGTAGCGGACCATCACCTGTCTCATCGTCTGTCCCCTTGATTGTTTGTGTCACTCGGTTCGGACCATCCAGATGTGACCGTCGGGATCGGCGAGGGAGCCGGCGCGTCGCGATGGCACGAGAACGACGTCCTTCGGTCCGCGATCGCCGGGCTCACGACGAGGTGTCCGGGCATTCGAGGGTCTCCTAGGCCGGGGTTGAACAAGCACCTGTCGAGATCAGACTCACGAGGGAGCGAGAACTCATCGACGGTCGGCCCGGCTACCGTTTGGATGATGCGGCGCCGATCGGTGCGACAGATACCGATCGAGCGCACCCGCCCGCTGCGCCAGGCCGTCCTGCGTCCCCACGAGACGATCGCCGATCTCGCAGCCCAGGAGCCGCGGAACGCTCTGGCGGTCGGGGCGTTCGACGGAGAGCAGCTGGTGGCGGTCGGCTTCATCGCACCCGACGGGGTGCCCGGCGGCTGGCGCGTGCGGGGCATGGCGACCCTGCCGGCGGCGCGCGGCCGGGGCGCCGGGGCAGCGGTGCTCGACGCGCTCCTGCACCACGCCCGCGAGGGAGGCGCATCGCGGATCTGGTGCAACGTCCGGACGCCTGCGCGAACGCTCTACGAACGCGCGGGGATGCGCGTCTGCTCCGATGAGTTCGAGCTGCCCGACATCGGCCCCCACGTCGTCATGGAGACCGGCGTCCGGCCGACCTCGAAGTCGGCCGGCAGTGGGGTTTGCTAGTTCTTTGTCTGTGCCTTCGAGGACCGCCGCAGCGAGGCTCCCGTGACCGACGACGGCGCGCCGGCGGTGAGGAGCGCGGGCCACCGACGCGCCCCACGTCGAGCGTCTGCTGGATCGGTTCAATCAGCCCGCGCGATGGGAGCCGGCTTCATGGATCTCGGTACCTGAGAGCAGGACCTTGCGGCCCGAGAGCTCTATGAGAGCCTCGGCTTCAGCAACCGGGAAGGCAAGCCGGACGGGCCGATCAACTACTTCTACGAGCGCGAGCTCTGAGCGTCCAGGTCATCGCAACACCGCTGAGGATCATCTTTCGCGCGGGAGTGTCGATTTCGGGTTCGCCCGTTTGTCTCAAAGAGCGACCATTCCGAAGAAGGAGGACACGATGAAGTACATGCTGCTGATTCATCAGGGCACCACGCCGACGCCACCGTCGCCCGAGTGGGACGACCTCTCCGAGGAGGAGAAGGGCGCGGCCTACGGCCCGGCGCTAGCTCGACCCGGGGGCCCGAGGTGTGAGCTCCCTGGGCGGGCCGGGCTCGCCTGGGCGAAGGTCGAGCTGCATCCACAGGACGTCGTGCCAGGCACCCGCCTTCCAGCCGATCCGCCGGTAGGTGCCAACGGGCAGGAAGCCCATCGCTCGGTGCAGCGCGTTGCTGGCGTCGTTGGGTTGGGTTATCCCGGCGCACAGCGTCCACAGCCCGGTCTCCCGGAGATCCTCGAACAGCTGCCCGTAGAGGGCGCGGCCCACACCCGCCCGATGGTGGGGTGAGGCTATGTAGACGGCCACGTCAGCCGCCCAGCGGTAGGCGGCGCGCTCGTGGTGCGGAGAGCCGTAGGCGTAGCCGAGGGTCCGGCCGTCGTCGTCCTCCGCCACGAGCCAGCAGAAGGAGGAGTCGATTCGAGCCGCCATCTCCGCTGCGCTCGGCGGCCGGACCTCGAAGGAGGCGACCGATTCACTCACGTATGGCGCGTACACGGAGGCGCAGGCGGCGCCGTCGCGGTCTTGCTCGGCCGAACGGATGACCATGTCGCCAGACGATAGACCGCGCCCGCCCGGCGGGCGGAACTTCAGGCCCCGGCCAGCAGGCCGTGGCGGGCGAGGAAGGAGATCTGGTCGCCTGCAACGCGATCCGGGAGCTCACCGAGGAAGGGAGCGAAGTGGTCGCCGGGGTAGCGATGGAGCTCTCCTGTGGGCACCCGCCCGGCGAAGCGTTCGACGGCTCGTCGGGAGACCGACACGTCCCCCTCCCCGAGACCGACCCAGACGGGGGCGCGGAGGCGGCGAGCGCGGGCAATCGGCCGGTGCAAGGCGACCGTTGCAAAGACGCCGGGCGATATCTCGTTGCGCCAGGGTGAGCCCTCCGGAACGACTGCCCGGAAGCCGTCGGCCTCTCCCGCCAGCGTCATCGCGGCGAACTCGCCCGGTGCTCCGGTGACCGGGACGAGCCGGTGACGGCCCATCAGATCGGCGAGCGCCAGCGGCAGCAGCCGCGCGCTGACCGATGGCGGCGTGGCAAGCGCGCGCGCCAGACCATCTACGAGCTGGCACAGCGCGATCACCGCCGCGATGGCCGGATCGGCGGCTGCGGTCTCGATCGCGTGCCCGCCGGAGAACGAGAAGCCCCAGACCACGACCCGCCCCTGATCGACGCCGGCGTGCGAGCGCGCCCAGGCGACGGCGGCCCTCCAGTCGCGCATCTGCTCACGCTTGCTGAAGTGCTGGCGGGGCTCGCCCGGGGAGTCGCCGAGGTAGCGGTGGTCGAACACCAGCACCGCGACTCCCGCCGCGGCGAGCCGCTCGGCGTACTGCTCGAGTCCGTCGTGGCGCGTAAGCGAGAAGCCATGGGCCATCACCACGCAGCTGCCGGCCGGCGCCTCACCCGGGCTGTAGAGCCAGGCCTGGCAGTGCCCGTCGCCTGACGGGAAGGTGACCTCGGCGCGCTCGATGGCGCCAACCCTACTCCTGGAACGCGTGAGCGGCCGGGGCGCGATAATCGCTGCCGTGGAGGACTACCGCACGATCAACCGCGCCAACTGGGACGAGCGCGCACCCGCCCACGCCTCCTCACCGGACTACGCCGTCGCAAGCTTCCTCGCGGACCCGCGGTTCCTCAGTGGCGTCGTGCGGTTCGACCTGCCACTGCTCGGCGACGTGGCGGGCGTGACGGGCGTCCACCTGCAGTGCCACATCGGCACCGACACAGTGTCACTCGCCCGGCTGGGCGCCCGGATGAGCGGCTTGGACTTCTCGCCTCGCTCGCTCGTGGAGGCGAGGCGACTTGCCGAGGGGGCGGGGCTGGAGGTCGACTTCGTCGAGTCCGAGCTCTACGGCGCTGTCGAGGCGCTCGGGGGGCGTACGTTCGACCTCGTCTACACAGGGATCGGCGCGCTCTGCTGGCTGCCCGACATCGACCGTTGGGCAGGTGTCGTGTCTGAACTGCTGGCACCCGGCGGGAGACTGTTCCTGCGCGAGGGCCACCCGATGCTGTGGACGCTCGACGACGAGCGGACGGACGAGCTGCTGGTCGCGCGCTACCCCTACTTCGAGCGCGAGGAGGCCGACGTGTTCGAGGACGGCGGAACATATGTCGCGACCGAGCATGCCTTCGAGGCGACAACCACACACTCGTGGAACCACGGCCTCGGCGAGGTCGTGAGCGCCCTGCTCTCGCGCGGCCTGCGCCTGACCTGTCTGGTCGAGCACCAGAGCGTGCCCTGGGACGCCCTGCCGGGCAGGATGGAGAAGCTTGAGCTGGGTGAGCACCGCCTGCGCGAGGAGCCCTGGCGGGTGGCTCACAGCTACACGCTGCAGGCCGTCAAGGACGCCTGAGCTCGCTGCTCAGGCGGAACACCGGGCGCCTCGGTGCCTCGGTCGCATACTCGACGAGCGGGGAGTCGACGGTGACGTCGAAGAACGGACGGACGACCGGGACGCGCTTGAGGTACTGGCGCAGGACCGGCGCCGCGCGCTCGGGCGTGGTCTCCTCGATGCGCAGCCGCTCCGATCGCCCGCGGCGGGTCAGCTCGACCTCACGGGCGGCGCGGGCGTTTCGTACCCAGCCAACCTCGCCGTAGGGCGCGACGAGCCAGCGCTCCCCGTCCTCGATCAGGATGACCGGGGTCGAGTGGGGCTGCCCGGTTCTGCGCCCGCGGACGGTGAGGATGTAGGTGTGGCGCCCGGCGATGCCGAGTCGGGCGAGCGGGCTCATGACCCTGTTGACGAGCCGGCGCGAGCTGCCGAGGCGATAGGTCTTGGCCACTGGGCGACCGTCAGCGGGCCCGCATGCGGTTGTGCTCGAGCTCGGCGAGCCCGAGGTACTCCATGACGGGCGGCACATAGTTGGCAAAGCGCCCGCGCAGGCCCTTCTTGACGCCGTACCAGCCACCGACGGGGTTCTCGCCGGAGCGTGCCCATGCCTCCACCGTTCCCTCGGCTGCGGGCTTCTGCTCGTCGGCGCTGCCGAGCGCCATCCAGTCGCCGTGCTCGGTGAGCATCGCGTGCAGATCCTCGAGGCAGCGCAGCTGGTAGCCGAGCGTCGTCTTGCCCACCACACACACGAGCACGGGCGGGTCGGCGGCGGGGTCCCGATAGGCCAGGTATCGAGATTGGCCGGGGGGCGTCTTCAGGACCCACGGGTCCTCATCGGTTCCGCTGCGCGTGGCCTCGTCGTTCATCGTAACCGACAGGTTACCGTAACTTCTCGGCTACCATCAAGCTCGTGACCCAGCAGGCTGCGGATCCGTTCGACGCGCTCGCCGATCCCCAGCGCCGCGCGATCCTCGAGCTACTTCGCGGCGGAGAGCGATCGGTCCGGGAGATCGCCGACGACATGCCGATCACGAGGCCCGCCGTATCTCGTCACCTGCGCCTGCTCAAAGAAGCTGAGCTCGTGACGGTCTCGGCCGAGGGCACCCGTCGCCTCTACCGTCTTCACGATGCCGGCCTCGACGCGGTACGCTCGTACCTCGAGGACGTATGGGGGGACGCGATCGACCGCTTCCGCCTGCTGGCGGAGAACCACGATTCGCGGTGAGCGATCCGCTGGAACTCGAGTTCGAGGTCGGCTGCTCGCCCGAGCAGACGTTCGAGCTGTGGACGACGCGGACCGGTGCCTGGTGGCCGAAGACGCACACCGTCAGCGCGCTGCCGGGGGTCGAGGTGGTTATCGAGCCGGGCGTCGGCGGGCGCATGTTCGAGCGCACGCCCGGGGGCGAGGAACACGACTGGGGAGAGGTGACGGCCTGGGAGCCGCCCCATCGGATCGCCTACCTGTGGCACCTGCGCCAGGACCGCGCCGACGCGACCGAGGTCGAGATCACGTTCTCGGCGACCGAGGGTGCGGGCACAAGGGTCTCGATCGTCCATCGGGGCTGGGATCGACTGGGGGCCCGTGGACCGGCGGGCCGCGAGCGCAACCAGCGGGGGTGGGACGGACTGCTTCCCCACTTCGAGGCCTTCTGCGCGCCACCGCGACAACACGTCTGCAGTTGTAACGAACGTAACAAAGTGGTAGAAGGGACGTAGTCTGGGTCGAGGGTTACCCTCGACGTCAGTCGATCGGCGTCGCCAAGCGGACAGGAGACGGAAATGCCCAGCACCGACACGGCAACGGCTGGCATGGAGTCGACCAGCACCGGCGATGGCCTCGGCGAGTCTGCGCCGAACGAGGTTCGGGCGCTGAGCGCCCTGGCCTTTGACGAGCTGCGCAGTTTCCCAGGCGCGATCCGCGACATGCACCTCGGCATCGCCGAGCGCGCGTTTCGCGGCGTGGGCCCGGCGGGCCAGCCGGTGAAGCTGATCCACGACGCGCTGTCGAGCCGTGCGTATGGGGCGATCGGGACGGGCGCCTCGCTGCTCGGGAAGGCCGCCGACTCGGCGATGGAGCGACGCGGGGTCGGCGAGCAGGTCTCGCTCTCGACTACCCAGAAGGGCAGTTTCGGGCTCGCGGTGCTCAACGGTCTCATCGGAGACCGGCTGGAGCGCGAGGGCAGCGCGCTTGCCCAGGCCGCCTCAGCGCGGATGCGCGGCGCGCGGATCGGGCTGGATGAGTCCTCGCTGCGCGCCGCGTTCCCGCAGGCCACCGATCGCCTGGCGGTCTTCATACACGGGCTGACCGGGGATGAGTTCTGCTGGTCTTGGGGCGC
>DAIRTT010000095.1:0-10214 GCA_036803745.1 Solirubrobacteraceae bacterium | reverse complement strand
GTGCCGCCGTTCTCGGGCTTCTTCTCCAAGGACGACATCCTGCTCGTGACCGCCGAGCGCGGCGGCTGGCACTGGGCGCTCTACGTCATGGGCTACATCGGCGCGTTGCTAACCGCCATCTACACGTTCCGAATGATCTTCCGGGCCTTCCACGGCGAGCCCGTCGCCGAGGCCCGTGAGCTCGAATCCGGCCACATCCACCACGCCGAGGTGCCCCGCAACCCCGCGACCGGCGAGAAGGAGGACACCGACGTCGGCTTCCCCGGTCCGACCCACCCGATCGCCGAGCGCGAGCTCCCGATGCGGGTGGCAATGGGCGTCCTGGCGCTCGGTGCCGTCGGCGCCGGCCTCGTCCAGATCCCCAAGGTCGACTCCGTGATCGAGGGCTTCCTGCGGCCCTCGTTCGCGACCTCCAAGCTGTACGAACCGCACACCAAGAACGGCCTGCTCGTGTTCGGCCTTGGACTCGGCACGGTGCTGGCACTCGTCGGCATCGCGATTGCCCACCGCATCTGGGTCGAGCGGCCGGGCACCGCCGTGGCGATCCGAGCGCGCACGCGTCCGTTGTACGAGCTGTTCGTCAACAAGTGGTACTTCGACGAGCTGATCGACCTCGCGGTCGTCAGGCCGGCGGCGGGCGCCGGGCGCTTCGCCCGCGACACGTTCGAGCGCCTGTTCGTCGAAGACACCATGATCGGCGCCCCGACCGGCCTCGTGCGCGCAGGGTCGGCCGCGGTACGGGCCGCCCAGAGCGGCTTCGTGCGCTACTACGCGGCGCTGCTCGTCCTCGGCGTGACGGGCATCGGCTTCTACTTCCTGCTGCAGAGCTGAGAGCGAGCCGACGAGCATGCCACCCCTCTCGATCCTGCTCTGGCTCCCGGCGGCGTGCGGCCTGATCGGCGCGGTCGTCTCGCTGCTGCGCGGCGAGCGCGCCGTCGAGGAGGCGGGGGCGCGCGGACGCGCCTGGAGCGTGCCCGGCGCGATCGCGCTCGCCGGTTCGCTCGGTGCGCTCGGCCTCGCGATCGCCTACATCGTCGACTACAACTCCGGCGGCGGCCTGCAGCACGTGACCGACGTCGTGTGGATCTCAGAGCTCGGCATCCACTACAAGCTCGCGATCACCGGCCTGAACGTCTTCTTGCTCGGCATGGCGACGCTCCTGTTCGCCGCCGCCACGCTCGCCGCCAACCTCCGCTCGGCCGCCTCTGCGGTGGAGCGCCCGCGACTGTTCTTCTTCCACTTCATGCTCGCCGAGTCAGCCGTGCTCGGCGCCTTCCTCGCACAGGATCTCGCGCTGTTCGTGTCCTTCTTCGACCTGATGCTGATCCCGTTCTACTTCCTGATCGGCGGCTGGGGCCGCGAGCCCGGTCGCGTGCGGGCCACGATCAAGCTCGTCATCTACACCCTCGTCGGCTCGCTGCTGATGTTGGCGGCGGCGATCGCGACCGGTGTGCTCGCCTCCCAGCAGGGCGGCGGCCACATCACATTCGTGCTGAGCGCGCTGCAGGCGCTGCCGCTCGGAACCGGCTCGCAGGAGTGGATCTTCCTGTTCTTCGCGGCCGCGTTCCTCGTCAAGATGCCGGCCTTCCCGCTGCACGGATGGATGCCCGACGGCTACCGTGCGATGCCGATCGAGGTACTGATGGTCTTCTCGGGCGTGCTCTCGAAGGTCGGCGCGTATGGCTTCCTGGCGATCGTGCTACCGCTGTACCCGCGCGCAGCCGTCCACTTCCAGACGTTGATGCTCCTGATCGCCCTCGCCTCGATCGTGTACGGCTCCGTGCAGGCGTTCAGCCAGCGCGACGCGCGGCTGATCGCGGGTTACTCCTCGGTCGCCCAGCTCGGCTTCATCACGCTCGGGATCTTCGCGCTCAACCCCCAGGGCGCCCAGGGCGCGCTGCTGCAGATGGTCAACCACGGCCTCGTCGTCGCGCCGCTCCTGTTCATCGTGGCCCTGCTCGCACAGCGGGCGGGAGGCTCCGAGGACGTGCGCGAGATGGGCGGCATCGCCTTCCGTGCACCGCTGCTGGCGAGCGTCTTCTTGATCGTCGCCCTCGCCACGCTCGCGATCCCCGGCTCCTCCAACTTCGTCGGCGAGTTCCTGATCCTGCTGGGCGTATTCAAAGCCAAGCTGGCGATCGCCATCATTGCCTTCGCGGGCGTCGTGATGGCGAGCGTGTATGCGCTGCGGCTGTTCATCCGCGCGATGCACAACCGCGTCGGCGCATCCGTCGAGTCACGCGAGATGACGCTCGCCGACGGAGCCGTGCTCGTGCCGATCGTGGCGGTGATCCTGTTCCTGGCGCTCTACCCGCAGCTGGCGCTGCACCGCAGCGAACGGTCGGTCAAGGCGGCTGTCGCCTCCGCACAGCTCATCGCCTCTCCGTCTGTCAGCGTCGCGGCGCTGCGATCTGAAGGGTGTCTGCCCGACACGAGCCTGCTGGAAGCGGGCGCACCGTGTGTCAGGTCAGCGGCGGGGGGACCATGACCACGGCCCTGAGCACACTCGCCACCGCCCACCTGAAGGGCCCGCACGTCGACTTCGCCGGGCTCTCGCCGCTGATCGCGCTGCTCGGCGGCGTGGTCCTCGTCCTGCTCGTCGGCCTGCTCGGCTCGCGCTTCGCCCGTTCGCAGATCGTGCCTGCGCTGAGCCTCGTCGCGCTCGGCGCGGCGCTCGGTCTGACGATCTGGCAGTGGAACGCCGAAAAGTCGATCGTCTCCGGCGCCCTGCGGATCGACGACCTCGCACTCGTGCTCAACATGACGCTGATCGCCGGGGGCGTGTGTGCGGTGCTGCTGTCGTGGCGCTCGCTGGCAGCCCGCGAAGCGGCCCACGGCGAGTTCCACGCCCTCCTGCTGACCTCGATCGCCGGCATGTCGCTGCTGGCGGCGGCCCAGAACACGGTCGCGCTGTTCGTCGGCCTGGAGCTCCTGTCGATCCCCCTATATGTACTCTGCGCGACCGAACTACGTCGCGAGCACTCGCTCGAGTCGGGACTCAAGTACCTGATCGTGGGCTCGGTCGGTTCGGCGACCCTCCTCTACGGCCTCGCGATGATCTACGGCGCGACGGGCGCGACAGACTTCGCAGCGATCGCCGATGGGCTCTCGCGCAACGGCCTGGCGACCGACCCGCTCACGCTGACCGGCATCGCGCTGTGCGTCGCCGGACTCGCCTTCAAGGCGTCGGTCGCCCCCTTCCACCAGTGGACGCCCGACGTCTATGAGGGTGCGCCCACGCCCGTCACGGCGTTCATGGCGGTCGCGACCAAGGTTGCCGCGCTCGGGGTCTTCCTGCGCTTCTTCGACGTGGCGCTGATCAACGCGCAGGCGAGCTGGGGCCCCGCGGTGGCGGCACTTGCGGCGATCACGATCATCGTCGGCAACGTCGGTGCGCTCGGGCAGTCCTCGCTCAAGCGGATGCTCGCCTACTCCTCGGTCGCGCAGGCCGGCTACATGCTCGCCGGCGTCGTCGTCGCGACCAAACTGGGGGTGCAGGCGACCGTCTTCTACCTCGCCGTCTACGTGGCCATGAACATGGCCTCGTTCGCCGTGATCGTCGCGCGCGAGCGCGAAACCGGCCTCGGCGACTCGATCCAGGCCGTCGCCGGGCTCGGCCGCGACCGGCCGCTGTTGGCATGGCCGATGACGATCTCGATGCTCGCCCTCGCAGGGATACCCGCAACGGCCGGGTTCATCGGAAAGTTCTACCTCATCGATGCCGCCGTCCAGGGCGGCTACACGTGGCTCGGCGTCGTGATCGTGGTGGGCTCGATGATCTCGCTCGCCTACTACCTGCCGGTGATCGCGGCGATCTGGATGCGCGAGGCGCCCGCAGGCGAGGCGCCCCCGGCCGGATCGCGGCTCGGTCCGCTGCCCGCGCTCGCGGGCGGCTCGCCCGAGCTCGACGTCGAGACCGCGGCCGCGGCCGCGGCCGATGGCATCTCGGCCGGAGGCGCGGACTCGCGCCACCCGGAGGTCGTCTTCGTCGCGGTCCTCGCGGGCGCGGCGACGATCTTCTTCGGCATCATCCCTCAGCCGCTTTTCGACCTCGTCCACCACGCCGGCAGCTCGCTGTCCGGTCTCTTCTAGGCGGATACAGTTCGGTCATGCCCGCGGTCGCGAACAGCCCCTTCGGTGTCCTGCTGGACATCGACGGCGTCCTCTACGTCGGCGACGAGGCCATCGAGGGCGCGATCGACGCGCTGCTCGAGCTGCGTCGTCTCAGCGCGGGGGTCAGGCTGATGACCAACACGACCTCCCGTCCCCACCGCGAGGTCCTCCAGCAGCTCCTCGACCTCGGCTTCGACGTCGCTCCCGGGGAGGTCCTGACACCCGCGGGAATGGCCGTCAACCACTGTCACGAGCGCGGTTTCGGGTCGGTGGCGCTGATGGTCGGCGAGCGTCTGCGCGAGGACCTGGCCGATCTGCCGGAGGCAAAGGAGGGCGAGCACGTCGAGGCGGTCGTCCTCGGTGACCTCGGTGAGGGCTTCACTCCCGAGGTGCTCAACTCCATCTTTCGGCTGATGATCGACGGCGCCGAGCTGATCGCCCTGCAACACAACCGCTACTGGCGGCGCGCCGACGGCCTGGCGCTCGATGTCGGCGCCTATTCGGCGGCGCTGGAGTACGCCACGGCGCGCGAGGCGGTCGTCGTCGGCAAGCCCGCGCAGGCGTTCTTCGACGCCGCCGTCGCCGACCTGGGCGTCGAGCGGGCGATCATGATCGGTGACGACGTCGAGGCCGACGTGGGCGGTGCGATGGCCGCCGGCTTACCCGGAGTGCTCGTGCGCACCGGAAAGTACCGCGCCGATGCCCTGACCGCGCGCGTGACCCCCACCGCGATCGTCGACTCGATCCGCGACGTGCCCGAGCTGATCGAGCGAATGCCGCACGTGTAGCGCGCGGAGGGCCCTAGAGCGCCGTGGCCTGGAACAGCGCCTGGTCGGGGATGCGTCTGATCTTGACTCGCCGCGGAGCGCCGAAGCCCGCCTCGCGAAGGTAGTCGGCGAGCTCCTGCGGCGTGTGCAGGTCCGCGCCGGAGGTCAGGTGGAAGAACAGTCCGAGCGCCGCCGCAGAGGCGCGCTCGGCGGTCCGGTTCGAGCGGAACATGTCGAGCACCGCGACGGTAGCTCCGGGGCGCATCGCGGCACGTACGCGCTCCAGCAGCGCGACGATCTGCTCGCCCGTGAGGTGGTGGATGATGTCGAAAATGAGCGCGCCGTCGTAGGGGCCGCCCATGTCGGCCTCGAACATGTCGCCGTCGCGGTGCTCGACCCGCTCGCTCATCCCGGCCCGAGCGATGATCTCGCGCCCGACCCGTGCGCTGCCGGGGAGGTCCAGGACGGTTGCGTGGAGGTCCGGGTGGCGCCGGCAGAGCGCGGCGGAGAACCAGCCGTGGGCGCCGGCGACGTCGAGCAGCGCGCTCGCGCCGGCGGGCAGCCTGATTGCCTTGGCCACCTCCTCGGCGGACAGCCGCGCGAGCTCGTACTGGCCGGTGATGTAGAGGCGCCAGTACTCCTCCTCCTCGGCCGGTTCGCGGTGGATCTCAAAGCTCCCGCCGTCGCGCACGACGCGCTCGAGGTCGCCGTACCACTCCCAGTAGGTCGTCGTATGCGCCAGCCACGTGCCGATGTAGGTGTCGGAGTCGGGGTCGAGCCACTTGCGCGCCCGACGGGAAAGCGAGAACGTGTGGCCGTCCTGGTCGAGGATGTCCATGCACGCGAGGTTCTCGCACAGCAGGCGCGTGCCGGCGACCTGCAGGCCGAGCTCCTCGGCCAGGCGCCCGGCGGTGGCCGGGCCCTCCACGAGCTGGGCGAAGACGCCGAGGCGCTGGGCGATGCCGACGACCCGGCCGGCGACCATCCCGTACATCGCGTAGGCGCCCGGCATCGGGGCGAGGTTGAGGCCGATCCCGACCCGCTCGAGCAGGTCGTCGGGTGCGGGGCGCATCCTCATCGCAGCGCCAGCCTATATGCCGAGGGCGCGGGCGCTACAGCCGCCCGGAGGCCTCGGCGGCCTCCTCGGCGTCGGTCAGCTGGCGCTCAACGAGATCGAGGCCGGCCGACCAGAAGCCTGGGTCGGCGAGGTCGACGCCGACGATCGCGCCCAGCTCCTCAGGGCTGCGCGAGCCGCCCGCAGCGAGCAGCTCGAGGTAGCGCGGCACGAGCTCGGGTCCGGTCTGCTCGTAGCGCTCATAGACCGACAGCGCGAGCAGCTGGCCGTAGGCGTAGGCGTACACGTAGCCGGGGCTGCCGATGAAGTGAGGGATGTAGGACCACCACGAGCGATAGCCCTCGGTCAGCTCGACCGAGTCGCCGAGGAACTCGCTCTGGCTCTCGGCCCACAACTCGCCGAAGCGCTCGACCGAGAGCTCTCCCTCGCCGCGCCGAGCCGTGTGGACGAGCTCCTCGAAGCGGTTCATGGCCACCTGGCGGAAGACCGTCGCGATCGTGTCCTCGAGGTTCTCGGCCAGGAGCGCGAGCCGCGAGGCCGGCGAGGAGTCCTGCTCGAGCAGGCGGCCGAAGACGACCGTCTCGCCGAACACCGACGCGGTCTCGGCGAGTGTGAGCGGCATGTTCTGGTGAAACACGCCCTGCCGGGCCGCGAGCGCGAAGTGGACGCCGTGACCGAGCTCGTGGGCAAGCGTGAGGACGTCGCGGCGACGCGAGGTGTAGTTGAGCAGTACGTAGGGGAAGACGGAGGGCACCGCGGCTGCGCAGAAGGCGCCGCCGCGCTTGGCGGGCCGCACCGGCGCATCGATCCGCCGCTCGTCGAAGAAGCGCCTTGCCAGCGCGCCCAGCTCGGGGGCAAAGGACTCGTAGCAGTCGACCACGACCTCGCGCCCCTCCGCGAACGAGAAGCTGACCTCGTCCTCGGTCACGGGGGCCATGCGGTCGTAGTCGGCGAGCCGCTCGACGCCGAGCAGTCGCGCCTTGAGGCGATACCAGCGCCGGGCGATCTCATAGCGCCCGCGGACGGCCTCGATCAGGGCCGCCACCGACTCGTCGCTGGCCTCGTTGGCGAGATTGCGCGCGGCCAGCCAGTGCGGGTAGTTGCGCAGACGGTCATCGGTCGCCTTGTCGGCGAGCAGCGTGTTGAAGAGGAACGCGCGCGTGCGCAGCCCGGGCGCGAGCGCGGCAGTCACGGCCTCCGCCGTCGTGCGCCGCTCCTCGGGGTCCGGCACGGCGAGGCGGCTGAGGGCGACGTCGAGCGCAACCGGCTCCTCACCCGCGGAGGGCAGCTCGACAGCGATCGCCGAGGTGAGCTCCTCGAACAGCCGCGTCCACGCCCCCGCCCCGGTGACGGACTTCTCGGCGAGGATCTTCTCCTCCGGCTCGGAGAGCAGGTGGTCGCGGTAGCGGCGTACGTTGCGCAGGTAGTGAGCGCAGAAGTCCAGGGCGGCCCCGCCGAGCAGCTCCTCGGCGCGCTCGTCGCTCAGCGCGGCCCACTCGAGCTCGAAGAACAGCAGCTTGGTCTGGATCGCCGTCTCCTGCTCCTGGACGCGCTGGATGAGCGCCCCGTTGGCCGGCGCGGCGGTGTCGGTCGAGAAGCGAAGCCCGGCGTAGTAGCCGGCGCGGCCGACGAGCTCGTAGATCGCGCCCAGCTCCTGCATCGCCTCGCGCAGGCCCTCGCTGTCGAGCTCGGTGAGCTTCCCCGCATGGCGCTCGGCGAGCCTGCCGGCGCGCTGCAGGGCCTCGGCGAGCCGGCTCTCGACGCCCTCCACGCCTTCGCCGTCGACGAGCGGCTCGAGGTCCCAGGCGGTCTGCTCGAGCTCGGGATCGGAGGTGGCGGGAGCGGTCATCTGGGGCAGCTTAGCTGCCGCCCCGCGCGCAACCGGAGCGCGGGACGGCGCTACTCGGAGGCGAGCGCGCCGAGCACGTCCAGGCGCGCCGCGCGCCGCGCCGGCAGCTGCGCCGCGAGCAGACCCGCGAGCGCGGCGACGAACAGCAGCACGATCAGCGTGCCGACGGGGAACGACTGGACGTAGCCCGAGTCCGACAGGGTCAGGCTCGTCACGATCACCGCTCCGAGGACACCGATCAGGAGGCCGAAGACGCCGCCGATCAGGGAGGTGATGACGGACTCATAGCGGATCATCTGGCGGATCTGGCGACGCGAGGTGCCGATCGCGCGGAGCATCCCCAGCTCGCGCGTGCGCTCGTAGATGGAGAGGATGAGCGTGTTGACGATGCCGAACAGCGACACGATCACCGACAGCGCGAGGAGGACATAGATGAGGGCGAGCAGCGTGTTGATCTGTCCGGCCTGGTCCTGCTTGAACTGGGCCGCCGTGCGAGAGCGTGCCTGCGGGAAGCGCGCCGCGAGCAGCCTGTCGACGGCCGGCTGGACCCGCGAGTTGCCCGCGCCGGGAGCGTAGGAGACGAAGTCGAGGGCATCGTCGCGCTGTCCGAAGCCGCTGCGGGCGAGCTGGAGGCTGATCGTGAAGTCGCCGAGCAGCCGCGCGTTGTCGTTGGCGATTCCGCGAACCGTGAGGGTCACGTGGGTGTTGGTCGGCGTCAGCAGCGTCACCCTCCGCCCGACCGTGAGGTGGTGGGTTTCGGCGTAGCTCTTGGTCACAACCGTCCCGTCCGTCCCGAGGCCGAGCAGCGTCGCGTTCGAGCCCTTCTTCCATTCGACGCGGTAGACCTGCTCGAAGCTCGCCGGGTCGATCGCGGTGATCGTCGAGTTGTTGGAGCTGCCCTTGGGCCGCCCGACGGTGAAGGCGATCGGCGTCACCGCTGCGACACCCGGCACGCTGCGGAGCGAGGGGGCGAGGAGCGCGGGGATCCCCTGTTCGCCGGCCGCCTGGGAGTTCTCGACGATCAGATCGCCGGCGAAGGAGCGACTGACGGCCTGGTCGATCGTCGCCTTGGTGCCGTCGGCCAGGACCGCGACGAACGCGACGAGCGCGATCCCCACCGTGAGGGCCGCAGCCGTGATCATCGTCCGGCCCGGCTGGCGGATCGAGTTCTCCCGCGCGAGCTGCCCGGTGATGCCGCGCCAGCTCACGAGTGCGCCGATCGCGCGCGCCACGGCGGGCACGATGCGATGGTGGCGCGGCCGTGCCCCGCGGCGCAGCCTCATCAGGACCGCGAGCGAGTAGACGACGGCCACGACCAACAGGATCACGAGCAACGCGCCCCCGGCGAGCGCTCCGAGCAGCACCGCTGCGGTGAGAGCGACCGCGATGCGCGCGGTCGCGGGCCCTCGCTCGAGGACTCGCGGCGAGCTCCCGACGCCCTCGCGCATTGCCGCCAGCGGCGAGACGCGCGTGGCGCGAAGGGCGGGCGCGATGCCCGCAAGGACCGTCACTCCGATGCCGACGGCCAGCGAGACGACGATCGTCCGTGTCTCGAGCACCGTTCCGCTGTCTGGGAGGTCCGCGCCGAAGGACTTGAACAGCTGGTCGAGCGCTGGCGCGAGGGCGATCCCGCCGAGCAGTCCGAGCACTGCGCCGAGGATCCCGAGCATGAGGCCTTCGCCGAGCACCGCGCGCATGAGCTGGGAGCGGGAGGCGCCGAGCGTGCGCAGCAGCCCGAACTCGCGCGTGCGCTGGGCGACGGTGATCGAGAAGGTGTTGAAGATGATGAAGGCGCCGACGACGAGCGAGACGTAGGCGAAGATCAGCAGGAAGGTCCTGATGAAGCTGAGGTTGCTTTCGAGGTCGGAGGAGTTCTTGGCCGCCTCCTGGGCGCCGGTGCGGACCTGGACGGTGCCAGGCAGGACCGTGCGCAGGCTTGCCCGCAGCGCCTTTGGCGTGACGCCGGGGTTGGCGGCGACGTCGATCTGGTCATAGCGGCCGGGCTCGCCGATCACCCGCTGCGCCTCGGCCGGGAGCAGAATCGCGGCGCTGGCCCCGCCGAAGGACTGCCCGCCGCCGAACTTGACGATGCCGACGACCGTGTAGCGGCTGGCCGGGGCCGAGCCCGCAACGATGATCTGCTGCCCGATCTTCAGTCCGGCGCGATCGGCGGTCGCTTCGTCGATCGCCACCTCGCTCGACGTCGCCGGGAAGCGGCCGTGTTCGGTCGTGAAGGACTCGAAGCGCTTAGGCTCCTCGCTGGCGACGAACGCCGGCGCGCCGCCCTTGGTCAGGCGCTTGCCGCGGGCGTCGAGGAGGCTCGCGGGCGTGAAGATCGCACCCGCCGCCTCGGCCACCCCCGGCGTGGAGCGCACCCCGACTGGGGGACGCACATCTTCAACTACGGGCG
>DAIRTT010000094.1:0-10216 GCA_036803745.1 Solirubrobacteraceae bacterium | reverse complement strand
CACGATCGCGTTCAGCGGGCGGATCGGGCGCACCGCGCTGAGCGCCGCCACCTACCGGGCGACGATCACCGCCCGCACCGTTAGCGGACAGAAGTCCAACTCGCGCTCGGCGACGTTCACGATCCTCCACGGCTGAGCTCTGGGTCAACGACCGCCCCCGGCGCGACCGCCACGGCCTGGCTGTCGGAGCTCAGCGGGTCTGGTGGCCGGCGCGCGCAGACAGTCGCGACAGGCGCCAACCTGGGAGGCCTTGGCCTGGGCGCGCTGATCGCGGGTTTGCTGGCACAGTGGGCTAGCCCCGCGTTGCGGGTGCCGTTTGTGGTCCTCACCGCCGCACTGCTGCTCGCGGCGGTGGCGCTGCTCGTCGCGCCCGAGACGCGCGGTCGGCCGACGCCGCGACCTCGCTACCGCCCGCAGCGGGTGTCGGTACCGGCGCGCTCCCGTGGTCGTTTCCTCGCCGCCGCGCTTGGCGCCGCGATTACGTTCGCGGTCTTCGGGCTACTGACCTCGCTGGCGCCGAGCTTCCTCGCCGGGACACTCCACCAGCCCTCGCATGCACTGGCCGGTGCCGTCTCGTTTGCCGTGTTCGCCACCGCGGCGCTCGCCCAGACACTGACCGCCTCACGCACGACTCAACAGTTGCTGGCCGCCGCGGTCCCGACGCTGCTGGCGGGGCTTGGGCTGTTGACGATCGCGGTATGGCTGCCCTCGCCAAGCTTCGGCGTCTTTTTGGCTGGCGACATTGTCGTCGGCGCCGGCGCCGGGCTCATGTTCAAGGGCGCGATCGCCACCGTGGTGGAGATCTCCTCCCAAGAGCACCGCGCCGAGGCGCTGGCAGGCCTGTTCCTGGCGTGCTACCTGGGTCTCGCCGGACCGGTGATCGGCCTCGGCGCACTGACCCAGGTCGCCTCCACGCGCGTGAGCCTGCTCGTGTTCGCAGGACTGCTCACCCTCGGAATCCTCGCCGCCACACCCGCGCTACTCGGTCGCCGCGCCGGCCACCTATCTTCACAACCACAACCCATCTCCACCTGAGAGGAGCAACCATGTTTCAGACAGCACTCAAGACGACACAGCTCGGCCAGACAGACCTCGAGATCACCCGCATCGGATTCGGCGGGTGGGCGATCGGAGGCGGGGACTGGGAGTTCGGCTGGGGTCCCCAGGACGATGAGCAGTCGATCGCCGCGATCCAACATGCGCTCGAGCAGGGAATCAACTGGATCGACACTGCCGCCGCCTACGGGTTCGGCCGCTCCGAGCAGATGGTCGGGCGCGCATTGGCAGGAGTCGCCGAGCGACCGTACGTGTTCACCAAGTGCTCGCTGCCGGAAGGACCCGACCGCACCGTCCTGCACAGTCTGAAGCGCGACTCGGTGCTCCGCGAGGCGGAGCAGAGCCTGCAGCGGCTCGGGGTGGATGCGATCGACCTGTACCAGATCCACTGGCCGATCCCGGCGGCGGAGATCGAGGAGGGGTGGGCGGCGCTCGCCGAGCTCAGGGAGCAGGGTCTCGTACGCCACATAGGCGTCTCCAACTTCGACGTCGAGCAGCTGCGCCAGGTCCGGCAGATCGCCCCCGTCGAGACGCTGCAGCCCCAGTACTCGCTGATCGAGCGAGAGGTCGAGCAGGAGCTCCTGCCGTTCGCCGAGCGTGAAGGGATCGGGGTGATCGTCTACTCGCCGATGGGGTCGGGGATGCTCAGCGGCGGGATGACCCGCGCGCGCGTCGAAAGCCTGGCCGACGAGGACTGGCGCAAGCGCGACGCACGGTTCAACGATCCGCAGCTGTCGGCCAACCTCGAGCTGGTCGAGCGCCTGAGGGCAGTCGCCGAGCGCCACCGCACAACGCCGGGCGCGGTCGCGGTCGCGTGGACGCTGCGCCACCCCGCGGTCGACGCCGCGATCGTCGGCTTCCGCAGGCCCGATCAGGTCGACCCGATCCTGCCTGGCGCGGGCCTCGATCTCACCGACCAGGACATAGCCGAGATCGAAGGAGGTGTCCGATGAGCAGCGTCGGGTTTGTCGGGCTCGGAGCGATGGGCAGCCGGATCGCCGGCCGGCTGCTCGACTCAGGCAACGAGCTGTACGGAACGAACCGCACCAGGTCCAAGGCGCAGCCTCTGATCGACCGCGGCCTCCAATGGCGTGAAACGCCCCGCGAAGTCGCCGCGGCGGCAGGCCTCACCTTCAGCATGGTCACCGACGACGCGGCGCTCGAGGCGATCACCTTGGGCCCCGACGGGATCCTCGCCGGGCTGCAGGAGGGGAAGGTCTACCTCGACATGAGCACAGTCAGCCCACGGGCCAGCCGAGAGCTCGCCGCACGGGTCGACTCGCTTGGTGCACAGATGCTCGACGCTCCCGTCTCCGGGAGCATTCCCCAGGCCGAGAGCGGGACGCTGGCGATCTTCGTCGGTGGAGGCGAAACGGCATTCGCAACGGTCGAGCCGCTGCTTCATGAGCTCGGGCAGGCCGTCACACACGTCGGCACTAACGGCCAAGGCCTGCTGATCAAGCTCGCGGTCAACATCAGCCTCGCCGTGCAGACACTCGCTTTCAGCGAGGGTCTGCTGCTCGCTGAACGCGGGGGAATAGACAGGGGACTCGCGGCCGAGGTCATGAGCACGAGTTCTATCGGGTCGCCGATGCTCAAGGCGCGCGTGCCGCTGCTTCTCGACCTTCCCGAGCACGCGTGGTTCGACATCGCGCTGATGGCGAAGGACATTTGCCTTGCACGTGAGGAAGCTGATGAGCTCGCGGTTCCTCTCCCGTCGGCCGCAGTCGCGGGGGAGATGCTCACCAGAGCGAGCTCGCTCGGCTACCTGCATCGTGACGTTGCTGCCCTGTACGAGGTTCTCGCCGAGTCACCCGCGGCGTGAGGGGCGCCATGCCACCGACGAATGCCAGAGGTCTTCAGCGCAACATTTGGCGACATGGAGACTCCTCTCGGGGGAGTCTCCCGCCGGCCGTCCGACACCCGGTTACCTCACCATGGGATCGAAGCGCTGGTCTCGTGACGTAGGCCAGGGCCGATGTCGGCCTCGCTGTGAACGTGGCGCGGCGGCGTGTAGAAGGTTGCGTATGGGCGTAGCCGCGAGTTGCGGGGCCGCTGATGCTCCGCTTCGGGTCGCGGCCGTGGCCTGATCGCCAGCCTCGTGGCCATCATCGCCGGGCTGCTCCTGTTCGCCCAGACCCCCGTTCGCGCGACCTACGCCTCGGACATCCTCCCGGCCATGGTGCTGATCGGCCTCGGCTTCCCTTCGTTGATGACGCTCGCCATTTCGGGAGCGACGCCCAGTGACTCGGGGCTCGCGTCCGGCATCGTCAACACCAGCGTCCAGGTCGGTGGTGCGATCGGCCTGGCCGTCCTCGCCACGCTCGCCTCACAGCGGACGAGCGACCGGCTGGCGGCCGGCGCATCCAATGACGCGGCGCTGAACTCCGGATATCACCTCGCCTATCTCACGGGGGCGGGCCTCGTCACGTTCGCCCTGTTCATCGCGGTCGTCGTCCTGCGCCCCGCGACGATCCCGGCACCCGGCGCCCACGCCGACGGAGCCCGCGCCACTCCGAGTCCGAGCCGAGCGCGGTCGAGGCGTACTGAGCTCGAGCACTCGCTCGCCCTGCTAGGGCGCGGCGGGCACGACGGCGAGCGGAGCGTCCCGAGCGGGCAGTTCGGCCGTCTCGAAGCCCGCGCTCGAGAGACGCTCGACATGGTTGCAGAGATCGAGGAACGGGTCGGCCGTCTCCAGGAAGCTGATGCGCTTGGTGCGGTAGTGCATCGGCACGACCCAGCGCGGACGCAGCCGCTCGACGATCGCGTGCGCCTGGAGCGCGCCGACAGTCGGACCGTCGCCGACGGGGAGGATCAGCAGGTCGACCTCGCCGATCGCCGTCGCCTGCTCGGGGCGCAGCTCGGATTGGCCGAAGTCGCCGAAGTGGCACACCCGCAGCCCATCGAGCGCGAACGCGAAGATCGTGTTCGGGCCGCGCTCCGTGCCCGCCGCGTCGTCGTGCTCGGAGGCGATCGCCGTGACCTCGCCGAGCGGCGACTCGATACGCCCGGCGGTCGAGCGCACGAGCAGTGGCTCGCCGCCGATCGCCTCGACGCCGTTGTGGTCGACGTGCTCGTGGGTCACGAGCAGCAGGTCGGCCGTCACGCCCTCGATCGCAGGGTACTCCCATGTGATCCCCCGGCCCGCCATCGCCGAGAGGTCTCCGAAGGGGTCGATCATCACCGTCTGCTCGGCGGTGCTCAGGCGAAACGCCGACTGGCCATATCACTGAACGCGCATGTTGCTCCTAACTGGTCGGGACCCGGACTGTCGTGCTCGGCGCGCGCCTGCCCTCACGCCCAACCGTGCCGGTGTGCGCCGGCTCGGCGTAGTGGTAGGTGCCGCCGCGCATCAGCGATGCCGCCGCCGCGATCAGGCAGGCGACGATCGCGAACAGGAAGGCCTCGTGCAGGCCGCTGCGAAACGGCGCCGAGATCAGGTGGGGGAAGAACGAGCGGCCCGTGAGCGTCGCCTGGTTGGCCGCCGAGAGCGAGCCCAGGACGTGGGCGCCGAGCAGGTGTTGAATCGGGTTGTAGCCGAGGAACGCGGCGAACAGGATCGAGACCGGGGGCTGCGCCCCGACGCGGTGCGCGGTCGTGGCGCCGACGCCGTGTTCCTGCAGCCCCGTCGCCATCGCATGGGGGAGGCTGCTCGCGAGACCGAGGATCATCAGCGTGAAGAAGATGCCGATCGAGAGGACCTGGGCCGAGTTCTGGAAAGTCTGGTTCATGCCGCCGCCCGCGCCGCGGTCCCCCGGCGGCAGGCTGTTCATGACGGCAGCCCGGTTCGGCGAGGCGAACATGCCCATCGAGACGCCCGTCAGTGCCAGCACGAGCGCGAACAGGGGGAAGGGGAAGTCGATCGGGAGCAGCATCAGCAGCACGAAGCTGAGCGCCGCGCCCAGCATCCCGCCGGTCGCGAACCAGCGCGCGCCGAAGCGGTCGGAGAGGTATCCCGAGGTGGGTCCCGCGACGAGCATCCCGAGTGTCAGCGGGAGCATGTAGATGCCGGCCCACAGGGGTGTTTCGGTGAAGTCATAGCCGTGCTGGGGCAGCCAGATCCCCTGCAGCCAGATGATCAGCATGAACATCAGCCCGCCTCGTGAGACGGCCGAGAGGAACGTCGAGAGCGTCCCGAACGTGAACGCCCGGATGCGGAACAGGGGCAGGCGAAACATCGGCTCGGGCACCCGTCGCTCGATCACCGCGAAGATGACCAGCGAGGCGGCCCCGCCGAGCAGCAGCAGGAGCACTCGCGGGCTGCTCCACCCGGTCGCGTGGGAGCCGTAGGGGCGGATCCCGTATGTCACCGAGACCATGATCAGGACCAGGCCGAGCGCGAACGTCAGGTTCCCGCCCCAGTCGACGCGGGCCGGTTTCGGCCGGCTGCGCTCCTCGAGCTTCAGATACGCCCACACGGTGCCGAACAGCCCTACCGGGACGGAGATCAGGAAGACCAGGCGCCAGTCGATCGGCGCGAGCAGGCCACCCAGGATCAGCCCGATGAACATGCCGCTGACGCCCACGATGTTGTTGATTCCCAGCGCCATCCCGCGCTGGTTGGCGGGGAAGGCGTCGGTCAGGATCGCGGCTGAGTTGGCCAGCAGGAAGGCCGCGCCGACACCCTGGACTACGCGGAAGGCGATCAGGTAGATCGCGCCCGACGGTCCCGTCATCCAGTCGACCGTCAGGGCGAGCGAGGCGAGCGTGTAGACGACGAAGCCGAGGTTGTACATGCGCACGCGGCCGTACATGTCGCCCAGCCGCCCGAAGCTCACGATCAGCACGCTCGTCACGACCAGGAAACCGAGGATCATCCACAGCAGGTAGAAGCTGTTCGCGGGCACCAGCGGATCGAGGTGGATGCCGCGGAAGATGTCCGGCATCGCGATCAGCGTGATCGACCCGTCGAGCGTCGCCAGCAGCACGCCGAGGGTCACGTTCGAGAGCGCGATCCACTTGTAGCGATCGCTCGTCCTCGCCGTCGCCGCGCGGTCTCCGTTTGCGGGAGGGCTGGTCTCCGAGCTCGCACTCACTCTAAATATTATACAGGCAAACTGCACAGGTTGCCTGTGCGCCCTGTATGATCCACAGCCCTGTGGCCGCGCCCGTCGATGTCCCCTCAGTCGCCAGCGAGCTCCGGGTCGTGCTCGGTCAGCTCGTCCGGCGGCTGCGCGCCGAGCACCGCTTCTCCCTGCCCCAGGGCTCGGTCCTCGGTCGCCTCGACCGCGAAGGCCCGCGGGGGACGAGCGACCTCGCGGCCTCCGAGCGCGTGCGGCCGCAGTCGATGGCCCAGACTGTCGCCGAGCTCGAAGCCGCCGGACTCATCGACCGCCGCCCCGATCCCGCCGACGGGCGCCGTGCGCTGCTCGAGCTGACCGATCTCGGACGCGCCACGCTCGCCGCCGACCGCCGCCAGCGGGAGGGGTGGTTGATCGGAGCGATCGTCGACGGCTGCTCCGAGCGCGAGCAGCGCACGCTCGCCGAAGCGATCCCGCTGCTCGCGCGTCTGTCCGACTCCTAGAGGCCGCGCGGCCGCCTAGGTCGTGGCGGCGACGTTGAGCCCGAAGCGCACGCCGGTCAGCTCCTCGGAGAGATCCCACAGCCGGCGGGCGGCGTCGGCGTCCTGTGCCGCCTCGGAGCGGCCGACGAGCTTGGCCGGCCCGCGCTGCTCCATGAACCCGCTCGGCCCCGCGAAGCTGTTACCCGGGATGTCTGCGACGGCCGCGTAGATCGTCGGCAGGGCGCCGCCGTGCTCGTCCTGGGCGACCACCCGGTTGCCGATCGAGCTGAGGATGTCGATCGCCCGGTGGCCGGAGTGAAACTGGAGGTTGGTCGCCGCGTAGCCCGGGTGGGCAGCGTTGGCGAGCACCGGCGAGCCGGCCTCGCTCAGGCGGCGCTGGAGCTCGGCCGTGAACAGCAGGTTGGCGAGCTTGGACTGGCCATAGGCGCGCCATGCGCTGTAGGAGCGCCGCTCCCAGTTGAGATCCTCGAAATCGATGCTGCCCATGCGGTGGGCCGTCGAGGAGACGGTCACGACGCGGCCCGTCACGTTCTCGAGCAGGAGGTTCGTGAGGGCGAAATGACCCAGGTGGTTGGTGCCGATCTGCAGCTCGAAGCCCTCGGCCGTCCTGCTCGGCGGGGGCGCCATCACACCCGCGTTGTTGATCAGCAGATCGACGTCGCCGTCCCAGGCGGCGGCGAACTCCCGCACCGAGTCGAGACTCGCCAGGTCGAGTGGCCGGACCTCGACCTCACCCGGCATCGTGGCCGCGGCGCCCTTGCCCTTCTCGGTCGATCGGACGGCCAGCACCACCCGGGCGCCGGCCGCCCCGAGCGCCTGGGCGGCGGCCCTGCCGATGCCGCTGTTGGCGCCGGTCACGATCGCCGTGCGACCGCTCATGTCAGGTATCTGGGAGCTGCTTGAAGTAGTCATGAGCAACAATGTATCCGATGACTACAATGATGTCAACGACAACTTCGTCAGGTACCCTTCGAACTCATGTCAGCGCGGCCCTACCATCACGGCAACCTCCGCTCCGCCCTGCTGGCCGAGGCCGAGCGGACGGTTCGCGAGCGCGGCGTCCAGGATCTCTCGCTGCGTGAGCTCGCACGCGGCCTCGGCGTGAGCCATGGCGCTCCGCGCCGGCACTTCCCCGACCGCCAGGCGCTGCTCGACGCCATCGCCGAGGCGGGATTCGCGCGGCTCGGGAGCGAGCTCCGGGAGGCTGTCGACGGCGCCGGCGAGGATTTCCAGGCGCGCCTCGGCGCCACTGCGGCTGCCTACGTTCGCTTCGCCACCGACGACGCCGCGCTGCTCGAGCTGATGTTCGCGGGCAAGCACCGCGAGCCCTCGGGCGCTCTCGCCGAGGCGGCCGACCGGGCCTTCTCGGTCCTGCTCGGGCTGATCGAGCAGGGCCAGGCGGTCGGCGCGCTCGAGCCCGGCGAGCCCGAGCGGGTCGGCCTCGTCCTGTTCGCGACCATCCAGGGCATCGCCGCCCTGGTCACCGGCGGCATGGTCGCCGCCGAGCAACTCGACGAGCTCGTCGCCGATGCGATCGCGCACTTCCTGCGCGGCTCGCGCGTCGCCGTCTGAGCCTCCTCGCCCGGCGCCGCCCCGCCTTCCACGCGGCGGCGGTTCGCGTGAGATAGCTTGGGCGCGGTATCGGCCCGCCACGCGGGCTCCATCCGAGCTCCGGGAGGCACCTCGATGACGACAGTCCGCCAGGCCACGCTCGAGTTGTTCCGCCGGCACGGCATGACCACGATCTTCGGCAACCCTGGCTCGACCGAGCTGCCGATGCTCGCCGAGCTGCCGTCGGACTTCCGCTACGTACTCGGACTCCAGGAGGCCGTCGCGGTCGGCATGGCCGACGGCTTCGCCCAGGCCAGCGGCACGGTCGGCCACGTCAACCTGCACACCGCTCCCGGTGTCGGCAACGGCGTGGGGGCGATCTTCAACGCGCGCGCCAACAAGGCGCCGCTGCTCGTGACGGCCGGTCAGCAGGCGCGCTCGCTGATCAGCCTGCAGGCCAACCTGACCAACCGCGACGCCGTCGAGGTGCCCAAGCCGTTCGTCAAGTACAGCGCCGAGCCGCCGCGGGCCGCCGACGTGCCCCACGTGATCGCCCAGGCGATCCACCATGCCGCCCTCCCGCCCGCCGGGCCGTCGTTCGTGTCGATCCCGATGGACGACTGGGGGGTCGAGCTGCAGGAGCGCGACTATGCCCAGCACATCGCGCGCGAGGTCGGCGGCCGCGCGCGCCCCGGCGACGAGCAGATCCAGGCGCTCGCGCAGCGGCTGAGCTCGGCACGGCGACCGATGCTCGTCGCGGGCCCCGAGATCGACGCAGCCGGCGGCTGGGACGCCGCGGTCGAGCTCGCCGAGCGCCAGCGGATGACCGTGTGGGCCTCGCCTGCCACGGGCGGCAACCGGATCGGCTTCCCCGAGGATCACCCGGCCTTCCAGGGCGTCCTGCCGCCGGCCGTCGGTCCTCTCGCAGAATTCCTCACCGGCCACGACCTCGTGCTCGTCGTCGGCTCCTCGGTTTTCCCCTACTACCCCAACATCCCCGGCGACTTCCTCCCCGAGGGCACCGAGCTGATCGCCATCACCGACGATCCCGACGAGGCCGCCCGAGCGCCGATGGGCGAAGCGATCGTGGCCGACGTCGCGCTCACGCTGCGGGCGCTCGTGGAGGCGCTCGACGACGAGCCCTCCGGCCGCGAGGCGCCCGCGCGGCGCGAGCCGGCACCGGCGCCGGAGGAGACGACGCCGATGTCGCCGAGCGCCGTCCATGCGACACTCGCGTCGCTGTTCCCGGCCGACGGCATCGTGGTGCTCGAGTCGCCCTCGAGCACCCCCGCCCTACGCAGCCAGCTGCGGCTCTCGCGGCCCGGGTCCTACTACTTCAGCGGCGGCGGCGGTCTCGGCTTCGGGCTCGCGGCCGCTCTCGGCGTACAGCTCGCCCAGCCCGAGCGTCCGGTCGTGTGCGTCCTCGGCGAGGGCTCCGCCCAGTACGCGATCACGGCCTTCTGGACCGCCAGCGCCTACTCCATCCCAGTCAAGTTCCTGGTCCTGCGCAACAGCGAGTACTCGATCCTCAAGTGGTTCTCGACGCTCGAGAACGTCACCGGCGCGCCGGGCCTGGACCTCCCCGACCTCGACGTCGCCGCCACGGCGCGCAGCTACGGCGTGCAGGGCGAGACCGTGACCTCGCGCGAGGAGCTCCAGGCCGCGCTAGCCGCCGCATTCGAGACCGACGCGCCGCGGCTCGTCCAGGTCGATGTGAGCGCCGGGATGGCGCTGGCCTGACGTGTCGGCGACGCCGCTGCTCTCTCCCCAGACGCGCCGGATTCCTCGCCCCGCCGGCGAGCCGGCCACCGATCGCGCGCCCGACAGCCTCGCGGCGGGCACGCCAGAGCCGCTGCGCGGCGAGCTGAGCGCCCTGCTGGGTGAGGAGCGCGTGCTGGCGCGTCCGATCGACCTCATCCGCTACGCGTCCGACGCGAGCCCCTACCGGCGCCTGCCGGCTGTCGTCGTGATCGCCCATGACGCCGGCGACGTGGCACGGGTGCTCGAGTACGCCCGCAGCCGGGGCCACGCGGTCAACTTCCGCGGCGGCGGGACGAGCCTCAACGGACAGGCCCAGACCGACGG
>DAIRTT010000093.1:0-10232 GCA_036803745.1 Solirubrobacteraceae bacterium | reverse complement strand
CCCTCAGCCGCGTTCACAACCTCCGTGGGCAGGACAGCTAGTAGGCCGGCGCCGCGGGAACAGGCCGTCCGGCGAGCGGCACCGTCAATCGAACGACCGTGCCCCGGCCGGGCGCGGGCATGAACTCGAGCTCGCCGCCGATCAGCTCGGCGCGCTCGCGCATGCCCGACATGCCGAAGCCGCCCTCCAGTCCGTCGCCGCGCGGTCCGAGCCGCTCGGCGCCTGGCATGCCCTTGCCGTCATCGGTCACGGCCGCCCGCAGGAAGCTGTCGCGGACGGTCACGCTGACCTCGGCGCTGGTCGCCTGCGCGTGGCGACTGACGTTGGTCAGGGCCTCCTGGACGATCCGGTAGACGGTGCTCTCGAGCTCCGCGTCCAGGCGCCTGGCGCCGTCGTCGCCGCTCGAGTCCTCGCCCAGGTCGATGACGGTCGTCACGTCGAGCCCGTCGATTGCCTGCGCACGCCGCGCGAGCGCCTGCAGGGCCGCCTCGAGCCCGAGGTCGTCGAGCGCGGCGGGGCGAAGCTCGGTGATCAGGTGACGCAGGCCGTCGATCTCGTTGCCGAGACCCTCGAGGACGGCGTCGACGGCCGCGCTGAGCTTGTCCGTGTCGTCGATGTCGCGGGCGTTGGCCAGCTGCAGGCGCAGCGCGCCGATGCCCTGGATGCTCTCGTCGTGGATCTCGCGAGCCCAGCGCGTGCGCTCGTGCTCACGGGCCTCCATCCCGTAGCGGAGGCGTTCGATCTCGACCGAGCGCTCGGCCGCGAGGCGCTGGGAGACCGATGCCGCGAAGGCCGAGAGCGCCTGGCGGTCGGGGTTGCGAAAGCCGCCATCGCTGCGCAGGGCGATGATCAAGCCGCCTCCCTGTCCCTCCATGCTCAGCGGCTCGATCAGCACGGCCCGTGCCTCGAGGCCGATTTCGTGCAGCCACGCCGCCTCCTGGCCACGCGGACGGTCAAGTGCGACGGGCTTGCCGGCCTGGTAGATCGCGCCGAGCGCGCTGCCCTGGACGGGCATGATCCTCAGGCGCACGCTCCCCGCGCCGCTGGAGGCGGCCACGCGCAGCTCGCCCCGCTCCTCGATCACGATGAGCAGCGTGCTCGCGTCCAGCAGCGCCAGGCCGCGGTCGGCCATCAGGCGAAGCAGCCACAACTCTGATCCGGAGAGCACCGCCGGTGATTATGACCGCGCCGGGCGACCGACCTCCGGTCGCAGCGGATCGGCGGTCCCCGGCGAGGAATCCTCGCCATTGCCCTGACGTGAGGCCGCCCGGGCACGGGCGAGGAGATCATCGGCGCCGGCTCCCTCGCGCCACGGCGCGAGCCCGACCGACACGACCAGCGACCGGCGCTGGCCGGCAGCTTCGACCTTGATCGCCCGGAGACGGTCGAGGACGCGCCGGGCGACCATCTCGCCGCGCGGACCGTCGGCGCCGGGTAGCACGATCGCCAACTCGCGGTCGCTCGGGCGTCCGACCCGGTCGAAGCGGCGCAGCTCGCGTCCGAGCGCGTCGGCGACATACTCGAGCGCCTGCTCGCGCAGCTCCTCGCCATGGACCCCGGCGAGCTCGTCGAGGTTCTCGATCACGACGAGCAGGCAGCTCAGGTTCAGCCCGTGGCGCTCTGCGCGGTTGATCTCCTCCTCCAGACGCGCGTGCAGCCCCGCGGGCGAAAGGCAGTACGTATCTCCCGGCGGGTGCGGGTCAGAGCGCGGGTAGGGAGTGCTGGCAGCCATGCCGTGTAGCCGTCGAGTGTACGGGCGGCCAGGCATCCGTACCTGGCCGAATGCATGATTATGCCCTGCGGCGAGGCGTTTGTCGGGATTTCGGCTGCACGTTCTCGAGAGCGCCGCTCGCGGGCCGAACCGGCGAGGCGCCATGGCGATCCGTCGGCGGGCGCTGGTACACCTGCCCGTGTGCTTCACGAGCTGCGCGTCGAGAACCTCCTGCTCATCGAGCGGGCCGAGCTGCGCCTGGCGCCGGGCCTCAACGTCCTCACGGGTGAGACGGGGGCGGGCAAGACGGTGCTCGCGCAGGCGCTCGACCTCCTGCTCGGCGGCCGCGCGCGATCGGGCATCGTCCGGCCCGGCGCCTCCGAGGCCTACGTCGAGGGTGTCTTCGACCTGCCACCCCCGCTGCGCGAGCGCCTCGGAGAGACCGTCGGCGAGGACGCCGAGGAGATCGTGCTCGCCAGGCGCGTGGGCGCCGACGGGCGCAGCCGCGCCTACCTCAACGGTCGCTCCGCCGCGGTCGGCGATCTGCGCGACCTCGCGGGCACGCTGTTGTCCTTCTACGGGCAGCACGAGCATCGCAAGCTGACTCTCGCCGCCGCGCAGCTCCAGATCCTCGACAGCCTCTGCGGGGAGCGCCACGCCGAGCGCCTGCGCTCATGTGCCGCCACATACGCCGAGACGCGAGAGCTCGACGGGCGCCTGGAGAGCCTGCGCGAGCTCGCCTCCCAGCGCGAGCGCGAGCTCGACCTGCTCGACTTCGAGCTCGGTGAGATCGACTCGGTCTCCCCGCAGGAGCACGAGTACGAGCAGCTGCGTGCGGCGCGGGAGCGTCTGCGCCGCCTCGATGCCCTGCGCGCAGCCGCGGGCGCCGCCGCCGAGGCGCTCGCCCCCGAAGCGGGCGAAGGACGCGCCGCAGAGCAGCACGTGCCGGGTGCGCTCTCGGGCCTCGACGCGCTAACGGGCGTCGATGAGGTGCTCGACGGTCTGACCGAACGACTCCGGGCGCTCGCGATCGAGTCCGCGGACCTGGCGGCCGATCTGCGCTCCTATTGCGAGGCCGATGCGACGGCGGGGTTCGAGGACGTGGCGGGGATGCTCGCAGGCGAGGAGGTCTCACTCGACGCGATCGAAGAGCGCCTGGAGGCCGTGGAGCGCCTGATGCGAAAGCACGGCGGAACGATCGTTGCGGTGCTCGAGCACGGCGAGCGCTCGCGGGCCCGGCGCGAGGAGCTGACGGGGGCCGAGGTCGCGATGAGCGACGCCGAAGCCAGGCTCGGCGAGGCCGGTGAGGCACTGACGCGGCACGTGGCGGCGCTGCGACGCGAGCGCGCCCTGGTCGCCAAGACGTTCGCCGAGGCGGTCCGCAAACAGCTCTCCCAGCTGGCGATGAGCGACGCGACGTTCGAGGTGTCGCTCACCGAGCGAGACGCCGGACCCGCGGGCGGCGACGGCGTCGAGTTCCTGATCGCGCCGAACCCGGGGGTGCCCGCCGGGCCGCTGCGGGAGATCGCCTCCGGCGGAGAGCTCTCGCGCGTAATGCTGGCGATCATGAGCGTCGCCAACGAGTCGGTCGCGGACGCGACGCTCGTGTTCGACGAGGTTGACGCGGGCATCGGCGGGCTTACCGCCCGGGCCGTGGGCGCCCGGCTGGTGGAGCTGGCCGCCCGCCGTCAGGTCCTGTGCATCACACATCTGCCGCAGATCGCCTCGCTCGGCGCGAGACATTTCTCGATCATCAAGGACACGGCGGCCGACCCGACGCTCGCGACCGTGCTGCAGCTCGGCGAGGGCGAGGTCGTGAGCGAGCTCGTGCGGATGCTGGGCGCCGACAGCGACGACACGGCGGCGCGCCGCCACGCGCGGGACCTGCGCCGCGCCGCCTGAGCGCTCCCAGGAGGTGCGCCGGGCGCCCGCGGGCGTTACTCTCGCTGCAATGGCAGCGACGCGATCCAGTCCCGCGGGGTTCCGGCAGGCGGCGCCGTCGGGCCCGGGCGCGGGCCCGGGCGCGGGGGCGGGGGCGGGGGCGGGGGCGCCCCAGGCGTCGGTGATCGAAGGACCGGTCCGGCCGGGCAGGAAGACCAAGCTGCTGGTCAAGCACCTGGTGCGCGGCGACATCGCCCTCGTGGACCACCTCGACATCGACCGCGTCTCCGCCGAGGAGCTGATCGCGGCGGGCGTGGTGGCGGTTCTGAACTGCAGCCCCTCCTCCGGCGGCACCTACCCGAACCTCGGGCCCCAGCTGCTCGTCGAGGCCGGGATCGTGCTGGTGGACCTGCCCGACGCGACCCTCTTCGACGTGCTCTCCGACGGGGATCCGGTGTGCGTCCGCACCGCCGCCCCCGGCGGCGGGAACGGGGCGGGAGCCGAGATCCTGCGCAAGGGCGTCTCGCTCGCCCGCGGCGAGCTGCTCGACCTCGAGCGCGTGTGCGCCGAAACGGACGCGCGCCGGGCCGAGATCGGGGATGCGCTCGAGCGCTTCGCCCACAACACGATCGAGCACATGCGCGAGGAGCGCGAACTGCTCGCGGGACGGATCCAGCTCCCGCGCTTCTCGACCGAGTTCCGCGACCGCTCGACTCTCGTGGTCGTCCGCGGCGTGGGGCACCAGCACGACCTGCGCGCGCTCAAACCGTTCATCCGCGACATGCGCCCGCTGGTCGTGGCGGTCGACGGAGGCGCCGACGCCCTGCTCGAGGAGGGCCTCACACCCGACATGATCGTCGGCGACATGGACTCGGCAGGGGAGGCGGCTCTGCGCTGTGGCGCCGAGCTGGTCGTCCACTCCTATCCGGACGGCCGGGCTCCCGGACGCCACCGCCTGGAGGAGATGGGCCTGGCGTTCAAGCTCGTGCCGGCCCCGGGGACCAGCCAGGACGTGGCGATGCTGATCGCGGCCGAGAAGGGCGCCCGGCTGATCGTGTCGGTGGGCTCGCAGTTCAACCTCGTCGACTTCCTCGATCGCAACCGCAAAGGCATGTCCTCCACGTTCCTCACCCGCCTGCGGATCGGCGAGATCCTCGTTGATGCCAAGGGCGTGAGCCGCCTCTACCAACCCCGACCCGGACTCGCGCCGCTCCTGGTCGTGATCGCGGCCGGCCTGATCGCGATGATCGCGGTCGTCGGGCTGACGCCGGCGCTGCGCGACGTGGCCGAACTGATCTGGCTGAGGCTCCAGTCGCTGTTCGGCGTGGGCGGCTGAGCATTCCGCCGACCGAAGCGAGCTGAGGAATGTTCGACTACCGCTACCACGCGCTGTCGCTGGCGGCCGTCCTCTTCGCGCTCGCGCTCGGCGTCCTGATCGGCGTGGCGATCGGGGACTCGAATCTGGTGTCCTCGGCGAAGGACGGGATCGTCCAGAACCTCAACTCCGAACTGGGCGACGCGCGCCAGCGGGCGACCTCGCTGCGGGAACGCATGGCCGACGAGGAAGCGTTCGCCAACGGGCTGTATCCGCTGGCGGTCCACGAACTGCTCGGCGGCCGGAGTGTCGGCCTGGTCTTCCTCGGCGGCTCCTCCGACCAGATCAACTCGCTTGCCCGCGGCGCGGTCGCGCAGGCCGGCGGCGCCGTGGCGACGGTCGCGGCGGTTCGCGAGCCGCTGGACCTGACGGGCATCTCCCACGCCGCGTCGGGCACCCACTACGCGGCCCTGGCCGGCTCACCGGCGCTGATCGAGCGCTTCGGCGAACTCGTCGGCCGCCAGCTCGTCAGCGGCGGGCAGCAGGTTGGACGCGAGTTGCTCAGCCGTGTCCGCGGGAGTCTGCTGAGCGCCTTCGACGGGCAGCTGACACGCCTGGAAGGGCTCGTCGTCGCGCGCTCGGAGCCGTCGGGCATGAGCGCCGCCGACAGCGAAGCGAGCGCGGCATTCGAGACGGGCATGATCAAGGGCGTGACCGTCGCGGGTGTGCCCGCGGTGGGGGTCGAGCTGACCGGCGCCGAAACGTCTGAGGTGTCGTGGTACAAGGGCGTGGGCATCTCGAGCGTCGATGACCTCGACGTTCCCGCGGGCCAGGCTGCGCTCGTCTACGCGCTCGCCGGGGACCATGGGACGTTCGGCGTCAAGCCGACCGCGGACTCGCTCCTGCCGACGGCCGGCGCGACCTCGTCACAGCCCTGAGCGCGTCCGCCTGCGCCGATAGCTTCCATGCATGCACGCCCTGCCCCTCCTGCTCGCCGCCGCGTGCGCCGCACTGATCGCCCCGGCCCTCCTGAGGGCTCTCGGCGCGGGTCTCCACACCCGCCCGAACTACCGCAACCGTCAGCTCCCGTTCCCGTTCGGCGTCCTCGCCCTGGCGGCCGCGCTGCTGGCCCTGATCCCGCTGATGCTGCTAGCCCGGCTGGCCTCGAGCGAGGTGTTCCACCCCGAGATCCTGCCGATCGCGCTCTACGCGGTGGGGGTCCTGGCGCTCGGCCTGCTCGACGACACGCTCGCATTCGAGCGCCCCGACACCCCGGCGCAGGGCGGAGAGGACGGAGCGCCGTCGCACCGCGGCTGGCGCGGGCACGGCGCGGCGGTGCTGCGCGGAGAGCTCTCTACGGGCGCGCTCAAGGCCGCCGGCTCGCTGGGCCTGGCGCTGCTGGCGATGAGCTACCTGGGGCTCTCAGATGGGCGCTGGCTGCTCGCTACGGGCGTGCTGGTCCTGGCGACCAACGTCTTCAACCTCCTCGACCTGCGGCCGGGGCGCTCGAGCAAGGCATTCATCGTGCTCGGAGCGGGCCTGACCGCCGGCTCGGCCGACCTGCGCCCGATGTGGTCGCTCGGCCTGTTCGCGGCGCCGGCACTCGTGGCCGGCTTCTATGACCTGCGCGAGCGGGCGATGCTCGGCGACACGGGCGCGAACCTGCTGGGGGCGCTGGCGGGCCTGTGGCTCGTGCTGACGCTCTCGGGCACGGGCCAGCTCGTGGCACTGATGCTGCTGGCCGCGATCACTCTCTACGGCGAGCTTCGATCGATCTCGGCGCTCGTGGAAAGGACTCCGGTGCTCCGCGAACTAGACTCTTGGGGCAGGCCCTCATGACCTCGCACTACTCCGACCGCCACGCACAGGCTCCAAGCAAGACTCGGTTCATCTTCGTGACCGGGGGCGTCGTGTCCTCGCTCGGCAAGGGGATCGCCTCGGCGTCGCTCGGGCGGCTGCTCGTGTCGCGCGGCCTGACCGTCGGCCTGCAGAAGTTCGACCCCTACATAAATGTCGACCCGGGGACGATGTCGCCCTACCAGCACGGCGAGGTGTTCGTGACCGAGGATGGGGCCGAGACCGATCTCGACCTGGGCCATTACGAGCGCTTCACCGACGCGAACACGAGCCGCGCGTCGAATGTGACGGCCGGCGGCATCTATGACACGGTCATCCGCCGCGAGCGCCGGGGCGACTATCTCGGCGGCACCGTCCAGGTGGTGCCCCACATCACCGATGAGATCAAGCAGCGCATCGTGCTGATCGCCGAGTCCAGCGACGTCGACTTCGTGATCACCGAGATCGGCGGCACGGTCGGCGACATCGAGTCGCTCCCGTTCCTGGAGGCGATCCGCCAGTTCCCGGTCGACGTGGGACGTCGCCGCTGCATGTTCATCCACCTCACGCTCGTGCCCTACATCGGTCACGCGGGCGAGCTGAAGACCAAGCCGACCCAGCACTCGGTCAACGAGCTCCGGCGCATCGGGATAGCTCCCGACATGCTGATGTGTCGCTCGGAGTCATCGCTCTCACACGACATCCGCAAGAAGATCGCGCTGTTCGCGAGCCTGCCCTCCGAGGCGATCGTCTCGGCGTGCGACGTGGACAACATCTACAAGGTCCCGCTGACCTTCCATGAACAGGGCGTCGACGGGTTCATCCTCGAGCACTTCGGCGTCGAGGCGCCGCCTCCTGAGCTGACGCGGTGGAAGGAGCCGATCGAACGCTCGGCGCGGGCCAAGCGGACGGTGCGGATCGCGCTGGTCGGGAAGTACATCCAGCTCGAGGACGCCTACCTGTCGGTCTCAGAAGCGCTCCGCCACGCCGCCTCCCTGCAGGATGCCCGCGTGGAGGTCGAATGGATCGACTCCGAGCGTCTCGAGTCGCCCTCCTCGGCGGCGGCTGACGGCGAGGACGGCGAGGGCACCGACGGTGGGGGCCCGGCAAGGACGCGGATCACAGGTGACCCCTTCGAGGCCCTTGCCCAGGCCGACGGCATCCTGATCCCGGGTGGGTTCGGCGGACGCGGGATCGAGGGAAAGATCGCGGCGGCGGGCGTGGCCCGTGAGAAGCTGATCCCCTACCTCGGGATCTGTCTCGGGATGCAGGTGGCGGTGGCCGAGTTCGCCCGCAACGTGGCCGGCATGGAGGGCGCGAACTCGACCGAGTTCGACATCGAGACCCCATACCCGGTGATCGACCTGCTGCCCGAGCAGAAGGAGGTGGCGGACCTCGGCGGGACGATGCGGCTGGGGGCCGACCCGATCAAGCTACACGCCGGCACGCGTGTTCGCGAGATGTACGGCGAGGCGGTCATCTACGAGCGCCACCGTCACCGCTACGAGGTCAACAACCTGCTGCGCAAGCGGCTCCAGAGCGCCGGGCTGACCGTCTCGGGCACCTCGCCCGACGAGCGTCTGGTCGAGGTCATCGAGCTCGACGAGCACCCGTTCTTCGTGGCCTCGCAGTTCCACCCCGAGTTCAAGTCGCGGCCCGAGCGCCCGGCGCCGCTGTTCCGCGACTTCGTGGCCGCCGCCCTGAAGCGCGCCGGCGAGGCGACAGGTGAGGCCGATGAGGTCGCGACGCAGCAGACCGGGGCGCCCGACGGCGCCCGGGCAGCCGATGGAGGCGACGGCGACGTACGGGTGCAGGACGCCCGTGCATCAGCCGGGCGCGCTCCCGGCCAGGGCGCAAGCCGGCCGTGAGTGCCAGCGCGCCGGTGTCACGTGTCGGAACGCTCGAGCACCGCTACCTGAACGGGACGTTCGCCGAGCTCTGCCGGATTGAGAGCCCGTCGGGACACGAGCGGGCGTGCGGCGAGCGGGTGACCGCCGAGCTGCGGGCCCTGGGCGTGACGACCGTCGAGGACGATGCGTCACGGGCGACGGGCGGCGACTGCGGCAACCTCCTCGCCCGCATTCCGGCGGGCGCCGGTGGTCGGCTCACCACAACGGCTGCCGAGCCGCCGCGCTCGGTGCTGCTGTGCGCGCATCTCGACACGGTCCCGCTCGAGGCTCCGGTGGAGCCGCTGCTCGAGGACGGTTTCTGGCGCAACGCCAACGAGGGTGTCCTCGGCGCCGACAACAAGGCGGCGGTTGCGGTGCTGCTGGCGCTCTCACGCCACATCGCCCGGGAGGGCGCGGGGGTCGACGTCGAGCTGCTGTTCACGGTCGGCGAGGAGGTGGCACTGGCCGGTTCGCGTGCATTCGACGCGAGCGTGCTGCGCAGCGACTTCGGCTACGTGTTCGACCACGCGACACCGATCGGCGAGGTCGTGATGGCCTCGCCGAGCCATTTCCGCTTCGAGGTCTCGCTGCGGGGGGCGGCGGCCCACGCGGGCATACGCCCCGAGGACGGTCGCAGCGCGATCCTGGCCGCCGCCCGAGCGATCTCCTCGATGCCCACGGGACGCCTGGACGAGTCGACGACGGTCAATCTCGGCACGATCGCGGGCGGCAGCGCGATCAACGTGGTGGCCGAGCGCTGCGCGTTCGTGGGCGAGGTCCGCGGGATCGAGGAGGAGCGCACGGAGGCGGTGCTGGCGGAGATCGTCGACCGTGTTCACGAGGCTGGGAACCTGCCCGATTGCGACTGCGACGTGGACGTGAACATCGAGCGGACGTTCGCCGCCTACCGCCAGTCGCCGGGCGCCGAGCCGGTCCTGGTGGCCGAGGCGGCCCTGCGCGCGTGCGGCCGCGAGCCGGTGCAGATCTCCAGCGGCGGAGGCTCGGACGCCAACACGCTGATCGCGGGCGGTCTGCCGACGGTCAACCTCGCCAACGGGACCGAGCGCGCGCACGAGCCCGGCGAGCGGGTCAGCGCGGCGGCGCTCGAGGGGATGCTCGAGGTCGTGTTGGCGCTGCTCGACGAGGCGGCCGGCGCCCCGACGGATGCTGGGCTGTAGCTTGCGGCATCGATGCTGAAGCTCCGTGCCGCCATCGTCGTCGAGGTCGAGGTCGAGGACCGCGAGCCCGACGTGGACGGCGTCGCGCTGCCGGCGGCCCCCGAGCCTGAGCAGCAGCTCGTGGTCGAGCTGATGGGTGCCGGCATGGGCGGGGCGCGCCGCAAGGCGGTCGCCGACGTGTCGCTCGTGGGGCGCTGTGAGGTCGGCGACGATGTGATCGTGAACGTCGAGGCGCTCGACCTCGGCCTCGGCTCAGGGGGCTTTGACATCGTCCACGCCAACCTCACCCGGGGCCTGGACGGCGGCGGCTCGACAGACGGTCACGTGATGAAGCTCAACTACACGAGCCTCCAGCACGCGGTCGAGCCGGTTGAGGAAGAGCGCCTGGAGCTCCCCGTCGGACGGCCGGTGGCCGTGCTCGC
>DAIRTT010000092.1:0-10345 GCA_036803745.1 Solirubrobacteraceae bacterium | reverse complement strand
TCCTGGGCAGCCAGGCCGCGTGATCCGGCTCGCCGTTCGCGTCCGGCGCGAGCAGGCCGAGATCGCCCTCGCCGAACTGCTCGGACTGGCACCGACCGGCGTCGAAGAGGTCGACGTCGACGCCGACACCGTCGAGTACGCCGTCTATGGACCGCCGGGCGAGCTTCCGGGGCTCCCCGACCTCAACGCTGTCGTCGGAGAGGCCCTCGTCGAGATCTCGACGACCGACATCCCCGATGACTGGCACGAGCGCTGGAAGGAGTTCCACCGTCCTGTCCTCATCGTCCCGCCGGCGCCCCCAGGAGGAGATGCCCTCACCGCGGTCCCCGCGATCCGCGTACGACCGCCGTGGGAGGCTGCCAGCGGTGCCGACTCCGGTCAGGTCCAGGAGATCGTGATCGACCCCGGCCAGGCGTTCGGCACAGGCGGGCATGCCAGCACCCGCCTCTGCCTCGAGCTCCTGCTCGAGCTTGCCGCCGCCGCGAGTGACCGCGGCCCGGTCCTCGACGTCGGAACCGGCTCGGGCGTCCTCGCCATCGCCGCCGCGCGGCTCGGCTACGCGCCGATCGTCGGCCTCGACCATGAGCAGGAGAGCGTCGAGGCGGCTGCCCAGAACGCTCACGTCAACCGCGTCGAGCTCGATGTGCGGCGCTTCGACCTTCGCACCGACGCCATCCCTGCGATCGGCCCGGCCGGGTTGCGCCCTCAGCTGGTGCTCGCCAACCTGCTCCGTCCGCTGCTGCTCGAGCTCGCCGCGACCATGCCCGGGACCCCCGCCAACCTGATCGCCGGTGGGCTGCTCGTCGAGGAGGCCGACGAGATCGCGGGCGCCTTCGCCGCGCGCATGGGCCTGCACGAGCGCGACCGGCGCGCCAGCGGTGACTGGGCCGCCCTGTGGCTCCAGGCGCGCTGAGGCGCTGCGCCGGCCCCTCTCCGCGCCGGACGGCGTGTGCTCAGCCCGCGTCGATGATCTCTGTCGCCGCGCACACGTTCGCCCTGAAGATCAGGTCGATCGCGGGCCGCACGCCCTCAGGGCTCTCGAGCAGCGCATCGGCCGCCCGCAGCGCCCGGCCGATCTTCTCGAGTGCCTCGCCCGCCGACTCCGGCTCGGGGTCACGGGTCGCCGCGATCGCCATGTCGAGCATCGCCCGCGCCTGCTCGATCACGCCCGTGAACAGGGCCGGTCCGACCAGGCTCGCGTAGTTGTAGACCCGCCCGAGGCGGCCCGAGAGCAGGATCGAGGAGCCACGGCGGACCGGTCCCACCGGCGGCAGGCCCTCGCCGTCGATGAGCGCCGCCATCGTCCCGCCCACCACAGCCTTCGTTGCCGTCTCGTCGAGACCCGCCTGGGCCGCCACGCGCAGGGCTGCGTAGAGCCCCGTCGCGGGCATGCCGTACGGGGGGTCCGACGCGAACACGACGCGCTCTGCCGGCACACGCGCGAGCAGCTGGATGATGTCGAGCGGGAAGAAGCACGAGGTGTCGTAGAGGACCCCCGGGTGCTCGCGCAGGCCCGAGGTCAGCAGGCCCTGGTCACAGATCGCTCCGTGGGCCAGGATCAGCACCCCGCCGGGATGCCTCAGCGCGACGTTCACCAGTCCGTCGGCCAGCGGCGGCAGGCCGCGGCCCGCGTGGATCAGGATCGGGACCCGCGCCTCTTCGGCGAGGGCGAAGATGCCATTCATCTCGGGGCCGTCGAAGTTGAAGTCCTGCGCCCGAGGGTGGAGCTTGATGCCGCGGGCGCCGGCCGCCAGGCAGCGTTCGCCCTCCGCGACCGGGTCTTCGGCGGGATCCAGGCGGCAGAAGGGGACCAGTCGCCCGTCGCTTTCGTCCGCCCAGCCGAGCACGCGATCGTTGGGCACGCGGTAGGAGGGGCGCCGATCGGGATCGTGCAGGGGGAACACGCACGCTCGCCGCGCCTCGGCTGCGTCGAGCTGGCCCAGCAGCTCCTCGAGCGTCAGCGAGCGGCCGTCCTCGTCCAGGCCGAGGTGGGTGTGGGCGTCGATCACTTCGTCACCCGCGGGCCGAAGCTGGTCCACCTCGGCAAGGAACGGGGCCAGCGCGTCAACGTAGAGCGAGTCGTTCACGGCGTTCAGCCTATTGTGTCCCCGTGGCTTGGCAGGTCGTCATAGCGGGCGGCGGATTCGGCGGGTTCTATGCTGCCCGGGCCCTCGAGCGTCTGCTGCCCTCCCAGAGCGCACACGTGACGCTCGTCAACGAGGCCAACTTCCTCCTCTACACGCCGCTCCTGCCCGGCGCCGCCGGCGCGACGCTCGATCCCCGCCACGTGGTCGTGCCGCTGCGCTCCCAGCTGCGCTGCACCGACCTCGTCATCGGCCGCGTCACCGGTGCCAGGCCGGCCGATGGCATCCTCGGTGTGCATCGCGTCGACGGGGAGGAGATCGAGATCCGCTACGACCAGCTGATCGTGGCGCTCGGATCGGTCTCCCGCACGCTGCCTATCCCCGGCCTGGCCGAGCACGCGACCGGGCTGAAGTCGCTGTCGGATGCCACCGCCCTGCGCAATCAGCTCCTCACCTGTCTCGACATCGCCGAGTCTCTCGAAGATCCGGCACGCCGCGCGGAGTACCTCGGGTTCGTGTTCGTTGGTGCCGGCTACGCCGGGGTGGAGGGGCTGGCCGAGCTGCAGGACTTCGCCGTCCAGGCCATCCAGATGTATCCCCGCTGCCGCGCCCAGGGAATGGGCTGGGTGCTCGTCGAGGCGCGCGAGCGGATCATGCAGGAGGTGCCGGCGAGCCTCTCACGGTTCGCCGAACACGAGCTGCGAGGACGCGGCATCGAGGTGCGCACCGCCACCACACTCGGAGAGGTCACCGAACGCGACGCCACGCTTGCCGGTGGCGAGCGGATCCCCGCGCGGACCGTCGTCTGGACGGCGGGCGTCAAGCCCAGCCCCGTCGTCGCCAATCTCGGCCTGCCGCTCGATCAGGAGGGACGGCTCGTGGTCGAACCCACCATGCGCGTGCAGCAGGACCCCGGCGCCAGCGCCGGGGTGTGGGCGATCGGCGACTGCGCGGCCGTCCCCGACGCCTCCCGCCCGGGTCGCAGCTGTCCCCCGACGGCTCAGCATGCGATCCGCCAGGGCCGGCTCGTGGCGCGCAATGTGGCTGCGACGCTCGGTGGCGGGCGGACCCGTCCATTCCGCTACAAGACCAAAGGCGTGGTCGCCGAGCTCGGGCACAACAAGGCCGTTGCGATCACGCTCGGCATCCGCTGGCGGGGGTTCCCGGCCTGGCTTATCGCCCGCACCTACCACCTGCTGCTGATGCCCGGCTTCGGCCGGCGGCTGCGGCTGCTCGTTGACTGGAACGTCGCACTGCTCTTCGGCCGCGACTCCTCCGCGCCCGGGCGTCTGGGCAGCCCCACGCCTCTAGGTGAGGAGTGAGCGCCTGCGGGCGCGTATCCTGATAGTCGGATGGCCATCTCCGAGCAGATCAAGACCGACCTCCACGGCGCCATGCGCGCTGGCGAAAAAGACAAGGTCGGAGCCCTGCGGCTGGTGCTCTCAGAGCTTCAGAAGGCCGCCAAGGAGGGCGGCGACGACGAGCTCGCCGTGCTCCGTCGTGAGCGCAAGCGCCGGCTCGAGTCGGCCCGCGCCTACCGCGACGCCGGCCGAGACGACCTCGCCGTCGGCGAGGAGGCAGAGGGCGAGCTGATCGGCGGCTACCTGCCGGCTGAGCTCTCCGAGCAGGAGCTCCAGACGATCGTCGAGCAGGCCGTCCGCGACAGCGGCGCGCAGTCGGCCAAGGACATGGGCTCGGCCATGAAGCAGGCGATGGCCGCCGTCGACGGGCGCGCCGACGGCAAGCGCGTGTCCGGGCTCGTGAGGGCCGCTCTTCAGGGATGAGGACCCAGATCGAGCTCTCCAACGAAGTGGCCGCCGAGCTGGCGGGCAGCCAGGACGCCGTCCTGCGCGCGCTCGAGTCCCACCTCGACTGCAAGGTCTACCTCCGCGGCAACCTCCTGACCTTCGACGGGGATGCCAGCGAGACAGACGCCGGCGAGCGCGTCGTGCGCGAGCTCTCGGATCTGATCGCCCGCGGGCATCAGATCGGGCCCGGCACGATCACCGCCGTCACCGGCGCGCTCGACGCCCACGAATCGCCGGCCAAGGTGCTCGAGGACGTCGTCTGGAGCCACCGCGGTCTGCGCGTCGCACCCAAGACCGTCAACCAGAAGCGCTACGTCGACTCGGTCCGAAACAACACCGTTACCTTCGGCATCGGTCCGGCCGGCACCGGCAAGACCTTCCTCGCCGTCGCCATGGCCGCCGCCGCGCTCTCGCGGCACGAGGTCAATCGCATCATCCTCACCCGGCCCGCGGTCGAGGCCGGCGAGCGCCTCGGCTTCCTCCCGGGCGACCTCATGGCCAAGGTCGACCCGTACCTGCGGCCCCTATTCGACGCCCTGCACGACATGCTCGATCCCGAGAAGGTCACCCAGCACATCGAGCGCGGGGTGATCGAGATCGCTCCGCTCGCCTTCATGCGCGGGCGCACGCTCAACGACTCCTTCGTCATCCTCGACGAGGCCCAGAACACCACGCCCGAGCAGATGAAGATGTTCCTCACGCGCCTCGGCTTCGGCTCGCGCATGGTCGTCACGGGCGACATCACCCAGGTCGACCTCCCGCGTGAGCAGCAGTCCGGACTGATCGTCGTCGGCGACGTCCTCGACGCCATCGAGGGGATCCAGTTCGTCCGCTTCGGCGGTGAGGACGTCGTCCGCCACAAGCTCGTTCAGCGCATCGTCGAGGCCTATGACGTCCACACCCAGCGCCCGGGCTCCGAGCGCCAGGCCACCGAGGGCAGCGCCCGGCCGGCCATCCGCAGTGCCTGATCGTCGATCCGGCGTGGCGCCCGTGCGGCGATGATCGACATCGAGGTGCTCGGCTCCGGCGACGCCCCGACCGCCCCCTCAGAGGGCGAGATCCTCGCCCTCTGCACCCGGGCGGCCGCCAGCCGGGGCGTCAGTGCCGGCCACGTCGCGATCGAGTTCGTCGACGCCGAGCGGATCGCCGCGCTCAACCGTGAGCACCGTGGCAAACCGGAACCCACCGACGTCCTCTCGTTCCCGATCGACGGCGCCACCGCGGACACCGATCTCGACGACGTCGAGGGCCCGCCGCGCGAGCTCGGCGACATCGTCATCTGCCCCGCCCACACCGAGGACATGCGTGAGGCGCTCCTCCACGGGATGCTCCACCTGCTGGGCATGGACCACGAGCACGACGACGGCGAGATGCTCGCCCTCCAACACCGCCTGCTGGGGGCCGGCGCGCGATGACCCGCGGAGGCTTCGTCGCCCTCGCCGGCCGGCCCAACGTCGGCAAGTCGACCTTCGTCAACGCCGTCGTCGGGGAGAAGGTCGCGATCGTCTCCGACCGTCCCCAGACGACGCGCCGGGCGATCCGCGGCATTCATCGCCAGGGCGACTGTCAGATCGTGCTCGTCGACCTCCCGGGCGTCCAGCGGCCACGCGACGAGCTGACCAAACGGATGGCCAAACGCGTACAGCAGGAGCTCGAGGGCTCCGACGCGGCGCTGCTCATGCTCAACGGAGAGCAGGGGGTGGGGCCGGGCGACCGCTTCATCGCCGGCGCGCTCGCCGGCGCGGGCATCCGCACGACGATCGCGCTCAACAAGGTCGACCGCCTCGCCCGGGGCCCGCTGCTCGCGGTCCTTCAGGAGGCCGCCGAGCTCGGCCTCGACGCGGAGGTCTTCCCGATCTCGGCGCGGCGCGGCACCGGCATCACGCCCCTCGTCGAGCATCTCGGCTCGCTGATGCCCGAGGGGCCGTTCATGTTCGCGCCCGACGCGTCGTCGGACTCGACACTCGAGCTGCTGCTCGCCGAGCTGATCCGCGAGGCGGCCATCCGGCGGACCTTCCAGGAGATCCCGCATGCCGTCGAGGTCATCGTCGAGGAGATCGAGAGCGTGCGGGACGGCCTCACGCGGGTGCGCGCGCTGATCTGGGTAGAGACCGAATCCCAGAAGGGCATCCTGATCGGATCACACGGGCGCATGATCAAGGCGATCGGGACCGCCGCCCGGCGCGAGCTGGAGCGCGAGCTCGGCTGCCAGGTGCACCTGGACCTGTCGGTCCGCGTCCGGCGCGACTGGCGCGCCGACGAGAGTCTGCTCGACCGCCTTGGAATCACCTAGGGACGCCGGTCGGGCGGCGGGCGAGTTTCCGATAGCCGCATCGAGTCGACTGTCGGGAAGCTCCTGCCCATCGGATTCATTCCACTTGTGATTCGGAATGTTGATAGCTTCCGGCCGAGCCAGCCCCTGGGGAGGGAGCCTTGTCTGCCAAGTACGCGGTCCTGGGCCTCGTGATCGAGCGCCCTGGCTACGGATATCAGTTGGCGCAGCGATTGCAGGAGCGCTTCGATTCCTCTGCGTTCGCGCCGTCGGGCGTCTACTCGGCGCTCGATCAGCTCAGCCGCGACCAGCTCGTCCGCTGCGCCGGGGAGATGGGCACGGGGGTAGCGCGGCGGGCCGCCCCGCGCATGATCTATGAGGCCACGCCGGCGGGGGTCGAGCACTTCGAGGCGTGGATGCTCGGCTCCTCACCGACCCCGCCGCTGCGGGACGAGCTGCACATGAAGATCGCCCTCTGCCAGCCGCGCAACCTGCCGCGCCTGATCGACATGTTCTACGGCCAGGAGCTCGCCTGCATGGGACGCCTGCGCGACCTCACGCGACTCGGTGAGCAGGAAGCGCACGGCGGCGCCGAATGGACGCGGCTCATGCGGGTGCTCGCACGGGAAGCCGAGATGGCGATGTGGCGGTCGCGGATCGACTGGCTGCAGAGCGCCCGCGAGACGCTCGGCCGGCTCGCCGAGCAGTCGCACCATCCCGGCCGCACCGCCGCCCTCGCGGGCGCGGGCGCCGATCGCCCCGGTTGGTAGCCGTCCGCGGCGGACACCCCGGCCGGGGCCGGGGTAGTCAGGACTGAACGTTCACGACCGCCTTTGCGGCTCCACGGCCCATCGCGATGATGGCGTCCAACGATGCCTGAGGACAGCGCCGCCGAGGATGGGGAGGCCGTCACGATCGAGCTGACCGACGAGCAGGTCGACCGTGTGATCCGCGCCGCCGGGAGGGGCGGGACCCTGTCGCTGCTCCTGTCGGCCCTGCGCGACGCCGAGTGGACGCTCGCGCGCGGCGAGGCCGCCTGGGCACTGCCCGACGAGCTGGACGATCGCCGCCTCTCGCGCTCGCTGCTATCCGGCCTGATGGTCCTCTCCTGCTTCCCCACCGATGGCGGCTACGTCGGCGTCGGCGAGCTCGCCCGCATGCTCGACATGAACACGAGCACGACACACCGCTACGTCAGCACGCTCCTGGCCGTCGGCCTGATCGAACGCGACGCCTCGACACGCCGCTATCGCGTCGCACGCCCGTAGGTCGCGGGAGGCGTCAGCTCTCCATTCGCCTTTCGAGACGGTCGGCGATTCCCTGGACTGCCTCCAGATCCAATCGCGCGCCCCACACGAACGGCACGCTCAGGACCTCGAAGCTTCGCCTGCGCAGGCGGGCCACCTGGTTGTGCTGGAACTGCGCCCGATCGTGGATCGTCCGCGCAGCGCGCGCCGCCGCCGCCGCCACGTCGCCGTCGGCGCTCGGCCGTCCCGCGTGCCCGTCGAACACAGCGATCCTCTCGAGCTCGGCGGGCGTGAAGCGCCGGGGCAGCACGCCGTTGACGAGGACCGCGTCGAGGCCCCGCGAGAGTTGGCTCTGCAGGCCGTCCTCGAGCTCGAGCGCCTCGGTCACCGCCATGTCGGTCGCGAGCGCGACCGCCAGGTAGGCCGTCCGTTCGCGGTCCTCCAGCAGGTCGCGCACGTGCTGGGTCTGGCCCGCGATCGGCCCGACGCGTGCAATCGCTCCGAATGTCTGCGGCGAGCGCAACATCCCCAGCGCGTGGCCGGTCGCCGGGGCATCGACGACGACGAGGTCGTGACCGGTCGAGCGGCGCCGGCCGTCGCCCTTGGTCAGCTGCCAGATCTTGACCATGCTGACGAGCTCCTTCGCCCCCGGCGCCGCCGCGGCGAAGTACTGGAACGTGCCGCTGGAGGCGAGCACCCGACCCGATATGCGACCGCCGAGCGCCTGCAGCCACTCCAGCAGAGCCTGGTCGGGGTCGATCGAGACGCTCGACAGCCCCGCCTCCAGGCCGGTCTCGACACCCGGCTCGGGTCTCGGGATCCCGTAGAGGTCGGTCAGGCGGCTCTGCTCGCCGACCTCGACCACGACCGTCCGCAGCCCGGCGCGCGCCGCCATCATGCCGACGGCGGCCGCCATCGTCGTCTTGCCGACGCCGCCCTTTCCGGTGATGAAGACCAGCTTGCGGTTCAACAGGGATTGCATGTGGGCAGCAGTCTGTCTCAAACCGCCCGCATCCGGCGGGACCTACAATCCGTTCCCATGAGCACCCCTGAGAGCGACTCGATCGCCGAGCAGATCGCATACGACCCGCAGGGGCTCGTGCCCTGTGTCGTCCAGGACTGGAACACCGGCGAGGTGCTGATGCTCGCCTACATGAACGAGCGGGCCCTCGCGCGCACCCGTGAGACGGGCAAACTGCACCTGTGGAGCCGCTCCCGTGGCGAGCAGTGGCACAAGGGCGCCACCAGCGGAAACGTCCAGACGGTCAGGGCGCTGCGCCTCGACTGCGACGGCGACACCGTGCTCGCGCTCGTCGAGCCCGCCGGGCCCGCCTGCCACACCGGCGAGCGGACCTGCTTTCACCGCGGCGAGCTCGAGCCGCTCGCGCCCGCGGAGATGCTCCCGTCGCTCGAGCGCGTGCTCGGCTCGAGGCTGCGTGAGCGGCCCGAGGGCTCCTACACCGTCGAGCTCCTCGACGACCCGGCCCGCATCGGCGAGAAGGTGATGGAGGAGGCCGAGGAGGTCGCGCGCGCCGCGCGCGAGGAGTCCGACGGGCGCGTCGACGAAGAGGCCGCCGACGTCATCTACCACCTGCTCGTCCTTCTGGCGAGCAGAGGGCGCTCGCTCGCGGACGCCGAGCGGGTGCTCGATGGCCGTCGCTCCTAGACCGCCCGGCGCACCTGCCGCCGCGGCCGCACAGCCCCACGGCGGGATCGAGCCGGGCCTCGAGCGGGTCCGCGAGCTCGGCGCCGAACACAACCTGATCCCGCTCAGCCTCAGCTACATCGAGGACTGCGAGACACCCGTATCGGCCTTCCTCAAGCTGCGCGAGCTCGCTCCCGGCGAGCCCGCGTTCCTGCTCGAGTCGGCCGATCAGGGACAGCGGGTCGGCCGCTGGTCCTTCATCGGCTTTCGCCCGCGCGCCGTCCTGCGCTGGTCACTCTCCGACGGGGGCGATCCGTACGCGCTCGCGGCGGCCAACGTCGAGCGCTTCAACCAGGCGCCGATGACCGACGCGCCGCCGTTCACCGGTGGGGCGGTCGGGTTCTTCGGCTATGACCTCGTCCGCGCCGTCGAGCCGCTCGGCGAGCCCGGACCGGACCCGCTCGGCCTGCCCGACATGGCCCTGATGCTCTCCGACGCGCTTGTCGTGTTCGACCACCTGAAGCACACCGTCCGGATCATCGCCAACGCCGACCTCGCCGCCGAGCCCGACGTCGAGCGTGCCTACGAGGCGGCCGCGCGGAAGATCGCAGAGATCCGCGAGGCGCTCGCCGGTCCTGTTCCGCGCCGGCGCCCCGATGCCGAGCCGCGCGAGATGCCCGAGTTCGAGTCGAACATGGCGCGGGAGCAGTTCGAAGGGATGGTGCGGCGGATCGTGGAGTACATCTACGCCGGCGACGCCTTCCAGGTCGTGCCCTCGCAGCGCTGGTCGGCGCCCGTGCCGGTCGAGGCCTTCTCGATCTACCGGGGCCTGCGGGCGGTCAACCCGAGCCCATACATGTACTTCCTCGACTTCGGCGACTTTCAGATCGCCGGCGCCAGCCCGGAGCCGCTGCTCACAGTCAGCGGCCGCCACGTCGCCACCAAGCCGATCGCCGGCACCCGCCCCCGTGGCGCCAACCCGGAGGAGGACCGGCGCATAGCCGCCGAGCTGCTCGCCGACGAGAAGGAGCGCTCCGAGCACGTCATGCTCGTCGACCTCGGGCGTAACGACCTCGGTCGGGTGTGCGAGTACGGCACCGTCAAGGTCGACGAGCTGATGGAGATCGAGTCCTACAGCCACGTCATGCACATCGTCTCCTCGGTCTCGGGAACGCTGCGCGAGGATGTCGGGGCGATGGACGCGCTGCGCTCGGTCCTGCCCGCCGGGACCCTCTCGGGCGCGCCCAAGGTCCGCGCGATGCAGATCATCGATGAGCTCGAGCCGGTCA
>DAIRTT010000091.1:0-10345 GCA_036803745.1 Solirubrobacteraceae bacterium | reverse complement strand
CTGGAGCCGGTCAAGCGCGGCGGCTACGGCGGCGCGATCGGCTACCTCAGCTACGGCGGCGACCTCGACACGGCGATCCACATACGCACCGTCGTCGTCGCCGACGGCGTCGCCCACGTCCAGGCCGGCGGTGGCACCGTCGCCGATGCGCGGCCCGACTACGAGTATGAGGAGTCCGTCGCCAAGGCGCAGGCCGCGATGCGGGCGATCGCGCTCGCATGCGGGCAGCAGGAGTGGGCATGAGATGAAGCTCCTCGTGATTGACAACTACGACTCGTTCACCTACAACCTCGTCCAGTACCTCGGCGAGCTCGGTTGCGATGTCCATACCGTCCGCAACGACCGTGCGAGCGTCGAGGAGCTGCTCGCCGGCGACTTCGACCGCTGCGTCGTATCGCCCGGGCCGTGCACGCCCGACGAGGCGGGGATCAGCCTCGAGGTTGTTCGCCGGCTGCCCGAGGCGGGCGTGCCCACGCTCGGCGTCTGCCTCGGCCATCAGGCGCTCGCCCAGGCCTTCGGCGGGCGGGTGCGGCTCAACCCGCCCGTGCACGGCAAGTCGGCCGTCATCGAGCACGACGGCCGCACGATCTTCCGCGGCCTGAACTCGCCGCTGACGGTCGGGCGCTACCACTCGCTGGTCGTCGACGCGGAGCTGCCCGACTGCCTCGAAGCCTCCGCCACAGCGGGAGAGCTGCTGATGGCGCTGCGCCACCGGGAGCTGCCCGCCGAGGGCGTGCAGTTCCATCCTGAGTCGGTCCTCACCGAGCAGGGCCGCGAGCTGCTCGCCAACTTCCTGGCGGACGGACCGTCGCGGGCGGGCGCCGGTCGGGGATGATGCGCCGGCGATGTCCAACCCGATCCTGACAAGCGCAATCGACGCGCTCGCCTCCCGGCGGGACCTGAGTGCCGAGCAGACCGCCGAGGTGCTCGCCGAGATCATGCACGGCGAGACCTCCGAGACGCAGATCGCGGGCTTTCTCATCGCTTTGCGCACCAAGGGCGAGACCGTCGAGGAGATCGCGGGCCTGGCCCGCACGATGCGCTCCCTCGCGGCCCACGTGCCGGTCACGCGCGATGACCTCCTCGACACCGCCGGCACCGGCGGCGGCAGCAGCTCGTTCAACGTGTCGACCACCGCCGCCCTGATCGCCGCCGGCGCGGGCTGCGCGGTCGCCAAGCACGGCAACCGCTCGGCCACCAGCCGCTCCGGCTCGGCCGACCTGCTGGAGGCCCTCGGCGCGCGCATCGACCTCGAGCCGGCGGCCGTCGCCGCCTGCATCGAGGAGGCGGGCTTCGGCTTCATGTTCGCCCCCAACCATCACCAGGCGACGCGCTTCGTGATCCCTGCACGCAGGGAGCTCGCGGTACGCACGATCTTCAACCTGCTCGGCCCGCTGACCAATCCGGCGGGCGCCCGTCGCCAGCTGATAGGCGTCTCCGACGCCCGCCACCTCGACACGATGGCCGGCGCCCTCGCCCTGCTCGGCGTGGACCGCGCCCTGCTCGTCTCCGGTGAGGACGGCCTCGACGAGGTCTCCGACTCGGCTCCCACCAGGGTCGTCGAGGTCAACGGGCAGGAGATCCGCTCCTACGTCATCACCCCCGAGGAGGTCGGCATCGACCCCGACGGCGCCGCGGCCGGCGCGAGCACCCCCGGCGGCACGCCTGACGAGAACGCCGCGGTCACGCGCGTGATCCTCAACCAGAGCCACAGCGGCGGCGCGAGACCCGCGGGTGAGGCGCTCGCGCTCGTCAACGCCGGCGCCGCGATCTACGCCGCCGGCCACGCCCAGACGATCCGCGAGGGCGTCGAGCGCGCCCGGGCCGCGCTCGCCGACGGCGACGCCGCGCGAGCACTCGAGCGGTTCGTCGATGCCAGCCGCAGACACGCGCCGTCCACCGGGGCGCCGGCATGAGCGCCTCCCGGTCCAACGTGCTCGAGCGGATCCTCGGTGAAACGCGCGCCGAGGTGCATCGGCGCAAGCGCGAGGAGCCGCTTGCGCTCGATGACGCCGAGAACCCCGAGCAGCCGGTGGCGTCCGGCGAGCGACCCTTTCGCGACGCGCTCACCGCGCCCGGAATCGGCGTGATCGCAGAGTTCAAGCGACGCTCGCCGTCGGCCGGGACGCTGCGTTCGGACGCCGATCTCGCCGCGATCGTCACCTCCTACCGGGACGGGGGTGCGGCCGCGCTGTCGATCCTCACGGAGGGCCCCAACTTCGCCGGCGCGCTCGCCGACCTCCAGACCGCCCGGGCGGCGTGCGGGCTGCCGCTTCTGCGCAAGGACTTCATCGTCGACCCCTATCAACTCCACGAGTCCCGCCGCGCCGGCGCCGACGCGATCCTGCTGATCGTGGCCGCGCTGTCCGCCGCCGAGCTCGCCTCACTGCATGCCGGAGCACGGTCGCTCGGGCTCGACGTGCTCGTCGAGGTACACGATCGCGAGGAGCTCCAGACGGCGCTCGCGATCGGTGCGGACATCGTCGGCGTCAACAACCGTGACCTGCGCGACTTCAGCGTCGACGTCTCGCGGACCGAGCGGCTGATGGCCGACGTGCCCGCCGGCACGACGATCGTCTCGGAGTCCGGCATCGGCTCGGCCGATCAGCTCGAGCGCCTCCAGGACCTCGGCGTCGAGGCCGTGCTCGTCGGCGAGACCCTGATGAGGGCCGGGGATCCGGCCGCCGCCCTCAGGAAGCTGACATCCTTTAGACACACCGGGCAAGACATTTAGATGCGCTTCACACCGGCCGTGCATCCTCACCGTCAATGAAGCGCATGTTCGCGATCCCCTTCGTCTCCGCCCTCATCGGCGGTGGCGTCGTCGTAGCCGTAGTCGCCGCCGCAGGCGACCTCGGTGGCAGTAGCACGACGGTCACGACCGTCCAGTCGGCGCCCGCCGCTCCCAGCAACGCGTCGGTGACCACACACGGGCTGACGCCGCACGAAGTCTACGTTCGCGACGCGCCCGGAGTGGCGTTCGTGACGTCCACGATCGTGCAGAAATCGGAATCGCCCTTCAACCTCTTCGGCGGCGAATCACAGCGTCAGGGGCAGGCGACCGGCTCTGGCATCGTGATCTCCAGCAACGGCACGATCCTCACCAACTACCACGTCGTCGAGAACGCCATCAAGGTCACCGTCAGCTTCGAAAAAGGCAAGACCGTCGAAGCCCAGGTCGTGGGCAAGGACCCCTCCAACGACCTCGCGGTACTCAAGATCCCGACCGACGGCCTCACGCTTCACCCGCTCACACTCGGCGACTCGAGCTCCGCCACCGTCGGCGACCCGGTGTACGCGATCGGCAATCCGTTCGACCTCGAACGCACGCTCACGACCGGCGTCATCTCGGCACTCCAGCGTCAGATCACTGCGCCCAACGGCTTCGCGATCAACAACGTCCTTCAGACCGACGCGCCGATCAACCCCGGCAACTCCGGCGGCCCGCTGCTCGACGCGGCAGGCCGGGTCATCGGCATCAACTCGCAGATCGAGACCGGCGGGACGGGCGGCGGCAGCGTCGGCATCGGCTTCGCAGTGCCGATCAACACCGCCAAGTCCGAGATCTCCCAGCTCGAGAAAGGCGGGACCGTCCGCGGCGCCTACCTCGGCCTCACCTCGCTGGGGATCGACGGCTCGCTGTCGGCCCTCAACCTTCCCGTCAAGACCGGTGCGCTCGTCCAGAGCGTGCAGAAGGGCACCGCCGCGGCCAAAGCCGGAATCAAAGGCGGCTCGGTGACCACGAGCACCGAAAACAACCAGATCGCAGTCGGCGGGGACATCATCGTCAAGTTCGACGGCAAGGCCGTCACGGGCTCCGAAGACCTGGCCAACGCCGTATCGGCCAAGAAGCCGGGCAACACCGTCAGCGTCGAACTGCTGCGGGCCAACGGCAAGGGTGGCTACGACCCCAAGACCGTCAGCGTCACGCTGGGCAGCCGGCCGAACTCGGTGCCCAACCCGAACACCCCCGAAGGCTAGATCCGCCGCGATCGGGCCGCCCGCTACCGTGGTGGCCATGGCCGAGACGCACAGCGCAGCCGAGACATCCGACGCGCCCGTCCCCGCCGCGGGCTCATCGTCGCCGGCCGCCGGCGAGTCGCCTGCCAAGGCGCTCGCGGCCCCGGCGGGTGAGCTCTCGCCGCGGGTCAAGATCTGCGGCATCACCAACCTCGGCGACGCCGAGCTCGCGGTCGAACTCGGGGCGTGGGCCCTGGGGATGATCTTCTACGACGGCAGTCCGCGCGCCTGCTCGCCGGGCGAGGCGGTCGCCGTGGCGGCGGCTCTGAGGCGCCGGGTCGAGCTCTGCGGCGTGTTCGTCAACGCTCCGCTCGAGGACATCGTCATGCGCAGCGACGAGCTCAGCCTCAGCCTGATCCAGCTCCACGGCGACGAGGGGCCGTCGTTCTGCTCGGAGGTGCGACGCCGGACAGGGGCGCGCGTGATCAAGGCGGCCCAGGTATCCGGGTCGGCCGACGTCCAGGATCTCGAGCGCTTCCACGTCGACTACCACCTCCTCGACGCTCGCTCGCGCGCCGTCGCCAGGCGAGGGATGCGCGGCGGCACGGGGGAGAGCTTCGACTGGGGTCTCGTCGCCGGGCGCAGGTCCAAGGTGCCCCTGATCCTCAGCGGCGGGCTCACTCCGGAGAACCTCGCCGAGGCGATCGGCGTGGTCGCGCCCTACGCAGTCGACACCGCCAGCGGGACCGAGTCGGCGCCGGGCCACAAGGACCCAGTGCTGCTGCGGGCCTTCTTCGACGCCGTCCGCGCGAGCCGCCCGGAGCCCGAGACGATCGGGGCGTCGGCGTGAGCGCGGGTGGCCAGACCGCCGTCCAGCACCGCTTCGGTCCCTACGGCGGACAGTTCGTCCCCGAGACGCTCATGCCGGCCCTCGCGGAACTCGAGCAGGCCTGGGTCGCGGCCCGCGAGGATCCCGCCTATCGCGCCGAGCTCGACGGTCTTCTGCGCGACTTCGGCGGGCGCCCGACGCCGCTGTACCGCGCGCGGAGGCTCTCCGAGCGTGCCGGCAGGCCCGTCTACCTCAAGCGCGAGGACCTCAACCACACCGGCTCGCACAAGCTCAACAACGCCCTCGGCCAGGCACTGCTCGCCAAGCGGATGGGCAAGGGCCGGATCATCGCCGAGACCGGGGCCGGGCAACACGGGGTCGCGACGGCGACCGTCTGCGCCCTACTCGACCTGGAATGCGTCATCTACATGGGCACCGAGGACACGCGCCGTCAGCATCCCAACGTGCAGCGCATGGAACTCCTCGGCGCGAGCGTCCGGCCGGTCGACGCGGGCGCCCGCACACTCAAGGAGGCGACCTCGGCCGCGATCCGTGACTGGGTCACGAATGTCGAGAACACCCACTACGTGATCGGCTCGGTCGTCGGGCCGGCGCCGTACCCGGCGCTCGTGCGCGACCTGCAGCGGGTCATCGGCGACGAGGCCCGCGCCCAGATCCTCGAGCGCGAGGGGCGCCTGCCCGCACGCGTGATCGCATGCGTGGGCGGTGGCTCCAACGCGATGGGCATCTTCGCGGCCTTCATTCCCGACGGCGAGGTCGAGCTGATCGGCGTCGAGGCGGCCGGCGAGGGCATCGACACCCCGCGCCACGGCGCCCCTCTGACGGTCGGCGGAAGGCCGGGCATCCTGCACGGCTCGCGCTCGGCCGTCATGCAGGACGAGGAGGGCCAGATCATCCAGGCCCACTCGATCTCCGCCGGCCTGGACTACCCTGGTGCAGGGCCCGAGCACGCGCACCTGCGCGACAGCGGACGCGCCCGCTACGTCGCCGTCACCGACGCGCAGGCACTCGATGCCTTCCGGCTCGTCGCCCGCCTCGAGGGCATCATCCCCGCGCTCGAGACCTCCCACGCGCTCGCCTGGGCGCTCGCCGAGCCCGAGGGCGAGCTCGACCTCATATGCCTGTCGGGACGCGGTGACAAGGACCTCGCCGAGGTGCTCGCGGAGGGTGACTCGTGAGTGCCACGCAGGTGAGCGGCATCGAGCGCCTCGCCGACGCCTTCCACACAACCGGCAAGCGCGCCGCCCTGATGCCCTACCTGATGGGCGGGTTCCCCACCCTCGAGGAGTCGGTGCGCATCGGCGAGGCGTGCGTGCGCGCGGGCGCCGACGTGATCGAGCTGGGCATGCCCTACTCCGACCCGCTCGCCGACGGACCCGTGATACACGCCGCGGCGACCACGGCGCTCGCGGCCGGCGCGAATGTCGCGGGAGTCCTCGAGGTGGCTCGGGCGCTCGCCGACAGCGTCCCGGTCGTCCTCATGTGTTACGCCAACATGGTCTTCGCCCCGGGGGTCGACGCGTTCGTCGAGCGCCTTGCGCGGACCGGCGCCTGCGGCCTGATCGTTCCCGATCTGCCGGACGGGGAGGCACCCGAGGTGCGTGAGGCCTGCGAGCGCCACGGCCTCGCGCTGGTCCCTCTCGTTGCGCCCACCACGACCCCCGAGCGCCTCGCCTCGATCGGAGCCGGCGCCCGTGGCTTCCTCTACACCGTCTCGGTCGTCGGCACTACCGGCGAGCGGGTCTCGCTGCCCGAGGCCTTCGCCGAGGTCGTCGCCCGCGCGAAGGCGTGCACGAGCGCGCCGGTCGCGCTCGGATTCGGCATCGCCACGCCCGAGCAGGCGCGGCAGGCGGCAGACGCCGGTGCCGACGGCGTGATCGTCGGCACCCGCCTCGTGCGAGCGGCCGAGGAGGGCGATGATCCAGCCGCCGCGGTCGGCGCGCTCGTGGGCGAGCTCGCCGCGAGCCTGGCGCCGACCGACCGGGGATCGGCCAGCTAAGATTCCGCGCGCATGGGACTGGTAATCACCGTCACCGCCGGACTGGTCGTCTGGATCGTGCTCTGGGCGCTCGGCGCCAAAGGCTTCGACTCGTTCCTGCTGGCCACGGCGATCATCCTGGTGGGCGCGTCGATGAGGATCCTCGCCGGCTACCTCCCCGGCCGCCGCAGCTAGAGCCCGGTGCACGCACGCTGGCCGGGCCTCGTCGCTCTCGCCGCAGCGGCTCTCGCAGCATCCGGCTGTGGGGGCGCGGGCGCCACGAGCAACGAAGCGACGGGCAATCTGCTCGCGATCTACTCGAGCCTTCCGCTGCAGGGCCCATCGGCGGCGATCTCCCAGCAGATCGTCGGCGGCGAGAAGCTCGCCCTCTCCCAGGTCGGCGGGCAGATCGGCAAGTTCAAGATCGGCTACGTGTCGCTTGACGACTCCGACCCGGCAAGCGGCAAGTCGACACCGGGTGTGACCGCCACGAACGCCAAGACGGCCGCACAGGACACGAGCACGATCGCCTACCTCGGTGACCTCGGCTCGACCTCGACCGCCCTCTCGCTGCCGCTCATCAACGCCGCCGGCATCCTCCAGGTCAGCCCCTCGAGCCCATACGTCGGGCTCACCAGCTCGCTCGACGCGGGCCAGGACGAGCCGGAACGCTTCTACCTCAGCGGGCACCGCACGTTCGGGCGCCTGCAGCCCGGGGACACCGTCCAGGCGGCCGCGCAGGCGCGGCTGCTCGTGACCCTCGGCGTCCGCCGCGTGTATGTGCTGGATGACCAGGACCCGTTCGAGGAACCGCTGGCCAAGATCGCCGCCGCCGACGCGACCCGGGCCGGGATCGCGGTCGCCGCCCACGACAGCCTCGCGACCGTCGCCGGCTCCGTCTACAGCGGCGAGGTCGAAAAGATAGTCCGCAGCGGCGCGCAGGCTGTGCTGTTCGCCGGCGGCCCCGGCCCGGGGACCGTCGCCCTCTGGCAGGCCCTGCACACGGCCGCGCCGCACCTGCTGCTCATCGGCTCGAGCTCGCTGACCGGACAGGCTTTCACCTCGCAGCTCGGCACGGCCGCCGCGAGCACTTATCTGACGACCCCGATCCTCGACCCCTCGCAGTATCCACCTGCGTCGGCCCGCGTCCTGGCCGACTACAGGCGGACGTTCGGCGGCGAAGCGGGGCCCTACGTCCTCTACGGCTATGAGACTATGAGCGTCGTCCTCGACGCGATCCGCGCCGCCGGATCGCACGGCAACGATCGCCAGACGGTCATCGCCCGCTTCTTCGCCACCCACGACCGCAAATCGGTTCTCGGCCCGTACTCGGTGATGCCCGACGGCGATACCACGATGACCCGCTATGGCGCCGACCGCGTGATCGGCGGTCGAGCCGTCTTCTACCGCAGTTTCGACCTGGGCGCGAGGGCCCTGGCGCCCGAAGCACCCCTCGCTTCGGGCGAAGGCGGCTGAGCGGCCGTCGCCTGCCGCGCCGCGCGCCTGCCGCGCTCAGCCGCTCTGGTGGAGCCCGAGGACGACCCGAAGGCGTTCGACGCCCCCGCCGAGGCTGTGGCCGCCGCCTGCGAGCGTCGTGGCGGCCCGCAGGTAGGGCACGAAGCCCGAGATGCTCGGGTCTTCGGTCAGGCTGACGCCTTCCAGCAGGCTCAGGAGCGTGGGGAAGTCGACGATCAGGCTTGGCTGGATGCCGTCGCCGAGCGTCGAGGCGGCCGCCGCGCGCGGAGCTGCAGCCGCGAGCGTGCTCGGCGGGTTGAGCGCGGTGGCGACGGAGGCTTCGGCGAACCCGATCACGAACAGGGGATGACCGTCGGCGCCGCGGCCGGCGGCGATGTCCAGGACCACGGGCAGGCCGCTGATGGCGACGCCCACGGCCGCTTCGGTGCCGGGTATCGACACGGGCCGCAGCGAGGCGCCGCTCTTGCGCAGCTGCGCTGCGAGCTTGGCGACCGCCGCCCGCGAGCGCGCCGCGTCGTTGGACTGGATGACGACCGCGGCCTTCAGTTCGAGCAGGCTGCCGCCCGCGGCGAAGATGCCCGCCGAGCCCATCCAGCTGGTGAAGTCACGTGCGGCCGCGGGGGTTGCGGCGCCGAGCACCTCGAGCGGGGAGAGCAGCCCGCCCAGCAGCGACTTGACGCTCAGCGAACCCGACCCCGAGCTGCCTCCGAGCGATGTCAGCCCGCGCAGCGCGCGCAGGTCAGACGGGAGGTTGCGCCCGACGTGGCCGAGCCCGATCGCGAGCCACGAGTCGCCCGGCAGCGTGTTGAAAGCTTCCGCGGCTCCCGGGTCGCTGCCGAGGAGCCCGCCGCCCGCGCCCTGCGCGCCTGCCTGGAGCGTGTCGGCGTCGAGCGTCAGGGTCGAGGCCGAGGGCACGAGCGACACGTTGGCCTGACGTCCGCCGCCGAGCAGGCCAACCATCCCAGAGAGTCCTTCGCCCGCGGAGCTCGATCCGCCCGATGCGGGGCTCGAGTAGAGATGCGCGAGCGCCCCTGACGGTGCATCGGCGAGCAGCTTGGCGTAGCCGGGGGCATGCGAGAGCGACGGTGCGCCTCGGCTCGTGTCGATGACCGCCCGCAGGGCCGACTCGCTCCCGAGCACCGCCAGCCGGTCGACGAGCCCGAACGCCACGCCGCTGCCGCTGACGCGGTAGGCGACGCCCCGGTAGCCGGCGGCGTGGGCTCCCGCATGGGCCGCCTGTCCGTCGAGGAACTTCTGTGCCCTGGTGGCGTCGGTCGTGTCGAGCACGAGTGCCCCCTGGGCGCCCGAGGAGCTGAACGGGAAGGCCGTCGAGCCGCCGGAGCGCCCGAGCAGACCCTGTTCGAGTAGTGCGCCGAGCCCGCCGGCGGAGTGCAGCGAGGTGAGAAAGACGCCCGCGTGGGGTCCCAACCACGGAGCCACGTCGCGGGAGAAGTCGAGCGCGGGGGACCCCGGTGTCTGCAGGGCGGCGAGCAGGCGCAGGTACGGGTCGGCCTGGCCTGTCAGCGCGTGGCCGGCCGAGAGGGCGTCGTCCTTCAGCGCCCCGGCCGGGCGCACGGTCGCGCCGGCGTACAGCGGCGCGGAGGCCGGGACGACCCCTGCGGGGTCGACCTCGGTGCCGGTCGAGTGCGAGGAGCCGCACGCAGCGAGCGCCGAGGCGCAGGCGATCGCGGTTAGACATGCCAGCGGACGGGCGCGGCGGTGCGCGCTGGCGCGCGGGGATGCGGGGGCGGGGGGTCTCGTCATCTGCGGGTCTGCCGGTTCGGACGCCGATCGTATGGCCCCGGCAGGACGCGGCGCAAGGGCGAGCCGTTCTGCAGGCGCGCTCGCAGGCTCGCCCGATGCACGCCCGTTTGCATCCCTGACTCGCGCGGGCCGATTGCCTCGTCCCGTGCGAAAACCCCTCCTGTGCAGGGGATTTGCGCGCCATGACGGCACGTGGAATGGAAAGTGGGGAAAGATGTGCAAATAGGGTTGCATTGTGGGAGGAAGTGGGTTATGTTCGCCGCAGCGAGCCGGGGTGGAGGGGCTCCTCCCACTCCTCCACCTCGGCCCGGTAAACA
>DAIRTT010000090.1:0-10350 GCA_036803745.1 Solirubrobacteraceae bacterium | reverse complement strand
CATCAAACCCGAGCACGAGTGCTTCGACATCGGCCACGTCGGCAGCCTCGAGCCGCTGATCGACATGGGCGTCCTGGAGACACCTCTGCACGTCGACTGCGTGATGGGGGTCCTCGGCGGGATCCCCCCGACCGCCCGCAACCTCGCGGCGATGGTCGAGAACATCCCGGCGGGCTCTCACTGGGGCGTGATCGGGATCTCGCGCCGGCAGTGGATGCTCGTGGCAGCCGCGCTCACGCTCGGTGGCTCGATCAGGGTTGGCCTCGAGGACAACCTGTATCTGCCGAGCGGCGAGATGGCGAAGTCAAACGGCGAGCTGATCGCCAAGGCACGGCAGATGACCGAGGACATCGGCCGTCGCCCGGCCACCGTCGCCGAGGCGCGGGCGATGCTCGGCGTGAGCAAGCGCGAGCAGGTCGGCGCATGAGCCTGCCGCTGGAGGGCGTGCGTGTCCTTGACCTCTCGCGCCTGCTGCCCGGCGGCTTCTGCTCGTTGCTGCTGGCCGACTTCGGTGCCGAAGTGCTGAAGGTCGAGGACACCGGCATGGGCGACTACATCCGCTGGTCGCCCCCGTTCTACGACGGCGCCCATGAGAGCGCCCGCTCGGCGCTGTTCCTGTCGCTCAACCGCAACAAGCGCTCGATCCGCCTCGACCTCAAGAGCGACGGCGGCCGCGAGGCGCTCCTGCGCCTGGTGGGCGAATACGACGTCGTGCTCGAGTCCTTCCGCCCGGGCGTACTCGAGCGCCTGGGCGTCGGCTATGAGCGGATGCGCGAGGAGAACGCCGGCATCGTCTACTGCGCCATCTCCGGCTACGGACAGGACGGCCCCAAGCGCGACGCCTCGGGCCACGACATGAACTACCTCGGCCTGATCGGGCTGCTCGGCCTCACCGGCGAGCTGGGGGGCGAGCCGGTCCAGGCGGCCGGGCAGATCGCCGACCTCGGCGGCGGCGCGCTGATGGCGGCGTTCGGGATCATGGCCGCCCTGCGTGAGCGTGACGGCGGCGGCGAGGGCTCGCCCGGCTCGGGCGAGGGGCAGATGGTCGACGTCTCGATGGCCGACGGCGCGCTGTCGTGGCTCGCGATGGTCGCCGGCTCCTACTTCGCCGACGGCAACGTGCCACGCCGCGGCGAGCTGCCGCTGGCGGGATCGCTCGTCTGCTATCGGCCGTATGAGTGCTCCGACGGCTGGGTCACGCTCGGTGCCCTGGAGCCCAAGTTCTGGCAGGCGTGGTGCCGCGGCGTCGGACGCGAGGAGCTGATCGCCGCGCAGTTCGAGCCGCCCGGCTCGCCCGCCCATGCCGAGGTCCAGGAGATCTTCCGCTCGCGCACCCGCGCCGAGTGGGAGGCCTTCGCCTCTGAACACGACTGCTGCCTAGAGCCGGTCCTCGAGCTCGACGAGGCGCTCGACTCCGAGCTCCTGCGCGCGCGAGAGATGGTCGTCGAGATCGACCAGCCCGGAGTCGAGGGGCCCGTGCGCCAGCTCGGCGTCCCCGTCAAGCTCGGCCGCACCCCCGGCGAGCACGCGCGCCTGCCCGGCCCGGCGCTGGGCGAGCACACCGAGGCGGTCCTGCTGTCGGCCGGCTACTCGCACGCCGAGGTGCAGGAGCTGCTTGGCAGCGGCGCGGCCGCCGGGCCGGCAGCGGTCCGCCAGGACACGACGCTGAGGGCGTGAGGTCGACGTCATGGCCGGTGCCGGCGCCAGCGTGAAGGACGGCGGGAGCCAGGCCGACGGTGAGCGGGCGCTGCTGAAGATGAGCGAGCTGGCCGAGCGCTCGGGGGTCAGCCCGGGCACGATCCGCTACTACCTGCGCGAGGGCCTGCTCGGCGGCGGCGAGGACGTCGTGCGGACGAGCCGCAACATGGCCTACTACCCGCCCGACTACGTCGAGCGGATCGCCCTCATCAAGCGCCTGCAGGAGGAGCGCTTCATGCCCCTGCGCGTCATCCGCGGCGCCCTGCAGGAGGACCCCGACCGCGTCCGCGCGCTGATCGAGCTCGAGGACCGCATCCTCGAGCGGGCGCTCGCCAGCGCCGAGGAGCGCAACCGCGTCTCGCGCAAGGCCGTCCAGGAGCGCTACGGAGTGCCGCGCAACGTGCTCGATCGCCTCGCCGAGATCGGCGTGCTCACGCCGACCCAGCGCGGCTATGACCGCGACGACGTCAAGATCATCGAGGCGATCGCCAACTTCCGCGCCGGCGGCTACGACGAGACGCTCGGCTTCACCGTCTATGACACCCTCCGCTACCGCACGGCCCTCGAGCCGCTCGTCGAGGAGGAGGTCCACGCGCTGCTCGAGCGCCTCGCCGGCGAGGTCGACGTCGAGCGGGCGATGGAGATCGTCACCGCCGGCACTGAGCCGCTGCGCGAGCTGATCGGCGCGATGCACTCCAAGCTCCTGCTCGCCGCGCTGCGCCGCCACCGCGACCACGCCGGCGACTGAGCCGCCACGGCGCCAAAGCCCGCAGCGCGCCTACCAGCGTGCGCGGTGGTGCTCCACCACGCCGAGCCCCGAGGCGAGCGGCACGCCGCCCGGGAGCGTGCCCGAGAAGGTCCCGAACGGCGCCGTGTAGTCGCTCGAGACGAGCAGCAGATTGTCGCGGCGGCTGCGCTGCATCTCGGCTGCGAAGCGCAGCTCCGAGCCGTCCTCGCACGAGACGCTCGAGAGATCGGCCGCGAACTCGACGGGTGCGGCCTCCGACGGGCGGCCCGCCAGCCACACCGCCCGCTCGCTGCCTGTCGGAGGGTCGTTGACGCCGCTCACCAGGTTCCAGGCCACCGCCAGGCCGTTGGCAGACTCGCCGACGCCCGCCGTCCACCACCACTCGGTCTCGCGCGCGTGATGACCGGAGGTGTCGTCGATCACGGCCCGCGCCTCGATTCGCCGCGGCGGAGCACCGTCGAGCGCGAGCGTCCCGCGGGCGGCGATGCCGGCCTGCTTGCGCGTCCAGACCTCGGCGCGGCCGCTCGGACAGCGCGCCTCGAAGCCGGCGTCTTCGTCCAGCTCCACGTCGAGCTCGACGCCGCGGTCGCTGATCCGCATGCGCCCGGGCTGTGAGCTCCCGGACCCGTCCGCCGCGCGGCCTGCGGGCAGCTGCACCTCGGCTCGCCGCGGAAGCAGGCGGGTGTGCTCGCGCTCGATGCCCTCGCCGCGCACGTGCAGCGCCCAGAAGGACTGGCGCGCCGGGCCGATCCGCACGAGCGCCGCGCACGCCATCAGCTCGTCGCTGAAGATCGCCACGTAGCGCCAGCGCTTGAGGGGGCGGGTGCCGCGGAACAGGGAGTCCCGCGGCGGCGCCTCCGGAGCCCCGCCGCTACCCGACGCGGATGCGGTCGTTATGCTTCCGGTTGTTGACTGACCAGTCAATCTATTTCTTGTATCCGGGTCTGACGAATGCCGTCGGGGCACCCGGGGCAGGGGGCGCGCTTTGAGGGTCGCGGCAGTCCAGCTCAACTCCACCGCCGACCGTGCGGCCAACCAGGCTGTCGCGGACCGACTCGTTCGCGCCGCCGCCGCCGACGGCGCCCGCCTGATCGTACTCCCCGAGAAGTGGACCGCGATGGGCTCGGACGCCGACATGCGCGCCTCGGCCGAGGCGCTCGATGGCGGGCCGACGGTGGAATGGGCCCGGGCGCTCGCACGCGAGCTGGGCATCGACCTCGTCGCCGGCTCGATCCTCGAGACGCTGGCGGGCCGCGACAAGCTGGCGAACACGTCGATCCACGTCGATCCCGACGGCGAGGTGAGGGCCACCTACCGCAAGATCCACATGTTCGACGTCGAGGTCGGCGGGCGCACCTACCGCGAGTCCGACCTCGAGGAGCCGGGCGATGAGATCGTGCTCTCGCGCGCGGCCAACGGTGTCGAGTTGGGCCTGACCATCTGTTACGACCTACGCTTCCCCGAGCTCTATCGGATCCTGGCGGTGATGGGGGCTCGCGTGGTGACCGTGCCGGCGGCCTTCACGCTGGCGACGACGCGCGACCACTGGGAGACGCTCCTGCGCGCCCGGGCGATCGAGAACCAGTCCTTCGTCATCGCGGCCAACCAGATCGGTGCGCACCCCGCCGGGCAGCACTCGGGCGGGCGCTCGATGATCGTCGACCCCTGGGGCGTCGTGCTCGCCCAGGCGCCCGACGGGGAAGGTCACATCGTCGCCGACCTCGACCTCGCGCGCCAGCTTGAGATCCGCGACCGGCTGCCCTCACTTGCAAACCGACGCCCGTCGGCCTACCGCTGGCCAGGACAGGAGGCCGCATGAGCTCAGCTGCCGGAAGACCATCGGCCGCACGGGCCAAGGCGGCCGGCGACAAGCGCCGGCTGATCCTCGACGCCGCCGTGCGCGTGTTCGCCCGCCAGGGCTTCCATGCCTGCCGCGTCTCGGACATCGCCGACGAGGCGGGCGTCGCCTACGGCCTCGTCTACCACTACTTCGCGTCGAAGGACGAGGTGCTCGACACGCTCTTCCTCGAGCGCTGGAACGTCATGCTCGAGCTGATCCGCGACGTCGACTCTCAGCCGCTGCCCGTGCGCGAGAAGCTGCTGGCGATCGCCTCCTTCATCGTCGACTCCTACCAGCACGACCCCGACCTGATGAAGGTCATCATCGTCGAGGTCACGAGGGCGGCAAACTCGTTCGGCAACACGCACATCGGCACGATCCGCGAAGCCTACGACCTGATCGGCGGCATGATCGCCAAGGCCCAGGAGGAAGGCGTGTTCAAGACCGAGATCGAATCGCGCTTCGCCGCGATGGCCTTCTACGGCGCGATCGAGCAGCTGCTGACAGGCTGGATCTTCGACCTGTTGCCGCAGGGCCCCGAGGACCTTGAGCGCGCCAAGTGGCTGGTCGTCGAGACCGTGTGTGGAGGCCTGGAGACGCGCGCGGCTTCCGAGGCCGGCGTCGGCTGAGCGCGCTCGCGGCAGCGCTCCGGAGTCAGACGCCGCGGACCTCGGCGAGTGGTGGCGACCACTTCGGGGAATAGACTGCCCGCGAATGGATAACGAGATGGTCAAGAGGCTCGTGTGGTCCGGTCTGCTGGCGGGCGTCGGCGCGCTGGCCGCGGTCGCCTCCAACCGCGTGGCCGCCATGATCTGGCGTCGTCTGTTCGACGAGGAGCCACCCGAGTGAGCGCCGCCGGAGCGCCGCCACCGCCGCCCAGGCCCGGGGGCCAGCCGCAGAACATCGCCGCGGCAATCGCAGAGATCTCCGAGAAGGCGACGCTGCTGATCCACGAGGAGATCGAGCTGGCCAAGGCCGAGGTCTCGGAAAAGGCGACCAGGCTCGTCAAGGGCGCCGTCGTCGGCGTGGCCGCCGGCGTGTTCTTCCTGATGGCGGTCATCTTCGCCCTGATCGGGTGCGCCTGGCTCCTGTACTTCTACCTGCCCGGCAGCGACTTCACCTACTTCTGGGGCTTCTTCGCCATGGCCGTGATCCTGGTCCTCCTCGGCGTCGTGGCGGGCCTGATCGCCGCCCGGGTCGTCAAACGCAGCTCGCCGCCGGTGCCGAGCATGGCAATCGAGGAGGCGCGCAAGATTCGCGAGGCCGTGGGCACGAGCCCCGCGCCGGCGAGCGCGCCCCGCGCCACCGTCCCGCCGCAGCCCGCGAGCGCGCCCGGAGCCGACGCCTGATGGCCCAGCGCTCGGCAGAGGAGATCCGCAGCTCGATCGAGAGCAACCGCATGCAGCTGGCCGTCTCGGTCGATCAGCTGCGCGGCGAGGTCACGAGGCTGACCGACTGGCGCGGGCATATCGAGCGCCACCGGGACGAGATCGCCATGGGTGCGGCCGCAGTCGGCCTGCTCATCGGCGTGCGCCTGCTGCGCCGCCGCCGTCGCCGCGGCGATTGATCAGGCCAGCAGGGAGCGTGGCAGGGCGCCCACGCCGATCAGGCCCGGCCCGGTATAGGTCCCGATGACGGGGCCCACCTCCGAGGTGAACAGCGGCTCGGAGTCGAAGATCTCGCGGCAGCGATCGACGAGGCGCTGTGACTGGTCCTCCGCCTGGATGTGCTGGACGACCCAGCCGTCTGCGCCCGCGTCGTGGAGCTCCTGGGCGTAGGCGACCATCCGCTCGAACGCCCGGCCCGCGGTGCGGACGCGCTCGACCGGAACGATTTCGTACTCGAGCGACAGGATCGGCTTGATCTTCAGCGTGCCGCCGAGCCAGGCCTGCGCCTTGCCGATGCGCCCGCCGCGGCGCAGGTACTCGAGCGTGTCGAGGCAGAACCAGATCCGCAGCGAAGCCCGTGCCTCGCGCACGCGCGCCGCGACCGCCGTGATGTCGGCACCCGAGCGCGCCGCGGCGCAGGCCGCGAGCAGGAGCAGGCCCATCCCGCCGCACGCCGTTTCGCCGTCGATCACCTCGACGCGGTCGCCCATGCCGCGCTCGGCGAGCAGGCCGTGGGCCTGACGGGCCGCCTCGCACGTGCCCGAGATGCCGCCGGCGAGGTGGATCGAGACGACGTCGTTGCCGCCCTGAAGCAGCGGCTCCCAGGCCGCGAGGAAGTCTCCGATCGAGGGCTGTGAGGTGATCGGGAGTTCGGAGTCGCGGCCGAGACGCTCATAGAAGGCGTCGAAGCCGTCCATCTGCAGCTCGCGCTCGGGCTGGCCGTGCCAGCCGACGTAGAGGCTGACCTGGTGGATGCCCTGCTCGTCGGCGAGGGCTCGAGGAAGGTAGTGAGTGCTGTCGGTCGCGACCGCTACGGGAGCCATGCGGCGCGGGACGCTACACCAACGCCTGGGCGAGCTCTCCGGACTCGTACATCTCGGTCACGATGTCACAACCCCCGAGGAGCTCACCGCCGACGAACAGCTGAGGGATCGTCGGCCAGTTGGAGATCGCCGAGAGCTCCTGGCGGATGCGCGGGTCGGGCAGGATGTCGACGGCCGCGAACGGCGTGTCGAGCGACTGGAGCATCGCGACGGTCCGTGCGGAGAAGCCGCAGGCGGGCGCCTCGGGCGTGCCCTTCATGAACAGGATGACCTTGTGCTCCTCGATCGCCTCGGTGACCGCGTCGCGGATCGGGTTGGACTCAGAGCTCGGAGCGGCAGGCGCCGCCGGCTGGCTGCTCATCATCGGGATCGGGTCGAATTCGCTGGGGGACATGTGAGGCTCCTGGCTCTCAGTGGGACTGGATCGTGGTCGGCGTCTGGGTCTTGAGGGCGAGTGCGTGGATTGCTCCGCCGATCTCGGCTCCGAAGACGCCGTATACGAGTCGATGCTGCTCGATGCGGCTGAGCCCGTCGAAGGCCACGGCCGTGACGGTCGCGCTGAAGTGATCGCCGCCGCCGGTCGTGTCGTGCACCTCGGCGAGGGCGCCCGGAATCGCCGCCTCGATACGCTGCTTTATGTCCTCTGGAGAGGGCACGCAAGGTCTAGCGTAGAGGATCGTGCAGCCTTTCCAGGGCCGCGCGACTGGCGCTATACTTTGGAAAGTCTTGGAGCCAGCCATAGGAGCGAAACGATGATCACGATCAGCGACAAGGGTGCCGAGAAGGTCCACGAGTTCCTCTCCTCCCAGCAGGCCGACGTGAGCGTCGCGGGCCTGCGCGTCGGCGTCCGCGGCGGCGGCTGCTCAGGCTTCCAGTACCAGCTCGCATTCGACGAGCAGCGCGACAGCGACATCGTCTACGAGAGCCACGGACTCAAGCTCCTCGTCGACCGTGAGAGCCTGGAGTTCGTCAGCGGCTCGACGATCGACTACGAGGAGAGCCTTCAGGGCGCCGGCTTCAAGGTCAACAACCCCAACGTCGTTGCAGCCTGCGGCTGCGGCTCCTCGTTCCGGGTGGCCGAGGAGGAGCAGGTCTCCGCAGTCTGAGCCGGGCCGGGATGCGCCTTCGTGTGGCGCTCCTCTGCTGCGTGCTCGGTCTCACCTCGGCGCTGGCGTGTGCGTGCGGATCGGCGCCGCGGGCGCGAACTGCCGCGGGCGGCTCGCCGGCGCACGCCCTCCACGGGCCGGCCTTCGGGCTGACCGAGGACAACTCGGCGCTGCTAGGCGGCGCCGAGTCCCAGGGCGTCGGGAACGCAGGCGCGTTCGCGACGGCACGCCGCGAGCTGGATGCCCTGCACCCCTCCTACGTGCGGCTGCTGATCGACTGGGCGGCGCTTCAGCCGAGCGCCGAGCGGCCCCCTGATCTGGCGGCAAGCGTCGACGGATGCGCCCGCGGTGTCGGCCCGTGCGTCCCCTACGCGGGCGTACGCGACGAGCTCGCCGCGATCGCCGCGCGGCAGCGGGAGGCCCGCAGGCAGGGCGGTTCCGTCGGCGTGGTCCTCGACCTGTTCGGCGTTCCCGCGTGGGCGGCACGTGCTCCGTCGGGCTGTGAGACGCCCGGTGGCGCGCCCTTCGCTCGCGCGTTGAGCCCCGCGGCGCTCGGGGCGTATCGAGGGCTGATCGGATCGCTGGCCGACCTGGCCCGGCGGGAGGGTGCGGAGGTCACGTGGTGGAGCCCGTGGAACGAGCCCAACGATCCCCGTTTCATGAGCCCGCAGCGCGCGGGCTGCTCGGCCTCGGCGCCCCCGCTCTCGACCGCGGTCTATGCCGAGCTCGCGAGGGCGATGGCGAGCGAGCTGCGGGCGCTCGGCTCCGGGCACCACCTCGTCCTGGGTGAGCTCAACGACCTGAGCGTCGAATCTCCCCGTAGGACAAGCGTGGCCGGCTTCGTCGCCGCCCTGCCGGCCGACGTGATCTGTCTGGGGGAGGTCTGGTCGATCCACGCCTACGCGGCTCGACACGGCGGGGGCGCGGATGCGGTCGCCGAACTCGAGCGCGCCCTCGACGCCCGCGGTGAATGCGGCGCCCGGAGCCAGGTCTGGGTCACCGAGGCCGGCGCCGGCGCGCCCTACCCCGGCGCCCCGCGCAGCGCGGGGGCCGTGGATGAGCGGCTCGGTTGCGAAGCCCTCGCTCGTCAGCTTCTCGGCTGGTACGCGGACCCCCGGGTGAGCGCCGTGTTCCAGTACAGCTTCCGCGAGGACCCGGCTTTTCCCGTCGGTCTGCTGAGTGCAGACCTCGGCCACGTCTATCCCGCCTACCGGCTGTGGCTCGCGTGGACCCGCGACCGTGCCGCGGGCGCCCCGCCGCCGTCCCCTGCGAGCGGCTGCGCGTAGGCTTGCGCCCCGTGCCGACCCTTCCGCAGAGCCTCCGCTCGCTCGCGCCGGCCCGCCTGCGCGACGATCCGCGGCTGCGCGGAGCGGCCGTCGGCGCGGGCCTGATCCCTCCGCGGCGGATGCACTCCGATCTCGACATGCGAGTCCTGCTCGAGGCGGCCGAGGGTGCCCGGCGAGTTGTGGAGATCGGCGTCTATGAGGGCGCATCGGCACTGGTGCTGTGCGAGGCGCTCGGGCCGGGCAGCGAGCTGCACCTCGTCGACCCCTTCGGCGCCCATCCCGACGCCCTGCCGAGCGGCTGGGGGGCGACCGAGTGGGCCACCCGGCGTGTCGTCGGGCGCGCTCTGCGCCGCCGTGGGCGCGACGCGCCGGCGGTGCGCTGGCACGTGGCCCTCTCTCACGAGGTTGCCGCCCTCTGGTCGGGGACCGTCGATCTGGTGTTCATCGACGGCGACCACTCGCGCGCGGGGTGCGAGCTCGACTGGAGCTCGTGGAGCGGGTTCGTCGCGCCCGAGGGTCGCGTCGTCTTCCACGACGCCCGGGAGGACCAGTCGGGCGGCCGTGGCCTCCCCGGCCCCACGGCTGTCGTGCGTGAGCACTTCCGCGGCCGGGGAACAGCGGGCTGGGCCGTCGCCGCCGAGGCGGACCGCACCGTTGCGGTCCGGCGCACAGCCTGAGGCGGGGTCTCGCGGCGTGTCTTAAGCTGGATGGCCAGCCGAGGTTATCGGCGTGTTTTTGTGGCCAGCGCAGGCTTGACGGACCGTTGAACCCTGTGGTACGGTCGCCCGGACATGATGTCAAGCGTCGTGAGGGGATCGGATCGCCCGGGCCTCCAGCCGTGGGCCACTTGCAAGGAGGGGGCGGCTCTTGGGGTGTCTCGACGTAGCTTCGGCTTGACCTTGACGCAGGAGATGTTTTCTGCCAAGGTCAAGAGCAGTACAGCGCCGTGGGCTGAGGGTCAGCCGACGGTTTCGACCGGCTTCGGGGTATCCCTGTCCTGAAGAAGGAGAGTTCGGGGTCGGTCGATCTAACCCTAGAGGGAAAAGGAGCAGTAGATGAAACGCATGAGGATTATGGGGCTCGCCCTGCTCGCGGTTTGCGCGATGGCAGTGGCGACCGCCTCGGTCGCTTCGGCGGCTCAGCCCGTGTTCTACACCAAAGCGAACGTCGGAGGAACGGCCGCATCCGTGCCGTTCACCGGCACGCTCGGCGCAGCTTTTCTTGAACCGGCGAACCTGTCG
>DAIRTT010000089.1:0-10362 GCA_036803745.1 Solirubrobacteraceae bacterium | reverse complement strand
GGCGGCGCGGACGTGCTGGTGTGCACGTCGATCATCGAGTCGGGCATCGACATCCCTCAGGCCAACACCTTGATCGTCGAGCATGCGGACGCGTTCGGCCTGGCCCAGCTCTACCAGATCCGCGGACGGGTGGGACGCAGCCGCGAACGGGCATACGCGTACCTGCTCTACGACTCGGCGGCGGCGCTCACGCCCGAGGCGGCTCAGCGCCTGTCGGCCCTGTCGGACTACACCGAGCTCGGGGCGGGCTTCAAGATCGCGATGCGCGACCTCGAGATCCGCGGCGCCGGCAACCTCCTGGGCGACGAGCAGTCGGGCCACGTGGCGGCGCTCGGCTTCGAGCTCTACATGCAGATGCTCGACGAGGCCGTGCGGGCAGCCGAGCCCGAGCAGGACGGCGAGGCGCTGCCCGAGCCGGTCCGCCTGGACGTCAGCGTGGACGCCTACGTGCCCGCCGAGTACGTCCCCTACGAGCAGGCCAAGATCGAGATCCACCGCCGCGTGGCCGGCGCGCTGGAGGTGGCCGACGTGGAGCGCCTGCGCGAGGAGCTCGAGGACCGCTTCGGCCCGCCTCCCGAGCCGGTCGAGAACATGCTCGCGCTGCAGCGAGCGCGGATCAAGTTCGGGCAGGCCGGCGCGCGCACGGTCAGCTTCCACGGCGACCGCCTGGCGGTCGTCCCGATCGAGCTCGACTCGCGTCGCGCACGGCTGCTTCGCGAAGCGATCCCGGAGGCGATGTACGAATCGAGCCGTTCGCAGGTCTCGGTCCGCGTTCCGAAGGATGGGATCGAGCGCTTCCCGACCGTCGTCCGCGCGGCGGACGCGCTGCTGTCGATCGTGCGCGAAGCAGCTTAGGAACTCGTTAAGCAAAACATGGCGGCTATCCGCTACAGTGCCCCCGTCGTGTCCATGAATCCTCGCTCTCTCGCGGCGCTCGGCGCCGTTTTGTTTGCCCTCGTCGGCCTCTCGGCATGCGGGAGCAGCGGCATACCCAGCGACGCTGTGGTCAAGGTCGACAACACGCCGATCACGCAGACCGCGTTCAAACACTGGCTCAAAGTGGCGCTCGTCTCGGGTGGCAGCGGGCGCTTCGCGAACCTCCCGGTGCCGGAACCGCCGGACTACACGGCGTGCATCAACCGCCTCAGCGAACTCGCGAAAACCGAACTCGCTGCCAAAAAAATCAAAGCGATTCCGACGATCGCCACGCTGAAGAACCAGTGCGCGCAGCAGTACAAATCGCTGTCACAGGAGGTTCTCGGGTTCCTCATCTCCTCACAGTGGGTCGTCGGCGAAGCGGGCTCCCTCGGCGTGAAGCTCACGGACGCCGAAGTCAAGAAGCAGTTCGTGAAAATACGCACCTCGCAGTTCCCCAAGGCCGCGGAATTCGAAAAATTCCTGTCGACGTCGGGTCAGACGGTCTCCGACCTGCTCCTGCGGGTCAAGCTCAACGCGCTGTCGCAGAAAATTCAGCAGAAGGTCGCCAAGGAAAAGGCGACCGTCACGCAGGCGCAGATCCAGAAGTACTACAACGAAAACAAGTCCAAGTACGGCACACCTGAAAAGCGCAGCGTCCAGCTCGTGCTGACCAAAACTGAAGAAGAAGCCAAGAAGGTCAAGAAGGAAATCGAAGCGGGCAAGTCCTTCGCCGAACTCGCCAAGCGCATGTCGATCGACCCGACGAGCAAGAAGACCGGCGGCAAGCTGGCCGACGTGTCCAAAGGCCAGGAGGAGCCGACGCTCGACGCGGCGCTCTTCGCGGCCAAGCTCAACACGCTGACCGGACCGGTCAAATCGGCCTTCGGCTACTACGTCTTCGAAGTGCTCTCGAGCAAGGGCGGGACACAGCAGACGCTCGCGCAGGTCTCGCCGTCGATCAAGCAGCAGCTTCAGGCGACCCAGCAGCAGGCGGCGCTGGCCAAATTCGTGAAGGACTTCAAAAAGAAGTGGCTGGCCAAAACGGACTGCCGAACCGGCTACATCGTGGCCGACTGCAAGCAGTACAAAGCGCCCAAGACGACGAGCGGCTCTACCGCTACGTCGCCCACGCCCTAGCCGGCACGCCGGCGGGCGCGGCAGTCCTGGCCGCTGATCGTCAGAACGGCCCGGTGTCGCCGGCGCCGCCGAGTGGGAGGCCGTCAGAATGAGCAAGATCGAGCGAATTCACGCCCGCCAGATTCTCGACAGCAGGGGCAACCCGACGGTCGAGGTGGAGGTTGGCCTGGCCTCCGGCGCGCAGGGCCGCGTGGCGGTGCCCTCAGGCGCGTCGACAGGCGAGTTCGAGGCAACCGAGCTGCGCGACGGCGGCGAGCGCTGGCAGGGCAAGGGTGTGACGGTTGCGGTCGCGAACGTAAACGGCGAGATCGCCGGGGCTCTCACCGGCAGCGAGGCGGCCGAGCAGGAGGCGCTCGACCACACCCTGATCGAGCTCGACGGAACGCCCAACAAGTCGCGCCTGGGCGCCAACGCGATCCTGGGAGTCTCGCTGGCGGCTGCGCACGCGCAGGCGGCCGAGGCGGGCCTGCCCCTGTGGCGGTATCTGGGTGGCGAGTCGGCGTCCGTACTGCCGGTGCCGATGATGAACGTGCTCAACGGCGGCGCCCACGCCGACAACAAGGTCGACTTCCAGGAGTTCATGGTCGTGCCGTACGGGGCCGGGAGCTTCTCGGAGTGCCTGCGAATGGGCGTCGAGGTCTTTCACGCCCTCAAAGGCACCCTGCACGACCGGGGCCTGGGCACGGCCGGGGGCGACGAGGGTGGCTTCGCGCCCGACCTGGGCTCCAACGAGGAGGCCCTCGAGATGCTCGTGGCGGGCATCGAGGCAGCCGGCTATGAGCCGGGTGAGGACATCGCGATCGCGCTCGATCCAGCAACCAGCGAGATCTTCCATGACGGCGCTTACGTGCTCGAGCACGAGGGCCGCAGCCTCTCGGCGGTCGAGCTGACCGACTACTGGGCCGACCTGTGCGCGCGCTACCCGATCGTCTCGATCGAGGATGGCATGGACGAGGAGGACTGGGACGGCTGGAAGACGCTCACCGAGCGACTGGGAGCGAGCGTGCAGCTCGTCGGCGACGACCTGTTCGTGACCAACACCGAGCGCCTGCGACGCGGCATCGACGAGGGCGTCGCGAACTCGATTCTCATCAAGGTCAACCAGATCGGCACGCTCACAGAGACGATGGAGGCGATCGCGATGGCGCGCGAGGCCGGCTACACGGCGGTCATCAGCCACCGCTCGGGCGAGACCGAGGATGTCACGATCGCCGACCTGGCTGTCGCGACCGGCTGTGGGCAGATCAAGACGGGCGCTCCCTCGCGCTCGGACCGGGTCGCCAAGTACAACCAGCTGCTGCGCATCGAGGAGCAGCTGGGGCCCCGGGCCACGTTCTCCGGTCGCGGCGCCTTCGCCCGGCGCTGACAGCCGGCCCGCCGGCGAGGACCGGCAGGAGGAACGCCGGCGAGGGCGAAAGCGGTGAGATGCCGCCAGCGACCAGCGCCCGCGCGCGCCCGCGCCGTCCATCGCCGGGCTCGCGCGCCTCAGCCGCTGCTCTCGCGGTGCCCTCCCGCGTCCGCTGGGACCGCGTCGGGCGTATGGCCATGCTGTGCGTGCTCGTGGCCCTCGTCTACCTCTACCTCGGCGCGGGCATCCACATGCTCTCAACCTGGCGCCAGTCGCACCGCGACAGCGCGGCGGTCGTGACGATGGAACACGAACACCGGCTGCTCGTGCGCCAGCACGACAAGCTGACCCGCCAGGCGACACTCGAAGCCGAGGCGCGCCAGCTGGGCATGATGAAGCGCGGCGAGCAGCCCTACGTCGTCAGCGGCCTACCCAACAACTGAGCGATCACATGGTCCGATGGCGTGATCGTGCGCCGATGGTAGCCTCGGCCGGGTGTCGTTCGAGAACGCGATCTACCAATGGCAGCAGGGCGAGAGACGCGTTCAGGCGGCACCGACGGAGCGCGAGCCGCTGCTCGAGCGCGTGATCGACGCGCTCGTAGCCGAGCTTCGCCGCCGTCTGGGCGGGCGCTTCTACGCGGAGGAGCTGGTCGAGCTGTATGACCGGGGAACCGGCTGGTGCCTGCAGGTGGCCATGAAGGTGGCACCGGTGGATCCGTGGGCGTGGGAGGCAGGCGTGGTGGCCGATGCGGCCTTCGCCCGCTACCTGCGCGAGGCCGCCGACTACGCGGGCGGCCGCCGGGAGATCAGGACCTAGTCGTCTTCGCCGACGCGGCGGATGACGATTCGGTCCTCCTCGACGACGACCTCGACGGGCCGGTGTCCGGCCCAGTGCTCGGCGTAGACGGGGTTGTCCTGGACGGCGGGGTCGAGCCACAGGCCGTAGCCCTCCTCACCGTGGTCGAAGGTACCCTCCAGCGGTGCGTTGCGGGTGCTGGAGCGCCGTCCGCGACCGCCGCGACGGCTTCGGGTGCGAGTGCGGGTCGTGCTAGGGGCGTCCTCGTCGTCCTCGTCCTCGTCCGCGTCGGCGCCCGACTCGGCGGCCTCGGCGCGGGCGCGCTCGGCCTCAGCTTCGGCCGCTTCGAGCTCGGCGGCGATCAGCGCGTCGTCCTCGGCACGGAGGTCGATCTCCTCGGGGTAGTCCGGCGAGCCGGCGCCCTCGGGTGTCTCCTCATCGCTGACGAGCTCGTTCTGGCGCTTGAACTGCTCGATGTCACGGACGCTGACCTCGAGCTGGTGGGCGACCCAGGCGTCGGTTCGGCCCTGGCGCACCCAGGCGCGGATCTGATTGAGGTGCGGGCGCAGAGATTTCCGGGGCATGGACGGTCCGGGAGACTAGCGTAAAGAGGCCTCCGCGCGCCGCGGTGCCCGAAAGCGGCGCTAGTTGCGGGGAGCACACGCGCTCGCCGGGCGTGGCGGATCGCGTTCCCCCGGTCCTGGCACTATGCTTGACCGACCGGCGGTTGGGGCTTGGCCGGTTCGCCCAATCGGCAAAGAGGAAGGTGCACCTAAATGCTGGTTCTGACGCGCAAGTCCAACCAGAGCATCATGATTGGGGACGACATCGAGGTGTCAGTCCTGTCTGTCATGGGCGAGAAGGTTCGGATCGGCATTCAGGCACCACAGAAGGTTCCAGTGTTCCGCAAGGAGATCTATCTCGAGATCCATCGCGAAACGGGAGCCGTGGTCGTGAGCCAGGAGAGTAAGGGTGGCCACGCCGCCCATCCCGCCGAGGACAGCCACACGTCCGGCGGCGTGGAGAGCTCGCTGCGCGAGCTCGGCGAGGGCAGCGCCTCCTAGCCCGAGAACCTGCCGCTGCAGGCGGCAGGAGGCGACCTGCGGCCCCGCGCGGGCTAGCCGAGCAGTAGGTAGAGCGTGCGGAACATGACGACGGTCACGACGACCGCCGTGAGGATCAGCGTGAGCACGAGCATCACGAAGCGGAACGAGCCGCGCTTGTGGCGCTTGTCGAGGTCACGCTTGGCGGTGCGCTGCTCGGCCGTGCGGCGCAGCGAGTCGCGCCGGTGGCGGTCGAGGGAGATCTCCTTGACGAATGCCCGCTCCCACTCGGCCAGGCTCTGACGCATCTTCATGGCGTCACGCCGCGAGCGCTAGGAGGCGGGGAGCGACTCGGCGCGCTCGTAGACGGCGATGAAGCGCAGATAGTTCTCGGCGATCGTGCGAGATCCCGCCGAGCGCTCGATCTTGCCGTCCACGTAGGCCTTGAGCGGATCCCACCAGATCGAGCGGCCGATGGCGAAGCCGATGAAGCCGTCGACCGGGGCGGCCTGGGTGAGCCAGTGGTCGACCTTGGCGTCGTCGGCGCCGCGGCCGAGGACGACGCAGGTGACGCCGTCGCGGCCGCCCGAGCGGGCCTGGGCGACGAGCATCTCGCAGTCGGAGCGCTCGTCGACGCCCTCGATCTTCCAGATGTCGGGCTCGATCCCGGCATTCTGGATCGCGGCGATGGCCCGGCGCATCAGCTCGGGTCGCAGCTCGGCGTCATAGCGCTCGCCGTCGCCCCCGACGGACTCCAGCTGGGCGTCCTCGGCCGGCACGAGCAGCTCGAACAGGAAGCGGCGGTCGTGTGAGTGCAGCCAGTCGCTGAGACGCTTGAGCTTGCCGAGCTGCTCGGCGTTTTCCCCGGCGTGGCCGTCGGGGTTGTAGCGGACGAGGACCTTTGTGAAGTCCGGATTGAAGCGTTCGATGTGCTCACCGAACTCCTCGCCGTATTGGAAGTCGAACATGTTCTGACCCGAGCGCTCGGCGGGCATCGCGAGCTTCAGGCCCTTGGCGCGCGCCTCCTCGGGGACGCTCGAGCCGAACTGCTCGTCGACGAGCACGCCGGCCGCCGAGGCGTCGGCGCCTCCGGCGACGGCCTGCAGGATGCCCTCGTAGATGAGGTGCTTGGCGTCGGCGATGATCGCCGTCTGCTCGGCGTCGGGCTCGCCCTCGATCCCGAAGAACTTCTTCTGGAAGGAGCCGCGGTGGTCGAAGGCGAGTATGTAGAGCTTCTGGTCGTATCCGAGGTTCATGGCTCTGAGTATTCCAGAGGGGCGCGGGGTGCGGTCGAGAGGCCCATAGAATGGGTCGCCATGCCGCCGGGTGCCGATCTCTTCGTTGTATGCAAACAGTGCGGCTCGGAGGTGAGCCCGTACATAACCGAGTGCCCCTACTGCGGCAGCCGCCTGCGCCGCCGCGCGCCCAAGCTCCCGCGCGCCCACGTCCCGAGCCGCTCGACCCCTCGCCGGGGCCGCCTGTCGGCGCTGCTGGCCCGTTCGCCGTCATCCCGCTCCGCGCCCCGCGGGCGATCACGAGGCACCCGCCGAGCGGCGCGAGCGAGCTGGGACGCGACGAGGCCCTACGCGACGATCGCGCTGGTGGCGGTCGGCGCGCTTGCGTGGATCGTCCGCCACGCCGAACCCCAGGTCTTTCTCAAAGCGGCGATCGTGGGGCCGCTGAACGGCGACTGGTGGCGTCTGCTCAGCAGCCCCTTCGCCTACCTGAACGGCTTTTACGCGTTCATCGCGCTGCTCGTCGTGGCGATCTTCGGGTGGCTGCTCGAGCAGCGCCACGGGCCGATCACGGTCCTGGCCCTGTTCTTCGCAGCGAGCGTTTCGGGCGCCCTCGTGGCGCTCGCCGTCTACCCGGCGCCGATCGTGACGGGAGCCAACGCGGCCGGCCTGGCGATGCTCGGCGCGTGGGCGGTGCCGGACCTCCTCGCGCTGCGCGACGGCGACTACTACGAGGGCGACCTGCTCGGCGCCGGCGCTCTCGGAGGCCTACTGCTCGCGCTCCCCTTCGCCTTTCCCACGCCCGAGGTCAGCTGGCTGTCGGGCGTGAGCGGCCTTGCGGTGGGACTCCTCGCTGGGCTCGGTCTCCAGCGCACGGCCGCGGGGGGTGCATAGCGACCTATGATGAGGCGCGTATGACGATGACCCACGCTGTGGTGCTGATCGAGGCCGAGCGCGACGCTCTGTCAAGCCTCGGAGGGGCGCTCGCCGATACCGAGGGCGTCGCCGAGGCCTATTCGGTGACGGGGGAGTGGGACTTCGTGGCTATCGTCAGGGTGCCCGACCACGAGCAGCTCGCCGATGTCGTGACCGGTCAGATCGGGGCGCTGCCGGGTGTGACCAAGACCCAGACGATGGTCGCCTTCGCGGCCTACTCGCGCCACGACATCGAGGCGCTGTTCTCGATCGGCGAATGAGCGCCTGAGGCGAGCGGTGGAGGTTCCAATGAGGCCCGAGTACGGGCCGACGCTCGGGCGCCTGCTCGCGCCGCGCTGGAATGCGTCCTCACGCCTGCTGCGCGGCGCGGTCATGGTCGCCGGCCTCGGCCTGGTCGTGATCGTCGTGGCCGCCGCGCTGACGCTCGAGAACGCCCACTACTCGCGCGGCGGGCGGGTGCCGTTCAGCTTCAGCTATCGCGGCCTCTACCGCGTCGCGCCCGATCGGGGCGGCTACGTGAAGATCCAGAGCCGCTACGCCGATGGTGCCCTGAAGTACTCATACGCCGTCGCGCCGCTGACGCTGCCGGCCTACTCGGGCTACATCTCGGGCGAGCTTCCCGTCTACGCCACGCTCTACATCGCCACGCTCCGCGGCCGCTACCCCGACGTCGTCCTGCGCGGCGAGGGCAAGACACGCGTCAACGCCCTGCCCGGCTACCACGTCCTCTACACGGCGGGCGTCGAAGGCCGCCAGATGCTCGGCCGCGACGTCCTGCTGCTGCCGCCCCGCACCGGGGTCCGCCAAGGAGTGCTCATCGAGATGCTGACGGCACCCAAGGCGACTGCGCAGGTCAAGGCGCCGAGCGAAGTGGCATCGGCGGGCGTCCTGCTGCGGCCGCTGAAGACCTTTACCTTCGGCTAGAGCGGCGCATGCCCCAGCCGTGCAGGCCGGAGGCGTGCGCGAGTGTCGCGGGAGCCTGCGCCCCGCCGGTTTCCTTGTCGTGAGCAGGCGCTGTGACCGGCTCGCGACGCGTCGTGCCCGCCGAGGGAGTCGAGGGGACCGGTATCGGTTCGGCCGTCGGCAGCGGCGTGGAGGCAGTGCCCGTTGTTGACGTAGGTGCCGGCGGCGTGGGCGTCGTGGCGGTGCCCGTGGTCACCGGCGCTGCGGAGGCTTCGCCGGTGGCGGCACTCGGCAACTGTGTCGTCTCGGTCGTGACCTCGGTCACCTGCGTGGCCGGTTCGGCCGGTTTGGCGGGGGGTGCCGGGGTGGCCGTCGGCAGGGGGGTGGCGGCCGGTGGGCTCGGCGCCGCGGTCACGACCGGAGCGACGACGGCAGGCTTGGCCGCCTTGGCAGCGGCGGCGTGGCGGCGGCGGGCGGCGAGCTTGGCGGAGGACGTGGCGACCGCGCGGTCGACGGCCACGCCCGAGCTGACCGGCTGGGAGAGCTCGCGCACGACGACGGGTTCGGCGGAGTAGTGAGCGCCAGCGGTGCTCGCGGTGCTCGTGGCGTGCTGGCGAGCGTGGTGAGGGACGACGGCGTGGTCGGCGGCGACCGCGCCGGCGGTGACGATCGCGGCGGCGGCCAGGCCGGCCACGGCCTTGGTGGCCAGCGCGCCGGCACCGGCTGTCATCAGGCCACCAGCCAAGCCCGCACCGCCTCCGGCGGCAGCGCCCGCACCGAGCGTGGCCCCGGCGCCGACGGTCGCGCCGGCGCCACCGGCGACGTGGCCTGCGCCGGCCGAGGCGGTCGAGCCGAGCTTGGTCAGCAGCAGCTTCTTGAACAGCAGCAGCGGTCCGACGGGCAGGATGGCGGCGAGCACGTGGTTGTTCTCCTTGAGCTGCTTCTTGAAGGCAAGGCAGCGCCCGCACCCGCGGACGTGGCGCCGGGCCGGCGTGGTGAGCTTGATCAGGCCCTCGGCGACTTCGCCGAGCTCGAGGCGGACCTCCTCACAGCTGAGCTTGCGCGCCTCGGCGGCCTCGGCAAGCGAGATGCGGGCGCGAACGAGCAGCGACTTGACCGATGGCACCGTCGTCTCCATGGCGAGGGCGATCTGTTCGTAGGAGAGCGCGTCGATCTCGCGCAGCAGCAGCGCGGTGCGCTGCGTCTCGGGCAACTCGTGGACATCGGCGATCAGCTCTCTGAAGCTCTCGCGCCGTATGACCTTGTCGCTCGTCGACAGGCCGTTCTCGGCGAAGTGGATGTCCATCGAGTCGACGCCGATGGCGGCCGTGCGGCGCAGGTGGTTGAGCGAGCGGTTGCGGGCGATGCGGTAGAGCCACGGCCGCACGTTGATCTCGCGCTCGTCGGCGAGGACCGCGTTGAACGCCGCCGCGAAGACCTCCTGAAGCACGTCCTCGGCGTCCTCACGGGAGCTGAGCATGTGGCGACAGAAGGAGAGCAGCCGCGTCTGGTAGCGGCTGCACAGCGTCTCGAAGGCCGCGTGTTGACCACGACGGGTGAGCGCGATGAGGCGCTCGTCGGACTGCAGGCGCAGCAGGGCCGACGGGCCGCGCAGGCCCGGCACAGAACTGGGGTGTGTGAGTGCGGAAACCTCCATGGATGATCCGACGCTTCCTTCTCCCCTCATAGACACGGTAGCAGCGGACAAGTTGCGCGCAGGGCCCGCGATTACGGGCCCTCATGCCCTTGCGTAGACTTTCGGGCGGACCTGCCCGGGTGGCGGAATCGGCATACGCAATCGACTTAAAATCGATGGCCCGAGAGGGCATGTGGGTTCGAATCCCACCCCGGGCATGCGGTCCGGCGGGCTCGGGAAAGGATAGAGTCGCCGCCGATGTCCAGCGAGGGCGCATCCGAGGGGGAGAGCTTCCACGGCGGCCGGCTGATCGCCCGGCGGCTGAAGGCCCACGGCGTGAGCAAGCTGTTCACGCTGTCGGGCGGGCACCTGTTCTCGATCTACGACGGCTGCCGCGAGGAGGGCATC
>DAIRTT010000088.1:0-10504 GCA_036803745.1 Solirubrobacteraceae bacterium | reverse complement strand
GCTGATGCTCAACCTCGCCAAGCCGCGCTACGTGATGCCGTTCCACGGCGACTTCAAGCGACTGCGCCTGCACGCCCAGCTCGCCGAGGCGGTCGGCGTGCCGCCCGAGGACATCTTCCGGGGCGAGAACGGCCTGCCTCTCGAGATCGACTCGCGCGGCGCGCGCTTCGGCTCGCGCGAGCACTCGGGGATGATCTTCGTCGACGGCGTCGAGATCGGTGACATGGCCGACGTCGCCCTGCGCGACCGGCGCATGCTCTCGGCCGACGGCATCTTCATCGTCGTCGTCACGATCGCCGGCGAGGACGGGAGCTCGGTCGCCGACCCGGAGGTGATCTTCCGCGGCGTGCCCTTCATGGATCAGGCCGACGAGCTGCTCGAGGAGATCCGCGACACCGTCGAGTCCTCGTTGCGAAGGGCCGCCAAGGAGGAAATCCGCGAGGTCGACCTGCTCCAGCAGGTCCTCCACGACGATCTAGCGAAGCTGGTCTACGACCGGCTCAAGCGCCGCCCGATGGTGCTGCCCGTCGTCGTCGAGGTCTGAGAGCGCCGGCAGCCGCACGACGAAGCGGGCCCCGGTGCCCGCCTTCGACTGCTCCAGCGTCACGCTGCCGCCGTGGGAGAGGGCAACCGCATGAACGATCGCCAGGCCGAGGCCGAAGGAGCCGCCGCGATCGCCGGCGCCGCGCACGAAGCGCTCGAACAGCGTGGGGGCGAGCTGCTCGGGGACGCCGGGCCCGTCATCCTCCACCACGAGCTGGGCGAGGCCGTCGCGCGAGGTCTCAGTCGATACCCGGATCTCGGTTCCAGCGGGGGTGTGGCGCAGCGCGTTCTCGATCAGGTTGATCGCCAGCCTGTGCAGCTCGTCGCGAGCGCCCTCGACGACCGCGCGGTGGACGTCAAGGCGGATGTCGTGCTCGTCGCTGACCGGCCCGAGCTCGCCTGCCGCCTCGACCACGATCTGGGCCAGGTCGCAGGGCTCGCGCGCGAGGACGCGCGCCGCGTCGGTGCGGGCCAGCAACAGCAGGTCGGCGACCAGGCGGCGCATGCGCTGGGAGGAACGCAGGGCGGAGCGGGCCGCATCGCCCTGATCTCCGTGGAGGGACTCGGCGAGCAGCTCGAGGTTGGCCAGGACGCTCGTCAGCGGCGTGCGCAGCTCGTGTGAGGCATCGGCGACGAAGCGGCGTTGACGCGCCAGCATCGACTCGGTCTCATCGCGCGCCGCGTCGAGCTCTCGCAACATGCCCTCGAGCGTGTGCGCGAGTTCCGCGACCTCGTCGTCGGCGAGCTGACGGGGGACCCCCCGCGAGGGGTCGCGGGTGCGCGCGATCTCCGCCGCGGTGCTCGTGAGGGCTGCGATCGGCGCCATCGCGCGCCGCGCGATCGCCATTCCGGCCCACAGCGCGAGCACGCTGCCCGCCAGGACGCCCAGGAGCAGGAACAGCTCGACCCGCCGGACCGTCGCCTCGACGTCCGATACCGGTCGCGCGTACTCGATCGCCACCCGTCCGACCGGCTCGCCGTTCTGCGTGACGATCCCGGGGCGGCTGACGACCCGGTAGCCGTCAACCGTTTGGGGTGTCTCCTGTGGCGTCCCGAACGAGGGCCGGTGCTGCGGCGATTCGGCGATCACCAGTCCGCCGAGCGTCAGGATCCGAATGACCGCGTGGTCGGCAGACGTGGCGAAGTCGCTCAGCGGCGGTTCGATCCTCAGGGGCGTCTCGTTGATGCGCAGCTGGGACGGAAGCTGGATCGCCGTGTCGAGTACCTGGCGATTGAAATCCGCGCGGATGCGATGGACGGTGAGCGAGCCGATGGCCACCGCGAACGCGCACAGGATCACGAACGTCAACAGCGCAGAGACTCCCGCCAGGCGTACGCGAATCGGCAGCCGGTCAAACCCGTCCGTGAGGCGGGCGAGGGCCCGGCGCAGCACGTCCGGGCGGCTACGCACGAAGGACGTAGCCGGCTCCCCGGATCGTGTGCAGGAGGCGGGGGTCGCCGTCGGCCTCCAGCTTGCGGCGGAGGTTCGACACGAACACCTCGATCGTGTTGGTCGTCGAGAACGGGTCATAGCCCCACACCTCGTCGAGCAGGCGCTGGCGCGAGATGACGATCCGCTCATTTCGCATGAGGTACTCGAGCAGCTCGAACTCCCGCTGGGTCAGCTCGATCGTTCGCGCGCCGCGGATCACCTCGTGGGTGTCGGCGTTGAGCGTCAGGTCGGCAACACGGAGCGGGGCCGAGCCGCGCGGTGGGCGGCGGCGCAGCAGCGCGCGCATGCGCGCGAGCAGCTCCTGGCGCTCGAACGGCTTGACGAGGTAGTCGTCTGCGCCGGCGTCGAGGCCCTCGACGCGGGACTCCAGGGCGTCGCGCGCCGTCAGGATCAGGATCGGCACGTCATCGTCGGCGCGCAGTGCGCGGGCGACCTCGACGCCGTCGAGCTTTGGCAGGCCGAGGTCGAGGATGACCAGGTCGGGCGCGAAGCCGCGGCCCTGCTCGAGCGCCTCCTCACCGTCGGCGGCGGTTCGCACGTCATATCCCTCCATGCGCAGGGAGCGCTGGAGAGCCTGGGCTATGTCCTCGTCGTCCTCGACAACCAGGACACGCGGCGGGCGGGAGAAGTCGTTCATGGTCTTTATCTAACCGGAGCTCGTAAAGCGATGGTAAGGCCCGTGGGCAGGTTACGGGCCGCCGACGTCGAAGTTGCGCGGGATGGCCAGCACTCGCAAAACCGCTCCCAAACGCCGAAAGGCCGCCTCCTCCTCGCCTCGCAGGCGCGCGCCGGCCGCACGCAGGCGCCGTCGCCGCGGGTCCAGGCAGGGCGCGCTGATGAGCTCGCTGCTGCCGCGCGGCCTGCCGCAGCTGCCGATGCTCGACCAGCGCCAGCGCGATGTGCTCGGCCTGGCACTCGTCGCCGCAGGCGTGTTCATGGGCTTCGTGCTGTGGGGCTCGGGCCCGTCGGCCGCCGGGGGAGGGGCAGGGCACACCGTCGCCGTCGCCCTCGGCTGGGTTTTCGGGCGGGCCCGAATCTTCGCGCCCGTCGTTCTCTTCCTCGGCGGCGGGCTGCTGCTCATGCGTCCCGTCATGCCGGCCATCCGCCCGCTGCGAACGGGCGCCATCTGCCTCTTCGCCGCCGTCACGCTCGCCCTCGCGGCCGGCATGTTCGGCCTCAGCACCACCTCCGGGGGTGGCGCCCACGCGTGGCGGTCGGCGCACCTGCAGAGCCATGGCGGCGTCGTCGGGCAGGGGCTCTACGAGGGCGCCCACCGCCTCGTGCAGACGGTCGGTGTGGACATCCTCGTGATCTTCCTGCTCCTGGCCGGCGTGATCCTGCTGACCGGGGCCTCGCTGGCGAGCGCGCTGCGCGCCACCGGCACCGGCCTGGTCGACTCGACCCAGATGCTCCGCCGCAAGCGTGACGGAGCCGGCGCGCGCCGCGCCGCCGAGCCCGACTCGATGTTCCCGCCCGAGCCCGACGGGCGCGAGCTGATCGTCCGGGCGACCCACGTCGAGGCGCCCGCGCACGACTGGGAGCAGGAGACCGCCGACACGCCCGCTGTGGAGGCGCCGGCGGCGTGGGAACTCGACGAGGGGGACAAAGCCGAGGACGCCGACGCGGTCGCCGCAGTCGAGATCGACGACGCGCCCGAAGAGGGAGAGGCCGAGCACATTCCCGGCGTCGCCCAGACCGATCCCGCCGAGCTGACCCCGCGGGGGCGCCTGCGGGGCGCGGTAAATGACGATCCCGACTTCGTGTGGGAGCGCCCAGACGCGTCCAAGCTGCTCACCCACTCAACGAGCGAGCAGACGCGCCCCGACACCGCCGGGCAGGAGCGCACCGCGACGAGCCTCGTCGAGGCGCTCGGGCACTTCGGCGTGCAGGCCAAGGTCATCGGCACCGTCTCGGGCCCCCACATCACCCGCTATGAGCTGCGGCTGGCGCCGGGCATCAAGGTGGGCAAGGTCGCCCAGCTCAAGGACGACCTGGCCTACGCGCTCGCCGCCACCGACATCCGCATCCTCGCCCCGATCCCCGGCAAGCAGGCCGTCGGGGTCGAGGTCCCCAACGCCAACCGGCGGATCGTGAAACTCGGCGACGTCTTCCAGGAGCCGCCGAAGGACTGGTCGCCGCTGACGGTGTGGCTCGGCAAGGACGTCGCCGGCAAGGCGATCGGCGCCGACCTCGCCAAGATGCCCCACATCCTCGTGGCCGGAACGACGGGCGCGGGGAAGTCCGCCGCGATCAACGCGATGCTCTCCAGCGTGCTGCTGCGCGCCACGCCGCACCAGGTGCGGCTCGTGCTCGTCGACCCCAAGCAGGTCGAGCTCAACCACTACGAGTCGATCCCGCATCTGCTCACACCCGTCATCACGAGCCCGCGGATGGCGGCCAACGCGCTGCAGAACCTCGTCAAGGAGATGGAGCTTCGCTACGGGATCATGTCTCTGTCGCGGACCCGCAGCCTGATCGAGCTCAACAGAGCGCGCGCCAAGCGCGGCGACGCGCCGCTGCCCTACATCCTCTGCGTGATCGACGAGCTCGCGGATCTGATGATGGTCGCGCCCGCCGACGTCGAGGACTCGATCATCCGCCTCGCCCAGAAGGCCCGGGCGGTCGGCATCCATCTCGTGCTCGCCACCCAGAGCCCACGGGTGGACGTGATCACCGGGATGATCAAGGCCAACGTGCCGTCGCGGATCGCCTTCGCTGTCTCCTCGCAGACAGACTCGCGCGTGATCCTCGATCAGAACGGCGCCGAGTCGCTGCTCGGCCAGGGCGACATGCTCTTCAGCCCCGTCGGCAGCTCGCGCCTGCAACGCATCCAGGGCGCCTACATCGACGAGGCCCAGATCGCCAAGCTGACTGAGATGTGGCGCCGCCAGGGCGAGCCCGAGCTGCGTGAGGAGCTGCTCGAGCAGGTCGAGCCGGAGGCGCCGGAGGGCGGACCGGAGGAGTTCGACCCCGACGAGGATCCGCTGCTGCGCGACGCGATCACGCTCGTGGCCGAGATGCAGACGGCGTCCACCTCGATGCTCCAGCGACGCCTTCGCCTCGGTTACACCCGCGCGGGCCGGATGATCGACATGCTCGAGCGCCGCGGCGTCATCTCGGGCTACGAGGGCTCCAAGCCCAGGCAGGTCCTGATCTCCGAGGCCGACCTGCCACGCGTGCTGGCCGCCCTCGGCGAGTCCGCCGGCGCGCTCAGCGACTAGCCTCTTGGCGGAGATGCCCGAGATCGGAGCAACGCTGCGCGAGGCGCGGATGCGCGCACACATAGATGTCTCGGAGATCGAGGCGACGACGAAGATACGCGCCAAGTACCTGCGCGCCCTCGAGAACGAAGAGTGGAGCCTGCTCCCGGGACCCACGTTCGTCAAGAGCTTCCTGCGCACCTACGCGCAGGCGCTCGGCCTCGACGGCAAGTCGCTCGTCGAGGAGTACCGCCTCCATCACGAGGGCCCGAGCGACGCGATGCTCGAGCCGATTGTCTCCACGCCGCAGCGAAACCGCGGCCGCACGCCCTCCAGCGGACCCTCGCGCGGGTATCTCGCGGCCGTCGGCGCGATCATCCTCGTCATCGTCGCTCTGATCGTGCTGCTCCTCAGCGGCGGAGGCTCGTCCAAGAAAGCCTCGAGCACCAGCGCCTCGACCCCCGTACACACGACCACCGCGACGCATCACGCCCGCAAGGGCAACACCTCCACGGGCGGGACCAGCGCGGCTTCGTCTCTGACTCTCTCGCTGCACCCGACCGGGACCGTGTACGTCTGCCTGATCGGTGACGGAGGGCGTCGCCTGATCCCGGGCAGCAACCTCCAGGCCGGCGAAAACACGCCGACCTACCGAGCGCGCCACTTCGTCGTCAGACTCGGCAATAGCGAAGTGATGATGTACATCGACGGGCACGCCCGCACCGTCGCGCCGTCGAGCCAGGCGATCGGCTACTCGATCACCAAGGCACGCGGGCGCCAGCCGCTGCCGAGCAGTCAACTGCCGACGTGCAAATGAGCACCGGCGCGGCCCCCGACGGCTCGGGTGCACGTGCCGGCATCGTCGTCACCGGCACGGAGGTGCTCACCGGCCGCGTCAGCGACCGCAACGGGCCGTGGCTGGCCGAACGGCTGCGCGAGATCGGCGTCGACATCGCTCACACGGCGATCGTGGGGGACCGCCCGCAGGACATGCTCGCCGCGCTGCACTTCATGGCCCAGCAGGGCCTCGACGTCGTGCTCACCAGCGGTGGCCTTGGTCCGACCGCCGATGACCTGACGACGGAGATCGTCGGGCGCTTCCAGGAACGTGAGCTCGCGCTCGACGGCGCGCTCGAGGAGCGCATCGCCGAGATCCTGCGCCCGCTGGCCAAACGCTGGCCGAACCTCGACATGGACGCGATCCGCGCTGGTAACCGCAAGCAGGCGATGGTCCCGCGTGGTGCGACCGTGCTCGAGCCGATCGGCACCGCGCCCGGGCTCGTCGTGCCGCCCCCGCCGAGCGGCGGCCCCACCGTCGTCGTGCTGCCGGGGCCACCACGCGAGCTCCAGCCCATGTGGGGGGCCGCGCTCGCCACCGGGGCGCTCCAGGAGGCCCTGAGCAACGCCGCCGTGCTCAACCAGCGCACCCTGCGGCTGTTCGGCATCCCTGAGTCCGAGATCGCCGAGACCCTGCGCGTCGCCGAGCGGGAGGGCGTCGAGCTCGACCGCATCGAGGTCACGACGTGCCTCAAACGCGGCGAGGTCGAGGTCGTGACGCGCTTCGCCCCGTCGGCCGAGGAAGTCTATGGCGAGCTCACGCGCGTGATCCGCGAACGCCATGCCGGCACGCTCTTCTCCGAGGATGGCAGCACCGTGGATCAGCAGGTCGCCGCCGCACTGCTCGGCGACGGGACGCGCCCCGCTCTCACGATCGCCACGGCCGAGTCGTGCACGGGCGGACTGCTCGCCGCGCGCCTGACCGAGCTGGCGGGCTCCTCGGACTACTTCCGCGGCGCGATCGTCGCCTATTCCAACGCCGTCAAGATATCCCAGGCCGGCGTCGCCGAGGAGGCGATCGAGCTACACGGCGCCGTCTCCGCCGAGGTCGCCGAGGCGCTCGCGCGGGGCGCCCGGGTCAAGCTCGACGCCAAGGTGGGAGTGGGCATCACGGGCGTCGCCGGACCAGGCGGTGGGAGTGAGGAGAAGCCCGTCGGCCTCGTGTGGCTGAGCGTCGACACCGGGGCGGGCGAGCCGATCACGCGCTCGATCAACCTGCCCGGCTCGCGGGCCGACATCCGCGACCGCGCCACGACCGTCGCCATGCACCTGATCCGCCGCTCGCTGCTCGAGGGCTGACGGCGTCTCAGGCGTCGGATTCTTCGGGCTGCGATGGTTCGCAGCCCGATTCGGCCGTGCCTTCGCACTGCGCCGGCGCCGCGGTGCAGGCTTCTTCACATTCGCCTTCGCCCGCGTCGGAGGATTCGCCGGCGCTCGACGCCGGGCACAGCAGCGTCGTCGACCCGGCCGGCTGAGTGGGCTCGGCGCCGTTCTCGCAGGCCGGTTCTGAACCGCCCCGGCATTCGAAGGACCCGTTCGCGGCGCCAGCCGGGGAGCTCCCGTCTTCGCACAGCGCCGGGACCACGCTCACGCGGACCGGATGGGTCGTGTGGGTGGTGTGGCGTACACCGCGCCGCTTCGCGTGGGCGCTCGTGTGCCTGGAGTGGGACTTTCGCGTCCTGTGCACGCTCGGGCACGAGCCATGGTGGCGGGCCCTGTGGGTGGGGGCGGCCGCGCATGCCGATCCGTGCGCGCGGGCTGCCGGACGCGCCGGTGCCTGTGCCGAGACGCTCGCCAGGAGCACGACCGCGAGGGAGCCGGCCAGGGCGGCGAGCGCCGCGAGACGGGGGAGGGGGCGTGCGGGAAGGTGCAGGGGCAAGGGGGTTGTCCGTGAGGTGGAAGACGTTGCTCGGTGATCCATCGTCTGAACGTCCATCCGGCGTAAGCGCCGCGCCCCGGGTGTGGACGGACGGGGCACCCGCCGCGGGCGGGCTCGGAGGCGGCTCGCGCGCCGCTCGTGAGCGCCGCAGATCCGGGCGTTGGCGTCGCTGCGAGGGGTCGGTATACGAACAACTGTTCCGTCCGGAGCGTTCTCTAGATTGCCCGCTTCAACTCGAACCGAGGGAGTCAGACGATGTCCGTGACCGATCAGGAGAAGGCAGCCAAGGCGCGTGACGCCGCCCTGCAGGGCGCGCTCACCCAGATCGAGCGCGAGTTCGGCAAGGGCTCCATCATGCGCATGGGCGACGAGGGAGCCCAGGTCCGCTGCGATGTGATCCCGACAGGGGCGCTGTCGCTCGACCTCGCGCTGGGGATCGGCGGCGTTCCCCGTGGGCGCATCGTCGAGATCTACGGACCGGAGTCCTCCGGCAAGACGACGCTGATCTACCACATCCTCGCCGAGGCGCAGCAACTCGGCGGAGTCTGCGCGTTCATCGACGCCGAGCACGCGATGGACCCGCTCTACGCCAAGGAGATCGGGGTCGACATCGACGAGCTGCTCGTCTCTCAGCCCGACTACGGCGAGCAGGCGCTCGAGATCGCCGACATGCTCGTGCGCTCCGGTGCCGTCGACGTGGTCGCGATCGACTCGGTCGCCGCGCTGACGCCGCGGGTGGAGATCGAGGGGCAGATGGGCGACCAGACGGTCGGCGCTCAGGCTCGGATGATGTCGCAGGCGATGCGCAAGCTCGCCGGCAACCTGAACCGCACGCAGACGCTCTGCGTCCTGACCAACCAGATCCGGGAAAAGATCGGCGTCATGTTCGGCTCGCCGGAGACCCAGCCGGGAGGGCGGGCGCTCAAGTTCTATGCCTCGCAGCGCCTGGACATCAGGCGCATCGAGACGCTCAAGGACGGCACCGAGGCGGTCGGTAACCGGGTCCGCGTCAAGGTGGTCAAGAACAAGGTGGCAGCGCCGTTCCGTCAGGCCGAGTTCGACATCGAGTTCGGCAAGGGCATCTCGACCTCGGGGTGCCTGATCGACCTGGGCCTCGAGCACAACATCGTGTCGAAGTCGGGGTCCTTCTTCTCGTACGGCAGCGACCGGCTCGGCCAGGGTCGCGGCAACGCCAAGGCGCATCTCGACGCGAACCCGGCGATGGCCAAGGAGATCGAAGAGAAGATCTATGCGGCCCTCAACATCGGCAAGGATCTCGTGACGCCGATCGAGCGCGACAAGGACGTGCAGCAAGCGCCGATTGCCAGTGAACCGGCGGTCGCCGCCGCCTAGCTGACGTCGTCGCGGGTGACCTCCTGAACCTGCCACCCGTTCCCGTCGGGGTCCTCGAAGCTGAAGAAGGAGTTGTAGTCGCGGCGGTCCGGATCGGGTCCGGGCATCTGCCCGGCCTCGCCGAAGTGGTACAGCTCGCTGACCGCGACTCCCCGCTCGTGCAACTCGCTCCGCGCCGCCTCGATGTCGGTCACGATCAGGTGCAGTCCGAGCACCTTGCCGGCACGCTCGGGCTGCTTCATGACTGCGATCGCGCAGGCCGAACCGGGTGGGACTAGCTGGACGACCCGAAAGTCCTCGCCGGCGCTGTGGTCGACGATCAGGTCGAAGCCGATCTGATCCACGTAGAACGCCTTCGCCATGCGGGGCCGGACTCCGAGCACCCGCGGTCTAGGCGATCTAGTTCTCTCGCCGTTTGGGGAGGATTGGGCAATCAACAGCAGCTCAGACGTTCACCGGGCGGTCTTGGCGGTCGACGTCGGTCACGCTGCGAAGGATGAAGATGCAATCAAGGCGTGGATTTTCAAGCGTGACGAGGATTTGGCGGTCCCGGGAACGGTGCCGGCTGGCTGGAAAGGTGACTGGAAGGGCAACGGGACTCGCCGCGCAGCCGGCGCGCAAAGGGCGGCGACGGTGAGGAGACGATAATGGCACAGACAGCTAGGGTGAAACGACAGCTAGAAGTCGCCGCAACGGCTAAGGTCCGGGGTGCGAGCCGCGATGAAGCGCGGGCGACAGTGGAATCGTGGGAAGCCGTCGTGAACGATCTCGAAGCCTCTAGCGACCTGCGCTCGATCGCCGTTTTTTACCGTGACGCCTTAATGGCCGCAGTCGTGAACGGCAATGTGGCCGCGCAGGATGCGGCGCTCACTGTGCTGTCCTCGATCGCCGCGAGGTATCAATGAGGCGCCCGTACCTGATCGAGATCGAGCCGCGCCGTCTGCTCGGACGGTGGGGGCCGCTGATTGTCGGCGTGTTCTCCGATGCTCCCGAGAGCGTAAGGGCGGAATGGCTATGAGACTTGGCGACGGGCTTATCTCCTTTCACCGTCGCCAGCGGGATGCGCGCGCGGGCGTAGTCGGCCGCCCGCGCTGCACCCGCATCATCGGACACCGGGACAACAAGGAGGCCCTGATCCGGCGAGCCTCACCAGCTACCGCTGGGGCAACCTTTGCTCGCGGCTACCTGTGTGCATGTTCGAGTGATGACGGCTTCCGCGCTTCTGGTGATCGAGAAGGT
>DAIRTT010000087.1:0-10551 GCA_036803745.1 Solirubrobacteraceae bacterium | reverse complement strand
CCCGGCCCCACCCCGACGGCAATCCTCCCGATCTCCCCCCAGGCGATGCCGGCCTCGCCCAGCAGCTCCTCGGCCATCGCGAGCAGCCGCGTCGCGTGCCCCGGATGCTCGCCGGCAGCCGGATCGTCGCGTGCTTCGCTTGAGCGTCCGTCCTCGAGGCGCAGCGCGACGGCGGTCGCCGACGTCGCGGTATCGAGACCCAGAACGATCACTCGGACGCCCGCCCGGCCCGGCCGGCGACGTCGTCGACCTCGATGTGCCGACGATCACCGCCGCGATGGCTGAGCGTCACCCGCAGGCGGGCCTCGGAGAGCTCGCCCGCGCCCTCCTCGGGCCACTCTACGAACGCGATCCGGCCCGGCCCGAGGTAGTCGGCCAGGAGAGCCGGATCCTCATGCTCGAGGCCGCCGAGCCGGTACAGATCGAGGTGCGAGACGGTGACCGAGTCGCCGCTGTAGCGGTGCCCAATGCTGAATGTGGGACTCGTGACCGGGTCGTGGACCCCGAGCGCCCTCGCGGCGCCGCGGACGAGCGTCGTCTTGCCCGCGCCGAGCTCGCCGATGACGAGCACGACATCGCCACCGGTCAGCGTGGCCGCCAACTCGGCGCCGAGCGATTCGGTCTCGGCGGAGCCGGTGGTTTCGATCCTGCGCACGGCCACCCCGAGACTCTAAAGCCTGCCCGCCGCACGCCCCGGGACCGCGTGGCGATCGGGTGGGCGGCCCGTTAAATGGACCGACCCGCGGGAGAATGGGGCGCGGGCCGGTCGGTTACTCCTGGAGGGATGGAGACAGGGTCTGCATCGGCAGCCTGAGCGGTCGACTTTAGGCCCTGGCCAAGAAATTTCGACGAATCCCGGGAAAGCCCTCTTTTGCAGGGGAATTGCATCCAGAAAGTGTCCAGTGCGGGACTGGACGCGGTCTAGAACAGGCCGAGCTGGTCGGCCTCGGCCGCCTCATCCGCGGGATTCTCGCCGGCCGCCCGATCGGGGGTCGCGGGCTCAAAGTCGGCCTCGCGGCCAATCTCGGCCTCGGCCTCGGCCGGCCCAGGCGGCTGCTCGGGGGCGCCCATGGCCAGGAGCTCGGGCAGGCGAGCGAAGTCCTCGCGCAGCGTCTCGAGCATGCGGGGCGTGTAGAGAGCGGCCGCGGGGTGATAGATCGGATAGAGCCGCACGGCCCTCGCCCCGAGCTCGATCACCTCCGGCTGGCCGTGCAGGCGGCTGATTCCCGTCGGGTCGCCGCGCAGCAGCTTGGTCGAGAAGTTGCCGAGCGTGCAGATGACGGCGGGCTCGATCAGCGCGACCTGGCGGAGCAGATACTCCCGGCAGTTCTCGATCTCCAGGGGCAGCGGGTCGCGGTTTCCGGGGGGGCGGCACTTCAAGACGTTCGCAATAAACACGTCAGCTCGCTCGAGTCCAATCTCCTGGAGCAGGCCCTCGAGCAGCTTTCCGGCCCTTCCGACGAACGGCACCCCCTGCTCGTCCTCGCTCGCGCCCGGCGCCTCGCCGACGAACATGAGCTCCGCGTCGGCGTTGCCGGCGCCGAACACGACCTGTTTGCGTGTGGCCGCCAGCTCCGGACAGCGCACGCAACCGCGCGCCTGAACGAACAGCTCCTTGAGCTGCTCGCGCCGCGTCTCGGGATCGCCTGAACTGTTTGGGGGCGCCATCGCTGCACTCTAAACACCAGCCGGACACGGGACGCGGGCCTTCAGCGATGATCTCCCGATGGCCTCCCCGCACCTCCACGCAGTGACCGCCCCCTTCGCCGGCGTGGTCGTGGCGATCCCGAGGGCGCCATCGGAGACGGTCAAGGCCGGCGGACCGCTGGTGGTGCTCGAGGCGATGAAGATGGAGCACGAGGTTCTGGCCGAGGTCGCAGGCGTCGTCGGCGAGCACGCAGTCGCCGTCGGCGACGCGGTCGAGGAGGGGCAGCTCCTGGTCACGATCGATTCACGTGACCACGACGGCGAGGTCGCCCAGCCCCCGGCGCAGGCGGACGCGCTCGGCGCCGGTGTCGAGCGCGAGGACCTGCGCGCGGTGCGCGAGCGCCACGAGATCGGCCTCGACGCGGCCCGCACCGAGGCCGTGTCGCGCCGCCACGAGCGCGGGCACCGGACGGCCCGCGAGAACCTCGCCGACCTGCTCGACGACGGCAGCTTCGTCGAGTACGGCCCGCTCCTGTTCGCCGCCCAGGAGCGTCGCCGTTCGCGCGAGGAGCTGATCACGCGCACGCCCGCCGACGGTCTGGTGGGCGGCCTCGGCGAGGTCGACGGTCGCCCGTGCGTGGCGATGTCGTATGACTACACGGTCCTGGCGGGCACACAGGGCATGCGCAATCACCTCAAGAAGGACCGCCTGTTCGAGCTCGCCGAGCGCCGCAGGCTGCCCGTGGTCCTGTTCGCCGAGGGCGGCGGCGGGCGTCCTGGCGACGTCGACATGCCGATCGTTGCCGGTCTGGACTGCCGCGCGTTCGCCCTGTTCGCCGCGCTCAGCGGCCTCGTGCCGCTCATCGGGATCGCCTCTGGCTACTGCTTCGCGGGCAATGCGGCCCTGCTCGGCTGCTGCGACGTGGTGATCGCGACCGAGGACTCGAGCATCGGCATGGGCGGACCGGCGATGATCGAGGGCGGCGGCCTCGGTGTCCACCACCCATCGGAGGTCGGGCCGATCGATGTCCAGCACGCCAACGGCGTCGTGGACCTGCGCGCCGCCGACGAGCGCGAGGCCGTTGCGCTGGCCAAGCGCTACCTGTCCTACTTCCGCGGCCCGGTCGATCCTCTCGCCCCACCCGACCAGGAGGCGCTGCGCGACCTGATCCCGCAGCAGCGCAAGCGCGTCTACGACGTCAGGCGGGTGATCGAGACGCTGTTCGACGAGGGCTCCGTGCTCGAGCTGCGCGACGGCTTCGGGGCGGGCATGGTGACCGCGCTGGCGCGACTCGACGGGCGCTCGCTGGGTGTCGTGGCCAACAATCCCACCCATCTCGGTGGCGCGATCGACGCCGACGGCGCCGACAAGGCTGCGCGCTTCATGCAGCTCTGCGACGCCTTCGCGCTGCCGATCCTCTTCCTGTGCGACACCCCGGGCTTCATGGTCGGGCCGGATGCGGAGCGAACCGCCACCGTGCGCCACTTCTCGCGCATGTTCCTCGGCGGCGCCAACCTGACCGTCCCGATGGGCACGATCGTGCTGCGCAAGGGCTACGGGCTGGGCGCCCAGGCGATGGCCGGCGGCGGCTTCAAGGTGCCGCTCTTCACGGTCGCCTGGCCGACCTCGGAGTTCGGCGCGATGGGGCTCGAGGGAGCCGTCCGCCTCGGCATGCGCCGAGAGCTCGAGGCAGTCGAGGACCCCGACGAGCGCGAGCGGCTGTTTCGGCAGACCGTCGCCGCCGCCTACGAGCGTGGCCGCGGTATCAACATGGCCGCCTACGGCGAGATCGACGACGTCATCGATCCCGCCGACTCCCGCCGCTGGATCGCGACGCTCCTCGAGGAGGGCGGCGGCGAGTGGTGGCGCAGCGACGGCAAGCGCCGCTCCCACATCGACGCGTGGTGATCGCCCGCCGGGTGTGACCTTGCGCACACATGGTCATTCTCTGTATAAGCGCCGAGCGGTACGGTTCGCCGCATGCTCGATGCCATCATCGCTATCGCGATTGTTGTCCTGCTGATCGTCGGGTTCTGGTGGACCCGTGGCGCTGGCGGCGTGCCTGGTGGCACCGATGATCCGGCGCGGCAGGAACTTCGGCGCTTCGACGAGCTAGGCGACCCGATGCCGCCGCCCGGTACGGAAGCTGAGGATCGGGAGCACGAGATCGAATGAGCGGCGACCCGAGTGACAGCCCGGGGCCTTATACAGAGAAGGCCCATATGTGACCTTGCGCACACAGCGGCAAGCCGCTTTTACAAAGCCGCCTGCGGCTGTATCATCGGTGGAAGGCCGCCATCGAGTCAGCTCGAGGTGGACCTGAAGCAAGACCCGTAGTACATCTGAAGTCGCGCCGGTATCCGAAGGGAACTGGACCGAAACCGATGAGCTCCACTACCTCCACCCCGCCCTGCGCATGAGGACCGTGCGCACCGTCGAGGAGCTGCGCGCCACACTGGCCCCGGCCAGGCGCGAGGAGCGCACGATCGGACTCGTTCCGACGATGGGCGCCCTCCACGACGGCCATCTGTCGCTGATCCGCCACGCGCGCCGAGATTGCGACGTGGTCGTGGTCTCACTGTTCGTCAACCCGGCTCAGTTCAACGAGTCGACCGACCTCGAGCGCTACCCCCGCAGCGAGGAGCGCGACGCCCGGCTGGCGCGCGACGCGGGAGCGGACATCCTGTTCACGCCCTCCGTCGAGGAGGTCTACCCCCACGGGTTCGCCACGTCGGTCGAGGTCCTGGGCCTGACCGAGCGACTGGAGGGTGCCAGCCGCGGGACCGAGCACTTCCGCGGCGTGACGACGGTGGTGACCAAGCTGCTCGCGATGGTCCTTCCCGACCTGGCCTACTTCGGCCAGAAGGACGCTCAGCAGGTGCTCGTCATCCGCCGCCTGGTCGCGGACCTCAACCTGCCGGTGCAGGTACGGGCCCTGCCGACCGTGCGCGAGCACGACGGGCTGGCTATGTCGAGCCGCAACGCCCTGCTCGGGCCCCAGGAACGGACCCGCGCCCGCGCCCTCTCGGCAGCCCTCCACGCCGCCGGCGATCTCGCCGGCGCGGGCGAGCGCTCGACGCAAGCCCTGCTGGCTGCGGCCGAGGCACCCCTGCGCGCGGCCGATGTAGAGCTCGAGTACCTCGCGCTCGTCGATCCCGACACGCTCGAGCCGCTCGAGCACCTGGAGCGCGACGGACTGCTCGCGATCGCGGCTCGCGTCGGCGATGTCCGCCTGATCGACAACACGACCCTCGCGGCCGGATCTCCGGCCGAGCCCACCACACGACCAGGAGAGGCGATCACCACATGCAGCGCGTGATGCTCAAGTCGAAGATCCACCGCGCGACGGTGAGCGACTGCGACCTTCACTACGTCGGCTCGATCACGATCGATCCCGACCTGCTGGAGGCAGCCGACATCCTCGAGCACGAGCAGGTCCACGTTGTCGACGTCGACAACGGGGCGCGCTTTGAGACCTACACGATCGCCGGCCGGCGCGGCTCGGGCGACATGTGCGTCAATGGAGCCGCCGCCCGCCTGGTGCATCGTGGGGACACCATCATCGTCATCTCCTACGGCCAGTACGACCGTGTCGAGCTGGAGCACTACGAGCCCCGCGTCGTCCACGTCGAGGCTCAGAGGAACCGCATCGTGACCATCGACGACGAGGTGGCGACCCTGCTCAGCTAGAGCTGGCGTCAACCGGAGTCAGAGAGGAACACCCATGTCCAGCCATCCCGCCGTCCAGACCCCCACCGATCCCGGCCGCCTGCCGATGACCCTGCCGCTGCTGGCCGAGAAGAAGCGGCTGGCCGACCCGATCGTGATGGTCACCGCATACGACTATCCGAGCGCCCGCGCCGCCGAGTCTGCCGGCGTCGACCTCGTTCTCGTGGGCGACTCGGCCGCGACGACGGTCCTCGGCTACAACACGACCACCCCGGTCGAGCTCGACGACATGCTGGTGCTCGCGCGCGCCGTGCGACGCGGTCTGAGCACCCCGCTGCTGATTGGCGACCTGCCGTTCGGCTCCTACGAGGTCTCAGACGAACAGGCGATCACGACCGCAATGCGAATGGTCAAGGAGGCCGGCTGCGAGGCGGTCAAGCTCGAGGGCGGCGGGGAGTCCTCCGTCCGCCGAGCCCGCGCGATCGTCTCGGCCGGGATCCCCGTGATGGGGCACGTCGGGCTGACGCCCCAGACGGCAACCGCGCTCGGAGGGTGGAAGGCGCAGGGCCGTACCGCCGGCGCAGCGTCGCAGATCGCCGCGGAGGCACTTGCCCTTCAGGAGGCCGGCTGCTTCGCTCTCGTGTTCGAGGCGATCCCGGCGGGCGTGACGGAGGAGCTCATGAAGCTGCTCACGATCCCCGTGATTGGGATCGGCGCGGGCCCGGCGACGGACGGCCAGGTGCTCGTCTTCCACGATCTGCTCGGCATCCGCGACGGCCTCGGAGCCCGCTTCGTCAAGCGCTACGCCAACCTCCAACAGGACATGAACGACGGCGTCGCCGCCTACGCCGAGGACGTGCGCTCGCGCCGTTACCCGGGGCCCGAGCACACCTACTCGATCAAGCCGGCCGAGCTCGACGAGCTGAGATCCCAGCTACGGGGCGCGCCCGACGCCTGAGGCGACGCGATCGCGCATCGAGCCGGTTTGCCACATGTTTGAACCCGCGGGCTTTTGGTAACGCCTTCAGTCGAGAGCCCTACAGGAGTCGCATCTGTACGCCGCGACTCCATATTGGACCCGACACATCCCCGGTGACTCGGGCAGCGGCTTCATGGACGCCTCGGGCAACGCCCTGGGCGTGCTCTCGACGGTCGAGTTCGCGCCGCTGCCGGCCGCCAACGGCGTCAGCACGCTCGGCAAGCAGCTCGCCTACGCGAACAGCGCGACCGGCCTCGGCCTGGAGGTCGCCACAGGCACGACCGGCCAGCGGATCAGCTCAGGGGATCGCCGAAGCGCTCGGAGAAGGCGAACTCCGAGACCGGCTTGCGCGAGAGCTGCTTGGGCCAGTCATTTGCCCGATAGCCGACGCCGACGTGGGCCGCGAGGGCGATCTCGTCGGGAATCTCGAGCAGCTTCCTGACCTCGGTCTCGGCGGGTACGAGCAGCGTCGTCATCGCCGCCGCGAGATTCTCGCCGCGGAGGGCCAGCAGGAGGTTCTGGACGAACGGGTAGATCGAGGCGCCGCCGACGATGCTCTGGCGCGGGAGCTCGGCGTCGGTGACGGCGAGGTCCTCGAGACGAACCCCGATCACGAGATGGACGGGCACCTGATCGAGCGTCTCGGCGTATTCGTCGGCCAGCTTGACCATGCGCGTCCGTCGCGGCTCGAAGTCCTCGGGTCGGGCGAGCATCTGCGCGGCGCCCGTCTGCTCGGTGTAGGCGCGCCACGCGGGCAGGTAGAGGTCGCGCAGGGCACGTCGGCGCTCGGGCTCCTCCACGACGACGACGCGCCAGCCCTGACGGTTGCCACCGCTGGGCGCGAAGCGGGCGTTCTCGAGTGCGCGCATGAGCACCTCGCGCGGGACGGGGTCGGGCTTGAAGCGCCGGCTCGTCGGCGCGCAGCGCATCGCCTCATACAGCTCCATCGCCGGGACGCTAGCGCGTTTGGACCTCGATCCGCCGCAGGACCCTGGCGGGGGCGCCGGCGGCGATCGAGAACGGCTCGATGTCGCTCGTCACGACGCTGTTGGCACCGATCACGCAGCGCTCGCCGATCGTCACGCCGCTGGTGACCACGACGTTCGCGCCGAGCCAGCAGTTCGCCCCGATGCGCGTCGGCCCCTTGCTCTCGAAACCCTGCCAGGTGATCGGCTTCTCGGGATCGTCGAAGCGGTGGCTGGCGTCTGAGACGAAGCAGCCGTTGGCGAGCATGCAGTGCTCGCCGATCTCGACGAGCTCGTGCGAGGCGACCATCACGCCCATGTTGAGGAACGTCCCGGCGCCGATCCGTACCCGCGCCTGGCCGGGCGCCGTGATCCACACGCCCGGCTCGAGCAGCACTCCGGCGCCGATCTCCATGCGGCCGTCCTGGAGCGCCTCGAGCACGTTGCCGTGGACGGGCCAGCGAACGAACGCCTCGCGGCGCATGAGCTCCCAGTGAATCCGGGCGCGGTTCCAGGGCAGCGAGTTGCGCTCATACCAGCGCCACTTCTGGCTCCACAGGCGCGCCTGCCGCGCGAGGTCCTCCATCGAGCTCAGGCGGCGATCTTGGGCCGTCGCCTGCGCGGCGGTTTGCCACGCCTCGTCGAGGCGGGTGCCGCGGCGGGCGTCACGAGCTCGGCCAGGAACCGGCCGGTGTGAGAGGCGGGCTCGGCCGCCACCTCCTCGGGAGTGCCGAGCGCGATCGCCATGCCGCCCTCCTCCCCGCCCTCGGGGCCCATGTCGATGAGCCGGTCGGCGCACTTGATGACGTCGAGGTTGTGCTCGATCACGACGATGCTGTTGCCCGCGTCGACCAGCCGCTGGAGCACCTCGAGCAGACGCTGGACGTCGGCGAAGTGCAGCCCTGTCGTGGGCTCGTCGAGGATGTAGAGGGTGTTGCCGGTCGCGATCTTCGACAGCTCGGTCGCGAGCTTGACGCGCTGCGCCTCACCGCCGGACAGCGTTGTCGCCGGCTGGCCCAGGCGCACGTAGCCAAGCCCGACCGCGTCGAGCGTCTCGAGGCGGCGGCGAACCTTGGGGATGTGCTCGAAGAACTTCAGCGCCTCCTCGACCGGCATGTCGAGCACGTCGGCGATGCTGCGCCCCTTGAAGCGGATTTCGAGCGTCTCGCGGTTGTAGCGCTTGCCGTGACACTGTTCGCACGGGACGTACACGTCGGGCAGGAAGTGCATCTCGATCTTGATCTGGCCGTCCCCGCGGCAGACCTCGCAGCGCCCGCCCTTGACGTTGAAGCTGAAGCGACCCGGCTTGTAGCCGCGGGCCCGGGCCTCCTGCGTCTTTGAGAACAGGTCGCGGATGACGTCGAAGAGACCCGTGTACGTCGCGGGGTTCGACCGCGGCGTACGCCCGATCGGCGACTGGTCGACCGCGATGATCTTGTCGAGCTCCTCGAGGCCGCTGATCGACCGGTGAGCGCCGGGACGCTTGCGCGCGCGGTGCAGGCGGCTGGCGACCGCCTTGAAGAGGACATCGTTGACGAGCGTCGACTTGCCCGAGCCCGACACGCCGGTCACGCACGTCAGCACACCGAGGGGCACGTGGACGTCTATGTCTCGAAGGTTGTGCTGGCTGGCGCCGAGGATCTCGATGTAGCCGGTCGGTGTCCGCCTGCGCGCCGGGATCTCGATCGTGCGTGCCCCCGAGAGGAACTGGCCCGTCAGCGACCCCTTGACCTTCTGGACCTCCTCGGCCGTTCCCTGGGCGACGATCCGCCCGCCGTGTTCGCCTGCGCCGGGGCCGAGGTCGACGAGGTGGTCGGCCGCGCGCATCGTCTGCTCGTCGTGCTCGACGACGATGACCGTGTTGCCGAGGTCGCGCAGGCGCTCGAGCGTGGCGATCAGCTTGGAGTTGTCGCGCTGATGCAGCCCGATCGAGGGCTCGTCGAGGATGTAGAGGACGCCGACCAGCGAGGAGCCGATCTGGGTCGCCAGCCGGATCCGCTGAGCCTCGCCGCCCGACAGGGTCGCGGCCGCACGCTCCATCGACAGGTAGCCGATGCCGACGTTCTCGAGGAACTGGAGGCGCTCGGAGATCTCGCGCAGGATCAGCCGTGCGACATGGCGATCGGTCTCCGAGAGCTCGACGTCCTCGAGCCACTCGAGCGCCCGCCGCGCCGAGAGCGCGCAGAAGTCCTCGATGCGAGTACCGCCGACGAACACCGCTCGCGACTCCGGCCGCAGGCGCGCGCCGCCGCATGCCGGGCAGGCGCGCAGCGACATGAACTCCTCGATCTTCTCCCGCGTCCACTCAGAGTCGGTCTCGCGGTAGCGGCGCTGGAGGTTCCTGACGATCCCCTCGAAGCGCGTCGCGTATGAGCGCCTGCGCCCGTAGCGGTTGCGATACGTGACCTGCACGGGCTCGCCGTCGGTGCCGTTGAGGAACACGTCGCGCTGCTCGTCGCTCAGCGCTTCCCACGGCGCGTCGAGGTCGATTTGATACATCTCAGCGATCGCCTCGGTGACCTGCTCGTAGTAGTTGGAGGCGCTGTTGGCCCATGGCGCCAGCGCGCCCTCGCCGATTGAGAGCGTGGGGTCGGGCACGACGAGCTCGGGATCTATCTCCATCATCGAGCCGAGGCCGGTGCAGACGTCGCAGGCGCCGTGCGGGGAGTTGAAGGAGAAGATCCGCGGCTCGAGCTCGACGAGCGAAGGTCCGTGCTCAGGGCAGGCGAAGCGCTCGGAGAAGGTGAACACCGTCCCGGGGTCGGGAGCCACTCCGGGCACGATCTGCCCCGACGGCGCCCGGGCGCCCTTCGCGCCCTTGGTGTGCTGGGCCTCGTCCTCGCCCGCCGTGCTCGAGCCCACGATCTCGATCTCGATCAGCCCTTCGGCGAGACCGACGGCCGTCTCGATCGAGTCGGCGAGGCGCTTGCGCACGTCGTGGCGCATGACCAGCCGGTCGACCACTACCGAGATGTCGTGCTTGTAGCGCTTGTCGAGCACGATCGACTCTTCGAGCATGCGAACGCGGTCGTCGATCTTGACGCGCGTGAAGCCGTCCGTGCGGAGCTCCTGCAGCAGCTTGCCGTACTCACCCTTGCGTCCTCGCACGACCGGTGCGAGCACCATGAAGCGACTGCCCTCCGCCAGCTCCATGACCTGATCGATGATCTGCTCGGCCGACTGGCCGACGATCGGCCGCCCGCAGAGCGGGCAGTGCGGCTTGCCGACCCGCGACCACAGCAGGCGCAGATAGTCATAGATCTCGGTCACCGTGCCAACCGTCGAGCGCG
>DAIRTT010000086.1:9328-10577 GCA_036803745.1 Solirubrobacteraceae bacterium | reverse complement strand
CGTCAAATACGCATCCAGCAAGCTGGCCGCCTCTCCCTCGTTTCCGGGCAGCAGACAGGCCGTGTTCAGCCGTGCTCGCACTCACGGCTTGAAAACCATGAGCGCGAGATTCGCGAGCACGACGACGGCCGATGCGTAATTGGCGGCGAGCTGGGCTGCGAGCCGGCGCGCCCGCTTGGGGCGTACGGATCGGCCGACCCGCCTGAGGAGCCTGTCGGGTGCCTAAACATCGGACCGCCTCATCCGGGTACCAGAACTGTGGTGAGGACGATGCGATCGCGGCCCTGGCGTTTCCAGTCTTGGCCCGCGATCGGGATGGTCCCTGTGCCCTAGTACGTCCTTTGCGCCGTCCTACGCCGCGTCCTGGAGCTCGCTGTCCTGCGCTGGCGTGGATGAACTAGAAGACCTGGGAATCGTCGTGCTGCCGGGCCGCCGTCCGCGGACGAGGAAGGGTATGGTTTCTCCGACCATGGCTTTGCTCGACCGTCTGGGTCTTCAGCATCCGATCGTGCAGGCTGGCATGGGTGGAGGTACCTCCGGCGCGGAGCTGGCCGGCGCCGTTTCGGCTGCCGGGGGGCTGGGCACCGTCGGGATAATGGTTGACCCGCAGGAGATGCACGATCAGATCGTGCGGGCGCGCACCCTCGCGCCCGGCCGTCCGATGGCGGTCAACCTGCTGATGCCGTTCGTGAGCAAGAGCCACGTGCAGGCATGTGTGGATGCCGGCGCGGACTGCGTGGTGCTGTTCTGTGGCTTCGACGCGGGGCTGGTCGAGCACCTGCACGCCGCCGGCCTACTCGTGCTGCAGCAGGTGGGCACACGCGCGCAGGCGGCACGCGCCCTGCACGACGGCGCCGACGGCTTGATCGCGCAGGGGATCGAGGCGGGTGGCCATCTGCTCGGAGTTGAGCCCGCGCTCGAGTTCCTGCCCAAGGCGCTCGATGTCGCGGGAGACCGTCCGGTGCTGCTCGCCGGCGGCATCGCCGAGGCCGAGGACGTGCGCCGCGCCCTCGACGCAGGTGCAGCGGCGGCGGTCGCCGGCACCCGCTTCCTGCTGACGGAGGAGTGCGCGGCTCACCCCGCCTACAAGCAGCGTGTGCTCGGCGCGACCGACACGATCGAGACGCTCCTGTTCAGCGTCGCGTGGCATCAGCGCCACCGGGTGGTGCCCAACGCGGCGACCGAACGCTGGTGTCGCAGCAGCCAGCTCGGCCCCGGGCCGGTGCGCGCGCTCAACCGGGTCGCTGCA
>DAIRTT010000086.1:0-9318 GCA_036803745.1 Solirubrobacteraceae bacterium | reverse complement strand
GAGCGCCAGCGCGCTGCGCATGCAACGGCGCTCGCTGCCGTTCTACGGTCCCGCGTCGATCCTGCGGGGCATGGATGAGCGTCTCGTGGAGATCACTCCGCTTTACGCAGGCGAGACCGCCGGGCGGATCGGCAGCATCGTGCCCGCTGCCCAAGCGGTCCACGAGCTCGCCGGCGCTTAGCCGGGCGAAGGCACGAGTCGCCGCTCCCCTGACAGCCGACCCAGGACGAGCACAGCCCGCCGCAGCCCGGACGCAGGGCCAGCCCGGCCCCCGGTTGACCTTTGTTCGGTCTTCGTCAGGGGTCCCCGACCATTTACCCGAAGGTCGAACCATCCCGGCTCCTGGTTCAGGGGCCGGGATGGCGCGGCTTGGCGACACCAGGGCACGGGTCCAGCGACTGGTCGAAGCCCTGATAACCGTCCCGCGATGAGCCGGTCCGCGTTTGGTTCGGGCTGCGGGCATGTGGTGTGCCAGGTCGTTGTGGGGTGCGTAAACTTGGTCGGGTCAGGCGTGGATGATGCCGCCTGGATGATCGCGTCTTCTTGATCCAATCTCCCCGATCAGAGCAAGCCCCTGCAAACGGCTTGTTCTCGCGGGATGCTGGTGGTACGGTCCGAGCCGCAACGAGACTTTGGTCGCAGAGGTCGTGCGCGCCCGGTGGGTAACCGGCATCATGGGCGCCGTGACCGGTGCCGGTGAGAATCGAAGGCGACGGTCGAGCCGTTCAGCGGACCCGCCCAGCATCGGCTCGGCGGTCGGGCGGTTCATGCTCGGCAGCCTCGCGGCGATCGCCGTGGTGGTGGTCGGCGGGTTCTTTGCGCTGCGGTCGATAACGATCGAAGAGGCGCGTCGAGATTCGCGCGAGCGCGTCGAAGCGGAGGGACACTTGGTGGAAGCCGCCGGTCTCACTGACGGTGTCCTGCGCGGCGATCGCGCGGCGCTGACTCGCCTGGACGACGTGGTCGTGGGTCAGGTGCTCGCCGGTTCGATCGTGCGCGTCAAGGTTTGGTCTACGGGCGGGAGGATCCTGTACTCGGACGAGCCGTCGCTCATCGGACGACAGTTCAGCCTCGGGCGAGCGTGAGGAGCTGCTCGAGCGGGCCCGTTCTCGGGCTCGTCCGTCGGCGCGCCACGCGCTGTGGTCGGCAGCTAGGCCGGGCGTACCCGAGCCGGAGTGTGTCAAGGCGGCAGCGTCGCCGAGGCCCGCCGCGAGCGCCATCGGCCGCGCGCCGGGTGAGCGCGATAGTTCGCGATCTCGGTGAGCAGTAGTGGTAAGCGTCGCACAACCGGTACTGCGCGACACCCATTCGGAGGGCGGGCAAGGCCGCTCGAACCAGCCGTCAGGAGCCGACCGTGATGGAGAGGTCGTCCGCGGAGTTCTCGATCGTTTCATGTCGGATTTGTCTGTAGATTTGGAGAGCATGGGACACGAGGGGATCCCTTCCCGGGATGCTGTATTCGCCGCGCACTCGCTGACGGTGCGCTTTGGTGGCATCACGGCGCTTGACGCTGTCTCATTCGAGATTGCTAGTGGCGAAGTCCTGGGCATCATCGGCCCCAACGGGGCTGGCAAGACGACTCTGTTCAACGTCATCTGCGGCTTTGTGCAGCCACAGTCAGGGGCGCTCGAGTGGAAGGGCCGGACGTTGACGAAGGTCCGCACGGACCGGCTCGCCCGGATCGGCATCGCGCGCACGCTGCAGGGCGTAGGGCTGTTTCCACGACTGAGCGTGCTCGAGAACGTGATGGTCGGCGCGCAGCGATTCCGCGGTGTCGGTGTAGCGAGCGCGCTGCTGGGCTTGCCGCGATCCGATCGCGACGAGCGCGCCCTGCGCAAGCGCGCGCTCGCGACCCTGCGCGACCTGGAATGCGAGGATGTCGCGGACCGGTTGCCGCAGACCCTCGCCTTCCCGGTGCAAAAGCGCGTGGCCCTCGCTCGCGCGCTTGTGGGCGAGCCGCAGCTGCTTCTGCTCGACGAGCCTGCCGGGGGCCTCGGAGCCGATGAGGTGCGCGAGCTGGGCGAGCGCATCCACGCGTTGCGTGGATCGATGGCAGTGATGCTCGTCGAGCATCGTATGGATCTCGTGATGTCGGCATGCGACCGGGTCGTGGTCCTCGACTTCGGGCGCGTGATAGCGCAGGGCGATCCCGAGACGGTCAAGCGCGACCCGCAGGTGCTCGAGGCTTATCTGGGTCGCGAGGCCGGCGAGAGCGTCGCTTCCGCCGCGGCCAGAGGGGACACCTGAGCGCGATGGCACGTCTCGAGATCGAGAAGCTCACGACCGACTACGGGCCCGTGCGTGCCGTGGACGGGGTCACGCTCGCCGTCAATGAGGGAAGCATCACGACCGTGCTGGGCGCAAACGGCGCAGGCAAGACCTCGCTGCTGCGCACGATCTCCGGGCTCGAGCGAGCGAGCGACGGGCGCGTGCGGCTCGACGGCGAGGACATCCTCGGCGTCCCGGTCGAGGACATTGTAAGGCGCGGACTCGCGCATGTACCCGAGGGTCGTGGTGTCATCGCCGAGCTCTCGACCGAGGAGAACCTGCGTCTTGGGGGTCTTTGGCGAGGCGCTGAGGCGGCGACCCTGGGCGAGATCTATGAGCTCTTTCCGCCGCTGCGTGAGCGCCGCGGGCAGCTCGCAGCCTCGCTCTCGGGCGGCGAGCGCCAGATGCTCTCGATCGGTCGGGCCCTAATGGCGCGCCCACGCGTGCTGCTGCTCGATGAGCCCTCGCTGGGGCTCGCGCCCCTTGTGAGCGCCCAGATCATGCAACTGATCTCGAAACTCGCGGCAGAGCGCGAGCTCGCTGTCCTGCTCGTCGAGCAGAACGCGCGCAGCGCCCTGTCGATTGCCCACCGCGGTGTGGTGCTCAACCTTGGCCGCGTCGTCGCCGACGACGCGGCGCAGACGCTCTCCGCCGACGAGGGCTTACGCAAGGCCTATCTGGGATTCTGAGGATGACGAGATTCATCGACCTGACACTGAACGGGATCTCGACCGGGGCGGTGTACGCCGTGGTCGCGCTGGCACTCGTGCTCACCTGGCGCGCGACGCGGATCGTCAACTTCGCGCAGGGCGGAATGCTCATGATCACGACCTTCATCGCATCGAGCGTGATCGGCACGAGCGGCTCCTACTGGCTCGGCTTTGCGGTCGCGCTGGTGTGCGGCCTCGTGCTCGGCGCCGTCGTGGAGCGCGCGCTGATGCGGAGGGTTGAGTCGGGTCCTCCGTTGAACGCGGTGATCGTCGCGCTCGGGCTCCTCATCTTGCTGCAGGCGCTCGCCGGAATGATCTGGGGCAACACGCCGCGATCATTCCCCCCTGCCTTTTCGATCCGCGGCTACGACGTCGGGGGCACGCACGTGCTGTTTGCGCCAAACGACACCTTCACGGTGCTCGTGGTGATCGGTGTCGCGGCCGGTCTTGCGGCGCTGTTTCGCGGCACGACGATCGGGCTGAAGATGCGGGCCGCGGCGTTCCAGCCGGAGGTCGCACGCATGCTCGGCGTGCGCGTCGGGCGCATGTTCACGCTCGGGTGGGCGCTCGCGGCGCTGGTGGGCTCGCTCGCCGGGTTACTCGTCGCGCCGGCCGTGTTCGTCGGACCCAACCAGTTCGATCCGATTCTCATCTTCGGATTCACCGCCGCTGTGCTCGGTGGGCTCGACAGTCCCGTCGGGGCTGTCGTGGGCGGTGTCGCGCTGGGCCTCGTGCTCTCCTACGTATCGGGCTACGAGGGCGCGTCGCTGGTCACGCTGGCGGCGCTCGTGATCCTCATCGCCGTCCTGATGATCCGCCCCGGCGGGCTGTTCTCCAGCACACAGGAGCGGCGCGTATGAACACTGTGCTGGCGCGAATCCAGGGATCTCACAACACGCTGGCGCGCTCGCTTGGGCTGGTCGTGTTCGCTGGCGCGGTCCTGTTCATTGCCAGCGAGGCGCTCGGGGCCTACAACGAGCTGCAGCTCGCCAACGGCGCCTACTACTTCGCGGTGCTCGCGGGTCTCACCGTGCTCACGGGGCTGAGCGGCCAGATATCCCTCGGCCACGGCGCGCTGATGGCGGTGGGCGCCTACACCGTCGCGCTGCTCATCGGCAACGAACACTGGCCGCTCGTGCCGGCGCTGCTCGCGGCGGTCGCTCTCACCACGCTCGTCGGGATCGCCGTCGGCGCCGCCGCGACTCGTCTGCGCGGTCCCTACCTCGCCGGCGCGACGCTCGCGTTCGCGATCGGCCTGCCGGCGCTGGCGGACAAGTACACGGGCACCTTCGGTGGGGAGAATGGGCTCGTCGTCAACCCCCCCACGCCGCCGTCCTGGCTCGGCGCGAACTTCCCGCTCGAGCGCTGGGAGGCATGGATCGCGGGCCTTGGTGCGCTGGTTGTGCTGTTCGTGATGAACAACCTCGTGCGCAGCGGTGTGGGCCGCTCCTTCCGCGCCGTCCGCGACGACGAGATCGCCGCCTCGCTGTGCGGGCTTCGCGTGGGACGCGTACAGACGCTCGCCTTTGTCCTGAGCGCTGCCTGCGCTGGGCTCGGCGGGGGACTGCTTACGGTGGTGCTGCAGCTCGCCTCGCCTGGCGCGTTTCAGCTGGAGCTCTCCCTCTCGCTGCTCACGGCGATCGTTCTGGGTGGGCTGGGGTCGCTCCTCGGCGCAGTCTGGGGCGCGGCGGTGCTGGTCTTGTTGCCGAGCTGGACAAACGACATCGCCCACTCGTTCTCCCTATCTACCGGCGTCTCGGCCAACATGCCCCTCGCGATCTATGGGCTTGTCCTGATTACCGCGATGCTCGTCTGGCCGAGTGGCATCCAGGGCGGCGTGCGGGCGGTCGTTTCGCGGGTAGGTAAGCGGCGAGGGCCCCGTGCGAAGGGAGCTGCGCCGTAGGAAAATGCGGATTGCTTTACAAATCATTCACGAGCGGGCAAACCACTAGGAGGAGGAAGCAGATGATCCTAAGTAGCTACAAGGCTCGGGCGGCCGGTATTGCCGGAGTGATCGTTGTTGCGATCGGCATCGCAGGGTGCGGTTCGAGCAGCAGCAGCAGCGCACCCGGCGTGAGCGCAACGAGCATCACGTTCGGTTCACACCAGCCGCTCACCGGTCCCGCCGCCCCGGGCTACAGCGAGATCGCCCCGGCATCGCAGGCCTTCTTCGACTACCTGAACGCCAAGGGCGGCATCTATGGACGCAAGATCCACCTGACCTACAAGGACGACGCCTACAACCCGGCCCAGACGGTCAACGTGGTCCATGAACTCGTCCTGCAGGACAAAGTCTTCGGGATCTTCGAGGGTCTCGGCACACCTACCCACACGAAGGTCGTCGGCTTCCTTAACAGCTCGAAAGTGCCTGACATGTCCGTCGCGTCAGGATGTCCGTGCTGGGACAACGGGACCTCCCAGCCCTACACCTACGGCTGGCAGCCAAACTACACGATTGAGGGGAAGATCCTCGGTCAGTACATCAAGCAGCACTTCGCCGGCAAGAAGATCGGCGTCTTCTACCAGGACGACGACTTCGGCAACGGCGGACTGACCGGGATCAAGGACGAGGTACCGGCGAGCCAGATCGTCTCGGCACAGGCCTACCAGCCGGGCGGCACGAACGTGGCGCCGCAGATCTCCGCGATAAAGGCGGCGGGCGCTCAGGTACTTGTCGACTTCACCGTGCCGATCTACACCGCGCTTGGCCAGCTGACGTCATTCACCCTCGGCTACACACCTCAACTGGTCGTCTCGAACGTCGGCATCGATCCGACCACGGTCGGCGGGCTGCTCAAGACGTTCTCGAAAGGCAAGGCCGGAACGGCGCTGATCGAGGGCGCGATCACAGACGGCTACCTGCCCTCGACCGCCGACCTGTCAAATCCGTGGGTCGCGCTGTTCAAGAAGATCCACGACCGCTATGACGCCAGCGCACCGTTCGACGGCAACGTGGAGTACGGCATGGCAAATGCCTACACGCTTGCCCAGGCGCTCCAGGTCGCCGGGAAGAACCTCACCAGGCAGGGGCTCATCAACGCCGTCAACACGACCGGCTCGAAGCTGCTCGGCCCTGGTCTCGTTCCGTTCCGCTACTCAAAGAGCAATCACGGCGGCTATGGCGGCACCGAGATAGGCCAGGTGCGAAATGGTCAGATCGTGCTCTTCGGCGGTCCGCTCGTCACCGATCCCACGTCGAGCGGTCCGATCACTCCGTACACGACCGCACAGCCGGCGCCGCCGGCGAGCGGCGTCTCACTTCCGTAGGCACCTCACGCGCAAGGCGGCTGCTCGTTCAACCAGCATCGTCGGAACGTCTTCGAAGGGGTAGAGGCGGTCGCGAGCTTCTTATCCGCGGCCGTCAAGTCCCACCAGTACAACCGTAGCGCTGGGTTCTGCGGCTGCGGCCCGAGCTATGCGACGCAGCTTGGCGCTCCCTCGCCTGGCCCGGTCGAACGGGATCGCGTCGTCGGGGTGTTCGGCGACGTGACCCACACGAGCATTTCGCTAGACGCGTCTGCTCCTCGGCGGTGCTCACGGGAAGCCGACACGACCTGGGGGCCAAGTCCGCATGATCGCGACGCCGATGATCCATCCACCGGGAACTGGCCCAAAGAATCGGCTGTCATCAGACACTCGCCGGTTGTCGCCCAACACTGACCGAGCGCACGCCGCCGCCGGACTTCGCTACGCGGCTTGCGGATGGGGCGGGAATCGCGAGGTCGAAGGGTTCAGGAAGAAAGCGGCGCGAGGGGCGTCATGGGAAGAAGACAGTCTTCGGTACTACGATCCCGGGAGCCCCAAGATGCGCAAGTCAGCTGAGTCCGCTCCGGCCGCCAACGGCGCCGCGACCGCGATAGCACCAACGAAAGCGCCGGTCGGATCGCTCAGTCGCCGGTCTTTCCTGACCACAGGACTCGCGGTCAGCGCCGCGGCGAGCCTGGGGCCGCTGGGCCATGCGGCGGCAGCGCTCGCCGACACGCCGAGCTCGGCTCTGACGACCGGCGACGCTGCGATCCTCCGCTTCCTTGCCGCCGCCGAGCTGATCGAGGCGGATCTGTGGCAGCAGTACAACGAGCTCGGGGGAATTCAGGACTCCGAGGAGCCGGGGGGCACCGGGAGCCGGCGGTACACCGCTGCGTTGTCGAAGCTCGACGCCGACATGGCGCAGTACATCCACGACAACACCGATGACGAGATCAGCCACTTCGTCTTCATAAACGCCTACCTCGCGTCCAGGGGCGCGGAACCCGTCGACCTGGATCCGTTCCGCACATTGCCCAGCAGCAAGGCGACCGGCGCTCGGCAAATCGGACGGCTCACAAACCTGATGGAACTCACAGTCGACACGAGTTGGTACACGCGCTACCGCAGCAGCACCGCAAACCCCGACTTCGGCGACACCTTCCCGCAGGCGGTGCCCGGCTTGAGCGAAGGCAGGTTTCCAGCGATCCCGCGAGACGATGGCGACCTCAAACCAAAAGACCACATCCAGGCCATCGCCAATACCGCCGGGTTCCATTTCTGCACGATCGAGCAGGGGGGCACGAGCCTCTACCCCCAGCTCGCCCAGCGCGTGACCGACCCCGAGGTGCTGCGCGTCCTGCTGAGCATCGGCCCCACCGAGGCGATGCACTTTCAGACGTGGCATGACAAGGTGGGCAACGCGCCTCCCTTGACCGATCCCACCAACGGATTGGTGTTTCCTGACCTGAACGCTCCGCCTCTTGGTGGCGAGCAATTTCAAACGAATCTGATCATGCCCGAGCCGACAATTTTCCTGAAGAGGTCGTTGCCGGCATGCTCGATCGTTCGTCCGACGAAGACAACCGGGGCTGCGATGGGTGCCCTCAAGGCGCTCACCGCCGATGGTCTGTTCATCGGCCAGTCAAAGGCCTTCTTTGACGCGGCCAAGGGACTGGCAACCGCGGCAGACGCTGCAATGCGCGGGGCGTAGGCACCCGCGCCCTGCGGGTCGCGGCTATGGTCGGGATCCTCTTGGATACCGCCGAGGCCGCGGAGGCGCGAGGCCGGCTGGCGTGGTCTTTCAGAGCGGTGCACCGGCCGGCGGGGTGCTGCACGGCGGAGCGTTGACGGCTCTCTGACAGCTCGGCGCGCTAGGCCCGTCGTTCGCCGAGCGTGAGCGACGTGCTGCCGGTGCTCTACCTGCGAGGGCTCCCCAGGCCGAGATCCAGACCTACCTTGAGGGCGTGGCGCAGCGCCACGAGGTGCTGGATCGGATTCGCACGAGCGCGGAGGTCAAGCGCGCGCGGTGGGATGAGGAGCGCAGCAAGTGGGTTCTTGAGACCAGCGCCGGGGTCGCGACCCGCCGCCTGTGGCCAACGCGCCACTAGCCGTCCCCGTCAGCCCGCGTTGCCTTGCCTGACTCGGGTCAAGTCGTGCAGTGCTCGTCGCCGCAGTCAGCGTGCGGCTCGAAGGCGATCGGCGCACAGTCGGCGCAGACGTTCCCGGCCCACGCCTCGCGTCCCTCGCGCACGGCAAGGCCCGCGATCCCGAGCCCCGTGATGGGGTCAAGCCACCACCAACCGAGGGCGGCGTTGGCGAGGATGCTCACCAGTACCGCTGCGGCGCTGATCGCGCACAACCACGACTGCGCTGCGTCGCCCGCTGTCGCCGCGGACCCGAGCTGCACCGCGACGCTTCCCTTCGCGCGGGCGAGCAGCGGCATGACGATGATCGCCCCCGCCGCTACCGCCACCCCCGGCCAGCTCGTGTCGGGATGCGATCCGCCGGCGAGCGTGCTGATCGCATCGACGATCACATACACCGCGAGGACGCCGAAGCAAATCGCGATGAGCTCCTGAGTGCGGCGCTCGGCCGCGCGCGAGCCGCTGCGGCTGCCTGTGTAGAGCCACAGGATCGTGCTCGCCGAGACGAGCTCGATCAGCGAGTCCAGGCCGAAGGCGAGAAGCGCGACGGACCCCGCCAGGAGGGCCGCGACGATCGCCACACCAGCCTCGATGGTCATCCAGGCGATGCTCAGCAGGGACAGCGTCTTGGCACGTCGCATCAGCAGCGAACGGGTTCCGCCGCCAGATTGGATGACGCCCAATGAAGGGGTCTGCGAGCTCACCCCCACACGGTAGCTACGTGCCTCGAACGAGGCTTCAGCGCGCGGATGATTGGTGAGGCTGCGCGCGACATGATGAGGCGGCTCAAGTGAGGTCAAAGGCAAGGGGCAGTTGACTATCTACCTGCTGATCTGCCCGAACGCGGTTTCGGCGCCCCCGACTGCTCGCCTTCCTCACGAGCCCTAGAACGGCGGTCACGGGTCGTGTGACGTTGGGCATACAGGCCGATCGGAGCAGCGTTGAGGTGT
>DAIRTT010000085.1:0-10748 GCA_036803745.1 Solirubrobacteraceae bacterium | reverse complement strand
ACGCCGACGCCATCGTCGCCCAGGCCGACAGCGCCATGTATGAATCAAAGCGCGAGGGAACCGGCCAGCCAAAGCTCGCGATCGCGGTCAAGGTGCCCTCGCCGATCGCTACTGCACGATCGTGAGATAGCCGCCTGGGGCTCGAATGCTCGACGGCGTTCGATGCGGTTGCCACGAGGGCGACGGCGGTCACCACCGAGGGGTCTTCGTCCGTTCTGGGCCCCATAGCCTTCCGCTCGCCGTCCGGATTGCGTGCGACCACGGACCCCGCGCTCGCCTCCTAACTTGGGGGGCGACCGGGGCAGAGGCTGCGGCGCGCTTGCCGGGGGACGAGCTGCTCGAGGACCCTGCTGGGTACGGGCGAGACGCTCGGATCTCGCACAGAGCGACAGTGCGCTCAGCCCCGGCTCAGACCGCTGCTGTTCGTCCATTGCGCAACTGTCGTGGCAGGTGCGTAGGACTCCTGCTTTCGGTCTAGGAGCAGTCATCTGTCAACGAGTCGGGCCTTTGATTCGTGTTTCGCTTGCGCCCTCTGACACGGGCGGCACCGGTCCGCCGAGGACGAGCGCAAAACCGCAGAACTCAAAGACTCGCCGTTCCCGCGTCTGCGGCGTCACGTCCGACGCTCGCTGTCGTCGGCCAGCCGCTCGCGACTGGCACTGGGATGGCTGGCGAGACCTACGCGCAGACCGGGCTTCCGGTCGAGCTGAGAATTGCTTACCGTGGTTCGCTGCCGAATGGCGCGAAGCTCCAGTTGCGATCGCAAGCGAAATACTTGGCGCCGTATGTCGCGAGCCACGTACGGGTGAAGCTGCATGGCGGGCGCGCGACGCTGCATGTCACCGTCACCGCGGCGATGGAGGCCGCGGCTGGGAGCGCCGTCAGGAGCTATGAGATCGCCGCCGTCTCGCACGGACATGTGCTTGCGACCTCGACAGCTGTGTCGGTGTTTTGGGCGGTGCCGCCGCCGGCGGTCGAGGTCCTGGAGGGTTCATCGGGAGGCCAGTTTGCCACCGCGACCACAACGACTGGCGTGGTGACATGCGGGTTCGGGAGTTCTAGCGCTAGCGCCTGCCAAGACACCGCCGCATACCCCGGTGAGGTCTTCTTCAGCGCTGAGGTCACGGCGCCGGATCTCCCCCCGATGTGGACGGTCAAGCTGCTGTTCAACGGTCAGGCGGTCTGTACGAACACGACACTTCAAGGGACGTGCAGCGGAATGATCACGGTTCCCGCCAACGCTCCGGTGGGGCAGCCCAATCCACTGACAGCTGACCTGGTCTCGCCGCAAGGCAAGACTACGGCCGCGACAATCAACATCACTAACACCGGCAAAAACTGAGTTCAGTTCGCGCTCGTGCTGCGGGTTGCTCCGGGCGAAGCAGTCGTCTGGCCGTCCTCAGCCGGCGCGCTCGAGCGTCGTCCTTTCCGGTCGTCTGCGCATCGATTCCTGAGACGCTCGCTCGGCTCGGAAAGCACTTGCGGTGGCGGTAGGCTCTTCCGACGCGAGACAAGTTCACCTTGCACAGCATCATCTACAGGCTCATCCTCGGCAGTGTCGTCCTGGTGTTCGTGATCCCAGTCTGGGCGAGCGGGCACCAGCCGATGTGGCCGGTTGCGCTCATCACGATCGTCGTCGTGACCGCAGCGGGCGTTCCGCTGGCGCGCCAGCCGGGCCTGCGCGACTGGTTGCGCCGCCGATAGACCGGCGGCTACCGACGGGACGCCGTCACTCGCAGTGTCGTTGTTAGCGGCATCTTCACGATGAGCCGCGGCAACGCCTCGTTCCACGTCGGCGGCACCGACTGCCGCTCAACTGCTTCTAGGCTTCCCGCCGGTCCGTTCGGCCTGATCGACGCGCCTGCGGGCCGCCTCCTTCACCGGTCCGGGGATCCATCGCCCGATCGCGTGCCTGTGCTCGGCCACCAACTTGTATGCGGGTTCGCTCGCACCCGGAGCGCGCTTCAGCGCCCGTCCGGCGCTCCGTCCTCCCTGGAGCACGGAGACGAGCTCCGCGAGCCCCGCGCCGGCCGAGCTGACGTGTCCGCTCGCCTCCTCGACGATGTGGAAGCTCGCAAGGCGCTCCTCGGGGGAGAGGCCCGGCAGCAGTCGCTCGGCGTCCGCGCTCTGCAGCGCCACCGGCTGCAGACGCCCGGCGCGGTCGAGAGTCAGGACGGCGGCCACTACGCAGCGGCACAGGCCGCAGTCGCGGTCGTAGAGCAGCAGCAGACGGTCGCTCAACGTCGCCCTAGGCGACGGCGCTGCGCGACATCATGATCGTCTCGCGGCCCGCGTCGGTCCAGACGACCTGCTCGCGTCCGGGGCCGACGCCGATGAGGGCGACGCTCACGCCGGTCTCCTCGGCGATGAAGTCGAGGTACTCGCGCGCGCCGGCCGGGAGGTCGGACATCGTGCGGCACTCGCCGAGGTCCTCCTTCCAGCCGGGCAGCTCGGTCAGCTTGGAGGTCGTGTGGTGGAGGACCGTCTGGTGATACGGGAAGTCGTCGAACTCGGATTCGTCGGGACCGAGGTAGCCGGTGGCGACCTGGATGCGATCGAGGCCCGAGAGGACGTCGAGCTTGGTCACGACGAGCGAGGTCATCGTGTTGAGGCGGGCGGCGTAGCGCAGAGCAACGAGGTCTAGCCAGCCGGTCCGGCGCGGTCGGCCGGTGGTCGTGCCGAACTCGCCGCCGCGCTCGCGCAGCTTGTCGCCCATCTCGTCGTGCAGCTCGCTCGGGAACGGGCCGGCGCCGACACGGGTCGTGTACGCCTTGGAGATGCCCCACACCTCGTCGATCGCCTTGGGGCCGATCCCCGTGCCGACGCACGCGGCGCCCGCCAGCGGGTTTGAGGAGGTCACGAACGGATACGTGCCGTGGTCGATGTCGAGCATCGCGCCTTGGGCGCCCTCGAGGATGACCGTCTTGTCGTCGTCGAGCAACTGCCACATCAGCTTGGAGGTGTCGGCGATGTGCTGCTCCAGGCGATGGCCGAACGTGAGGAATTCCTCGGTCATCGCGTGAAGGTCGAGCGCCGGGTCCTTCTCGTAGGGACGCAGCGACAGCCGCTTGGGCTCCATCGCCGCGACGATCTTCTTCTTGAGGATCTTCTCGTCGAGCAGGTCCTGGACGCGGATTCCCAGGCGGGCCGCCTTGTCGGCGTAGCACGGGCCGATGCCCCGTCGGGTCGTGCCGATCTGCAGGCTGCCCAGTTTGGCCTCGCCGGCCGAATCCAGGAGCATGTGGTAGGGCATGATCAGGTGGGCGTTGGAGGACACGCGCAGACCGCTCACGTCGACCCCCCGGGCGCGTAGGCCGTCGAGCTCGTCGATCAGGACCCGCGGATCGATCACGACGCCGTTGCCGATCACGCAGCACTTGCCCGGGTAGAGGATCCCCGATGGGACCAGGTGGAGCTTCCACTTCTGCTCGCCCCGCACGATCGTGTGACCGGCGTTGTTGCCACCCTGGAAGCGCACGACCGCGTCGGCGTGTTCCGCCAGCAGATCGGTGATCTTGCCCTTGCCCTCATCGCCCCACTGGGCTCCGACTATGACTATTCCCGGCATCTCGCCACCAGTTTACGTGGGCTCGCGCTCGGGCCGGGAGGTCCGTGGCTTCAGCCGGTGTGCTCTGCGATCGCTGTGCGCTCGGCGCGGTACTCTAGGCGCTTGTCCTGACCGGCCAGGGTGATCGGGTCGCCGCAGATCTCAACCAGGCGTGAGACCGTCCGTGGGCCGAGGCGCTCGGCCAGTTCATCGGGCATCAGGTTGGTCGTCGCGACGATCGCGCGCTCGGCCTCGTAGCGGGCGTTGACGATCGAGTAGAGCTGCTCGAGAACCCAGTCGGTTCTGTTCTCGGCGCCGAGGTCGTCGATGTGGAGCAGGTCGACAGCGCTCAGGCGATCGAGGAAGTCGAGCATGCCGCCATCGGAGTCCATCGATTCGCGAAGCAGGTTGAGCAGCCGCGGCAGCGAGTAGATCGCCACCGAGCGCCCGGCGTCGAGGGCCGCCTTGGAGATGATCATCGCGAGCGTCGTCTTGCCCGTGCCGACATCGCCCTGCATCCACAGGCCCCGCCCGCCGTCGAGGTTCTGCTCGATCGAGCGCACGTAGCGGCGCACCGTCGCGATCTGGTCGGGAGCCGTGCGGGCCATGTCGGTGATGGGCGGGCGCTCGAAGGACACCCCCTGGTAGCGGCGCGGTATGCGGCCGGCCAGGCTCTTGGTCCTGGCGCCCGCGATCCGAGCCGCACGGCAGTCGCAGTCCGTCGCCGTGTTGCTCGCCTCGTCGATCACGAAGCCGCTGCCGTCGCAGATCCCAAGCGGGCACTCGCCGGCCCGCGGCGCGCGCCCGGCGATCCGCATGCGCGGCGGCTCGACCCCATCGTCGGGATCGAAGGTCAGCTCCCCGCTCACGCGTAGCGCTCGCCGGCGTAGTTCATGAACTTGGGGTACTCCTTCTGGAACGTCAGCGTCACTTTGCCGACGGCTCCGTTGCGATGCTTGGCGATGATCAGGTCGGCCTCGCCGGGGCGCTCGGAGTCCTCGTTGTAGTACTCGTCGCGGTAGATGAACATGACCAGGTCGGAGTCCTGCTCCAGGTTTCCACTCTCGCGCAGGTCCGACAGCTGGGGTTTCTTGTCGGGCCGCGTCTCGACCGCGCGACTGAGCTGCGAGAGGGCGATCACCGGGACACCGAGCTCGCGGGCGAGGATCTTCAGCCCGCGGCTCAGCTCGCCCACGGCCGTCACGCGGCTGTCGTAGCGGCTGTCTGTCCGCATCAGCTGGAGGTAGTCGATGATGATCAGCCCGAGGCCGTTCTCGCACTGGCTGTGCAGGCGCCGCGCCTTGGCGCGGATCTCGAGCATCCCCACGTCGCTTGAGTCATCGACCCACAGCGGCGAGTTGGACAGCGTCTGGGAGGCCTTGAGGATCTTGGGCCAGCGCTGCTCGGCCACCCTGCCCTTGCGCAGCTCCTCGCCCTTTATGCGCGCCTGGGAGGCAACGAAGCGCTGAGCCAGCTCGGCCTCTGCCATCTCCAGCGAGAACAGCGCCACGGGCTTTTTGAATTCGACCGAAGCGTTCTCGGCGATGTTGCAGACGAGCGCGCTCTTGCCCATCGCGGGCCGCGCCGCGATGATGATCAGGTTGCCCGGCTGAAAGCCGCCCGTGATCTCGTCGAGGTCCTTGAAGCCCGACGGCGTGCCCGTCAGCGAGGTCCCTTCGAGCGAGAGCCGGTGGAGCTTGTCGAGCTCCTCGTCGAGCACCTCGCCGATCCCGCGGAAGTCCTGCTGGCGGTCGTCACGGGCGACCTCGAGCATCGCCTTCTCGGCCTGCTCGACGAGCTCACGCGGGGCCGCCTCGTGGCCGAGGACGCTCTCCTGGATCTCGTACGAGGTCTTCAGCAGGCGCCGCAGCAGCGCGTTCTCTCGCACGATCTGCGCGTAGCGGCGCGCGTGACCGGCGGCCGGAACGACGCCGGTCAGCTCATCGACGGCCGCCGCCCCGCCGACGCCCTCGAGCTTGCCCATGCCTTTGAGGCGGTCGACCACCGTCAGCACGTCGACCGGCTCGCTCTCGTTGTAGAGCGCCAGCATCGCTTCGTAGATCGCGCCGTGGCGCTCGCGGTAGAAGTCCTCCGGGCGCAACCCCTCTTCGATCACGAGCGCGTACAGCGAGCGATCGGACAGCAGGATCGCGCCAAGCACCGACTGCTCGGCGTCGAGGTTGTGAGGCGGGGCGATGACGCCAGCGGAGGCGCCCGTCGCGCCGTTGGTGCTCGTGACGGCGCTCATGAGTCCGCGCAGTGTAGGCCCGGGCGCGACCGGGCAGCCTGGCGTTTATCGCAAGCAGCGGGAGGAAAAGATCGGGCGCTCACCACGAACACATGTTCGCAGCTGCTGCGGCTGAAAGACGAGAAGCCAGAGGGGCGCCGCGGGGCGCTATTTCTTGGCGACGATCATCGTCTTGATCGTCGCCTGAACACCCTCGACGACGTCGACGACGACCATGTAGGTGCCGACGTTCTTGATCGCCTCGGGCAGGTGGACGTTACGCTTGTCGATGCGCAGACTACGTGCTTCGCGGATCGCGCTGGCGATGTCCTGGGAGGTCACCGAGCCGAACAGTCGTCCGTCGGCGCCGGCCTGCTGGGGGATCGTGAGCACGGTCCGGTTGAGCAGGTTGACGTTCTCCTGCGCTTTCTCGACCGCCTCGCGCGCCGCGCGCTCTTCGGCTGCCTGACGCTGGCGGATCGTTTCGATCGCGCCCTTGGTCGCCGGCTGGGCGAGCTTGCGCGGCATCAGGTAGTTGCGCAGGTAGCCCTTGGAGACGTCGACAACGTTGCCCTGCTCGCCGAGCGTCTCGACGTCCTGGAGAAGTATGGCTTCAGGCATCTCCGGGCCGCCTAGCGGTCGCGGTCGCGGTCGCCGCGCTCGCGGCGACCACCGGGAGCGTCGTCGCGGCCGCCCTCGTTGACATAGGGCAGCAGCGCCAGCTCGCGGGCACGCTTGACAGCGCGGGCGATCTGGACCTGATGACGCCGGCAGGAGCCAGTGATCCGGCGCGAGCGGATCTTGCCCTTCTCGCTGATGAACTTGCGCAGCGACGCCACGTCCTTGTAGTCGACCTGGTCGACCTTGTCGCGGCAGTGCTGGCAGGGCTTGCGCCTGCCGCTGCCGGGTCCGCCCTTCTTGTCGCGCCGGCGGACCGGCTTGCCGCGACCGCGTGCCTTGGCCATCAGTGTCCCCCGCCGCTGGTGCGGTCGCGCTCGTGCATGGCTACGGTGGAAAACACAAAGACCTCTCTGTCTGGCTAGAACGGAATATCGTCGTCGCCGGCTCCGCTGGCGACAGGTGCCGGCTGGAAATCCCGTTCATCGACCGGGATGTCGCTGCCCTTGGATGCTCCGTTGCCGGCGAATCCACCTCCGCTGGAGGGTTCATCGCGCGAGCCCAGGAACTGCACCGAGTCGGCAATGATATCGATTGCCTGGCGTTTTGCACCCTCCTGGGTCTCCCACTCGCGCCATTCAAGGCGGCCGTCGATCGCGACGGGGCGTCCCTTGGACAGGTAGCGGGCGGCGTTCTCGCCCTGCGCACCCCATACGGTGACGTCGAAGTAGTTGGGCTTGTCCTCCCATTCGCCGGTGCTGCCGTTCTTGCGCCGCGTGTTGCAGGCGACGCGCAGCTTGCACACGGAGTTGCCGCTCGGCAGCGAGCGCAGCTCCGGATCAGCGGTCAGGTTTCCGGTCAGCACTACCCGGTTGATGTTCGTGGCGGCCACGGGGTCTTCCTTTCAGCTTGCTTGCTCTTGCGGTCCTTGCGAGACGTGCGTCCTCATCGAGGCGCGACCCTCGAGTCTAGACCCGGCTCCGGGCGCGACTGGCGCTCGGAGTGCCGGCGACCCCGCTTATTGCGAGGATCGCTTGGCCCGCGGGGAGGTCCTGAAGACCTCGTCCCAGTACGGAGCGCTGATCCCGAAGCCGACCGTGTCGTCCTGGAAGTGGTGGCGCATGTGGCGCTCGCGCAGGATCCGGCCGAGGCGTCCGTGGGGGCGGAAGTGGTGCAGGTAGTAGTGCATCATGTCGTAGACCAGATAGCCGGTGAAGAAGCCGGCGCCGATCGACGGCGCGTAGCCCGAGCCGAAGATCAGGTACAGCACGCCGAACACCGCTGCTGCCAGCGGGACGCTCACGGCGGGCGGCATGACAAGGCGCATCGGATCGTTGGGATGATCGTGGTGGACGCCATGGATGATCCAGTGCATCCGCGCGCCGAGGCCGTCCTCGGGTTCGAAGTGGAACACGAGCCGGTGCAGCCAGTACTCGAACAGGGTCCACAGCGCGTAGCCGCCAACCGCCAGGCCGCAGACGGCGGCGACTTTGCGGTCGCTCAGCCCCCACGCGGCCATCAGCGCGATCGCCGGCAGAAAGATGATCACGGGCACCGATGGATGCACGCGCGAGAGCGCGTCCAGCACGCGCGACTCGAACATCGGCGGCGAGGCGCGCAGGGTGTCCGTGCGGCTCATCGAGCCATCGTTCATGTCCTCGACCCATCCCATGGGAGCGATCTTATTACCCATCGGCCGCGAGCGTAAGGGTGGAAATTCCCTGTGCGGAGGAAGGCGCGACTAGACGATCTCGGCGACCGGGGCCTCGGCGGGCGGGGCCTCGGCGGGCGGATCCGGCTCGACGGCCGGCGCCATCTCGTCGGTCTCGGCCGCCTCGACCTCGGCGGGCGCAGCAGGCGCCTCGGGCTGGCGAACAGCGGGTGCGGCCGCCATCTCGGGCGCGTCGGGCACGCCCGGGTTGAGCTTGATGATGCGAAAGCGCACGACGCCGTCGGTGATCCGCAGCGTGCGGTCGAGCCCGTCGAGCAGCTCCGAGCCGGAGGCGTGGAACTGGAGGAGGTGGTACTCGGCGTTGGCCTGTTTCTCGATCGGGTAGCTCAGCGCACGCTCGCCCCAGTCGTCGTGGCGCAGCAGCTCGCCGTTGCCATCGATCGTCGCACGGGTGTCGGCCACGATCTTGGCGCGCGCGTCGTCCTCGACCCGGGGGTCGAGCAGCAGCACTAGGTCGTATGTCGGTGCGGGAAGGGTCATCGGCTCAGCCGCACAGGGTAGCGGGTCGACCCGGCCGCGCGCTCACCGGGCGAGACCCTTGGCGCGGATGTCAGCGAGCTGCTCGTCGATCCAGTCGCCCGGGTCTCGGGAGGTCACGATCTCGACGAGGCCACGCGCGCGGCGGGCACGCTCGCCGGGGTCCATCGTGAGGGCGGCGTAGATGGAGTTGGCGAGCTCCTGGATGTCGAACGGGTTGACCGACAGCGCGTACTCGCCGAGCTCCTCGTGGGCGCCCGTGTTCTCGGAGAGGATCGAGACGCCGTCGCGCTCGTTGATCAGCGGCCCCTCCTTGGCCACGAGGTTCATGCCGTCGAACATCGCGTTGACGAGCAGCACGTCGTAGTGCTTGTAGGAGGCGACCGCCTCGTCGAGGTCGTCGCGCAGCTTGAGCTGGATCGGCATCCAGTCGGGCGTCCCGTGACGGTGGTTGACGACGGCCACGAGCGCCTCGATCCGCTCGAGGTACTCGGCGTACTGGGGCACGTCGGTTCGCGAGGGCATCATCTGGGCCATGAAGGTCACGCGCTCACTGAACTCCGGGTGCTCCTCGAGGAACAGGTCGAAGGCCGAGAAGCCGCGCAGCACGTTCTTGCTCAGGTCGGCGCGGTCGACGCGCAGGATCAGGAAGTCGCGGCGACGGCGCAGCAGCTCCCCCTCGAAGGCGGCCACGCGCTCGCGCTCGGCGATCTGGCGGGTGGCCCTGTGGTCGATCGGGAGCGGGTAGGCGCGCACCCAGACCTCGCGCTCGCCGAAGCGCACGACGCCCGCCTCGAAGTCGACGTCGAGGTCCATCAGGTCGCGGCAGCACTGCAGGAAGTTGTGCCGGTAGGAGCGGGTGTGGAAGCCGATGATGTCGTTGGCCAGCAGGCCCGCGTAGATCTCCTCGCGAATCCGCGTCGGCAGCACCCGCCAGGCGTCGGGCTGGGTCCACGGGATGTGGATGAAGTGATGCAGGAAGACGTCCGGCCGGGCACGGCGGACGAGGTCGGGCAGCGTGTACAGGTGGTAGTCGTGAACCATCACGACCGGTTCGTCGACCCGATCGAGCTGCTCGACCACCGCGTGGGCGAGGTCTTCGTTGACGACGTTGTAGCCGAACTCGAAGGCCTCGATCTCCTCGCGCCGGATGTCCGGGGCGTTGGACAGATCCCACAGGTAGTGCTGGATGAACCACAGCATCGGGTTGGCAAACACGTTGTAGAAGCGGTCGTAGGCGTCCGGGTCGCTCACGACCAGGCGGACCTGCAGGTCGGGACCGCCGCCCGGCGAGCTCACCGAAAAGGCGCCGCCGCCGTGCGCGCGAGAGACCTCGGCATCGTGCTCGCTCATCGCTGAGGCGATCCAGATCGCTTCGCGGTGGGACGCCAGGCCGGTCAGGGCCGTCACCAGCCCACCCGAGCCGCGCTGCACCTCGCCGTCGGCCTGGAAGGTGACGGGACCTCGGTTGCTCACCAGCACCAGCGGAGCCCGCTGTGCCGGCGCCTCGGTCATGCTTCTCGCAGCTCGTTGAATATGCGCAGGTAGTCGCGCAGGTAGCGCGGGGTCAGGAAGTGCTCGCGCACGTGCTCCTTGCCGCGCCGCCCAAGAGCCTTGCCGAGGCCGGGGTCCTTGAGGATCTCCATGGAGCGCTCGGCGCACTGCTCGGCGCTCGAGACGAGGAAGCCGGTCACACCGTCCTCGATCTGCAGTGGGATGCCGCCGACGTTGCCCCCGACGAACGGCCGGCCCTTCCAGATCGCCTCCGAGACCGTCAGGCCGAAGCCCTCGCGGGTGGACTTCTGGATCAGGACGTCGGCGTGGGACTGGAAGGCGTTGACCTCGATCGCCCCGACGTTGTTGAAGTTGTTCAGGATGTGCACGTCGGGGTCGCCGTCGGCGTGGGCGATCGTGGCGTTGAAGAAGTCCCAGCCCTCGGGGTCGTCTGAGGCCATCGACCCGACCAGTGCAAGCTGCATGTTGGGGACCGCGGCCTTGACCGTGCGGTAGGCGTCGATCACGCCGAGGGGGTCCTTCCAAGGATCAAAACGCGAGACCTGGCACATCAGGGGTCGGTCGATGTCGATACCGAACTGTCCGCAGACGAAGGAGGCATCCTCGGGGAGGAGCGCCATGTTCTTCGGGGT
>DAIRTT010000084.1:0-10790 GCA_036803745.1 Solirubrobacteraceae bacterium | reverse complement strand
TCGAGATGAACCCGCGCGTCTCGCGCTCCTCGGCGCTCGCGTCGAAGGCCACCGGGTTCCCGATCGCCAAGATCGCAGCCCGCCTGGCCGTCGGCTACCGCCTCGATGAGATCGACAACGACATCACGGGCGTCACGCCCGCCTGCTTCGAGCCGACGATCGACTATGTCGTCGTCAAGTGGCCCCGGTTCGCGTTCGAGAAGTTCCCCGGCACCGACCCGACGCTCTCGACGCACATGAAGTCGGTCGGCGAGGCGATGGCGATCGGGCGGACCTTCCAGCAGGCGTTCGCCAAGGCGCTGCGCTCGCGCGAGCTCGACAAGCCGCCGCGGCTGGAGGGCATCCCCGACGAGCGGCTACTCGCCGATCTCGAGAAACCGGGCTGTGATCGCTATGAGACCGTCCTCGAGCTGCTCGGCCGCGGCGTCGAGATCGAGGAGCTCCACGAGCGCACGAACATCGATCGCTGGTTTCTGCGCGAGCTGCGCGAGCTGGCGCTCGACCCGCAGGGCCCGTTTGCCGGCGTTCGCTCCTTCCGCTCGGTCGACACGTGCGCTGCCGAGTTTCCGGCGCGCACGCCCTACTACTACTCCGGCTGGGAGCGCTCGAGCTCCAACGAGGTACGCCGCGGGGAGCGCGAGTCGGTCGTCATCCTCGGCTCTGGCCCCAATCGCATCGGCCAGGGGATCGAGTTCGACTACTGCTGCGTCCATGCCGCGATAACCGTCCGCGAGTCCGGCCGCGACGCGGTCATGGTCAACTGCAACCCCGAGACGGTCTCGACGGACTACGACACCTCCGATCGGCTCTACTTCGAGCCGCTCACGCTCGAGGATGTGCTCGCCGTCGTCGAGATAGAGAGACCGCTCGGCGTGATCGTCCAGTTCGGCGGCCAGACCCCGCTCAAGCTCGCTGCCGCCCTCGCCGATGCCGGCGTGCCGCTGCTCGGCACGAGCGTCGAGGCGATCGACCTGGCCGAGGACCGGGGCCGCTTCGGCACGCTGCTCGAGCGGCTCGGTCTGAAGGCGCCGCCATACGCGACCGCCCGCTCCCTCGCCGAGGCCGAGGCGTGTGCCCAGCAGGTCGGCTTCCCGCTGCTCGTGCGCCCCTCCTACGTGCTCGGGGGTCGTGCGATGGAGATCGTCTACTCCGGAGATGGCCTCGCCGACTACCTGCGCCGCGAGGCGGGGGAGGGGGGCGACATCTTTCTCGACCGCTTCCTCGAGGACGCCATCGAGGTCGACGTCGACGCGCTCTGCGACGGCGCCGACGTGTGGATCGGCGGCATCATGCAGCACGTCGAGGAGGCCGGGGTGCACTCCGGCGACAGCGCCTGCGTGCTGCCGCCGCACTCGCTTGGCGAGGAGATGCTCGAGCAGATCCGCGAGGCCACCCGCGAGATCGCGCTCGCGGTCGGCGTCGTCGGACTGCTCAACGTCCAGTACGCGATCCACGCGGGCGAGCTGTACGTGATCGAGGCCAACCCGCGCGCCTCGCGGACCGTGCCGTTCGTCAGCAAGGCTGTCGGCCTTCCGCTCGCCAAGCTCGCCTGCCGGATCATGCTCGGCGAGCGCATCGCCGCCATGGATCTCCCGCAGAGCCGCCAGGGGATGGGCTTCGGCGACCACGTGTCGGTCAAGGAGGCGGTCCTGCCGTTCGACCGCTTCGAGGGCTCCGACGCCGTGCTCGGCCCCGAGATGCGATCGACCGGCGAGGTCATGGGGATTGCGCGCGACTTCCCGACGGCGTTCGCCAAGGCGCAGGCGGCAGCCGGCCTGCCGCTCCCCAGCTCCGGGACCGTCTTCATCACCGTCACCGACTCCGACAAGGCCGGCGCGTTCGCGATCGCCCAGAGTCTTCACGAATGCGGCTTTCGGATCGTCGCCACCCGCGGTACCGCCGAGGCGATCGCGCGCATGGGGGTGCCGGCTCAGGGGCTCAACAAGATCGCCGAGGGCTCGCCCCATGTGCTCGACTGGATCGAGCGCGGCGACGTGGACCTCGTCATCAACACGCCCACCGGTGTCGGAGCCCGAACGGACGGATATGAGATTCGCCGCGCCGCCGTCGCGCACGGCATTCCCTGCCTCACGACCCTCGCCGCGGGCATCTCCGCCGGGATGGCGATCGCGAGCGCCCATCGCAACGGGCCGCCCGACGTCCTCTGCCTACAGGAGCTCCACGGCATGGCCCGCCGCGCACCGGCCGAGCGCTCGCCGAGCCCCGACGAGGCCGGGGTGGCGTGAGCCTGGCGCCGTTTGCCCGCCGCCTGCTGACGGTCACGGGCATGGACGAACTGGGCACCTACCGAGTCCTGCGCGTCGCCGACCCGGATACGCTCGAGCCGGCGCCCGGCCAGTTCGCGATGCTCACCGCGGCCGAGCACTGGGGCGGAGGGGAGCAGGAGCGGCCGTTCCTGCCCCGTGCCTTCTCGATTGCACGGCGCAGCGACGGCGAATCGCACTTCCTGCTCGAGGACGTCGGCCCGGGCACACGCCGGCTGTGCGAGTTGCGCACCGGCGATCGGTTGTGGGCGCTCGGGCCACTCGGCACCGGCTTCATCGCGCCGCCCGCCCAGCGGCGGGCGATCCTCGTCGGGGGGGGCGTGGGCATTGCGCCCCTGGCCATCCTGCAGGACACCCTCGTGACGAAGGCCACCGTCCTGCTCGGCTTCCGCGACCGCGGCCGCGCCGAGGGAGCCGCCCTGCTCGACGGCGCCTCGCTCGCCACCGACGACGGCTCGGTCGGCCACGCCGGCCTCGTCACCGAGCTGCTCGCCGAAGAGCTCGCACGCGACCCTGGCGCCGTCGTCTACGCGTGCGGGCCCGCCGGGATGCTCGAGGGCGTGCGCGCTCTCTGCGAGCACTTGCAGGTGCCCGCCCAGCTGGCGCTCGAGGCGGGCATGGCCTGTGGGTTCGGCGCCTGTTACGGCTGCGTCGTGCCGCGACGCGGCGGCGGCTACCTGCGCGTGTGCGTCGAGGGCCCTGTCATCGACGCCGCCGAGCTCGACGGCGTCGATGCCCACGCCGGGGCACCCGCATGAGCGTCGAGTTCTGCGGCCTGGAGCTCGCCCACCCCGTACTCAACGGGTCGGGGACGTTCGATCTCATCGCTGCCGCCCGCGTGTTCGGGGAGGAGGTGCGCGAGTACTTCCCGTTCTCGGCCTACGTCTCCAAGACGATCACCCTCCAGCCCCGCACGGGCAACCCGCCGCCGCGGCTGTGGGAGGCACCCGCCGGGCTGGTCAACTCGATCGGCCTTCCCAACAAGGGCCTCGACGGCTACATGGCCGAGGACCTGCCTCTGCTGAGCGGCCTGCGCACGACTGCGTCTGACGGCGCCCCCGCCGCAGTGCCCGTGATCACGAACGTGATGGGTGCAAGCGCCGAGGAGCTGACGCATCTCGTCCAGGCGTGCGACGCGCGCCCCGAGATCGCCGCGATCGAGCTCAACGTGTCCTGCCCCAACGTCAGGACCGGTCTCGATATCGGCTCAGACCCCGCTCAACTCGAGGCGGTCGTGCGCGCGGTGCGCCCCGCCACCCGCAAGCCTCTGATCGTCAAGCTCACACCCAACACGGCCGACGTTGCGCTGTGTGCGCAGGGCGCCGAGCGCGGCGGAGCCGACGCCGTGTCGCTGATCAACACGCTGCGAGCGATGGCGCTTTCGCCCGGCCGGCCGGGCGAGCACTGGCTCGGCGGCGGCACCGGCGGGCTGTCTGGCCCCGCGATCCGCGCTATCGCCCTCGCTCAGGTCGCCGCCGTGGCCGCGCGGGTCACGATCCCCGTGATCGGCATGGGGGGCGTCCAGACGGCCGCTCACGCCCGCGAGCTGCTCGACGTCGGTGCGACGCTCATCGCGGTCGGGACCGAGAGCTTCCGCGACCCGGCTGCAGGGACGAGAATCGCGTCTGGCCTGCAGGCTCTCAGCGCCGCCTGAGGGCTGCAACGGGCCATCCGGGGCTCCCGCTGGCGGCCGACCGAACCTTTCGGCGACGGCTCCCGCGAGGGCTCCCGCCAGCATCGGCAGTCAAGACTAAAAACCCCTGCAAACACGCTCGTGACCGTCCAGCAGCCTCGATGCATCTACACCTCAGCTTGAGGTCTAGATGAATTGGGGACTTTTCCTTGAACGCCCGTCCGCGGTCTGTAGACTCGCCGCCCATGGCGACGGCCTCCGGAACGACGTCCTCCAACTCCTCGACGACTCCCGAGCGGTCCCTCAATCAGAGGATGGACGCGCTCGCCCGAGCCAACCAGATTCGGATTCAGCGCGCCCAGCTCAAGCGCGACCTCAAGTCCGGCCGGCGTTCGATCCATTCGCTGCTGCTCGAACCGCCCGAGTACGTCGAGACGGCCAAGGTCTTCGACATGCTCCTCGCCGTGCCCAAGTACGGCCGCGTCAAGGTCAACAAGATCCTCGCCCACTGCCGGATAGCGCCGAGCAAGACGATTGGCGGCCTCTCCGAGCGCCAGCGCTCCGAGCTCATCTCGCTCCTGCACCACTAGGAGATTCCCACCGAGCTCCGCAATAGGGTGCGCGGCGTGGCACGCGTATTCGTCATCACCGGACCGTCGGGCGTCGGCAAGGGCACGCTCATCCGCGGTCTGATGGAGCGGATCCCGGCGCTCGAGCTCTCCGTGTCGGCCACCACGCGCGCGCCGCGGCCCGGAGAGCGCGACGGCATCGACTACCACTTCCTCACCCGCACCGAGTTCAACACCAAGGTCAACCGCGGGGAGTTCGTCGAGCACGCCGACTACGCCGGGCGCAGCTACGGGACGCTGCGCTCCGAGCTCGAGCAGCGGGTTCGCGCGGGGGTGCCCGTCGTGCTCGAGATCGAGGTCCAGGGCGCACGCCAGGTCCGCGCCGCGATGCCCGAGGCCGTGCAGGTGTTCATCGCTCCGCCCTCACTTGAGGCGCTCCGCACCCGCCTCGTCGGGCGCGGGACCGACGACCAGGCCGAGGTCGAGCGCCGCCTACGCGTCGCCGAGGAGGAGCTCGAGGCCCAGCCCGAGTTCGGCTACGTCGTCGTCAACGACCGCCTCGAGGACGCCCTCGAGCGCCTCAGCGCGATCGTCGCCGAGAATCTCGACTGACGGGGTCACCGCGGCGTGGACGGTGGCGCCGCAGCCGCGGCGACTACACTGGAGGGACTCCGAAGAAAGGCAAGCCCCACGTGATCTCTCCCCGCATCGATCGTCTGCTCGAGCAGGTCGACTCAAACTACGCCGGCGTTATCGTCGCCGCCAAGCGCGCGCGACAGATCAACAGCTACTACCACAACCTCGGCGAGGGCACCTTCGACGAGTTCCCGCCGCCGATGATCGAAACGGCGTCAAAAAACTACCTCACGATCGCGCTCGAGGAGGTAGCAGGGGGAAAGATGAAGTACCACTACCGCTAGGCCGGACGCTGGCCGGCGCGATGCTGCGTCCTCGGTCGCTCGTGTGCGCAGCACACTTCGCTTCCTGCGTCCTGCCACGCCGACCGGGTCGGGCCTCGCTTGACCAGCACCGCCCTGGCCCGTGCATCGACCGCGCGATCGACGGCGGGTATGTGGAGCTCGACGGCGCAACTGGGCGGCCAGTGCTTGCTAGAGGGGCGTTGGGGCTCTACAACCTCTGATCATGTCTCGGATACTGCTCGGCGTGAGCGGCGGCATCGCCGCTTACAAGGCGCTCGAGCTCATCAGGCTGGCGACGGCCGCTGGCCATTGGGTGCGGGTGGTGCAGACACCCACCAGCCGGCGCTTCATCGGCGAGGCGTCGTTCGCGGCGCTGTCGGGCTCCCCGGTCCTGGTGAGCGAGTTCGAGCGCGACCCAGCGCGAGGTGCCTTCCCCGACCAGGAGGCGCCAACGCATGAGCCGCTGTCGCACCTCGAGCTCGTGGCCAACGCCGACGTCTTCCTGATCGCGCCCGCGTCGGCCAACACGATCGCCAAGCTCGCGGCCGGGATGGCCGACAGCCTGCTGACGAGCTGCGCGCTGGCGGCTCGCTGCCCCGTGGTCGTCGCGCCGGCGATGAACAACCACATGTACGAGCACCCGGCGACGGCCGCCAACCTTCAGACCCTCGCCGAACGCGGCCTGATGATCGTCGAGCCGGGCGTCGGGCGCCTGGCGTCACGCGGCGAGCAGGGCGTCGGGCGCCTGGCCGAGCCCGAGCGGCTGCTGGCCGCGTGTGAGTCGGCGACGGTCGCCGAGATCGCCGCTGCGTCTGACGGCCCCGCCGACGCGAGCGGCGGGCTGGCCGGCCTGCGCGTGCTCGTGACGGCCGGAGGAACGCGGGAGCCGATCGACAGCGTCCGCTACATCGGCAACAGCTCCTCCGGGCGCATGGGCGTGGCGCTCGCCGAGGCGGCCGCCGCGCGCGGGGCGCGGGTGACGCTCGTGGCCGCGAACATCTCCCTCGCGACGCCCGCGGGAGTCGAGCGCCGCGACGTCGTCACGGCCGCTGAGCTCTCGCGCGCGTGCTCCGATGAGTTCCCCCGCTGCGACGTCCTGCTGATGGCCGCGGCCGTGGCCGATTTCACCCCCGCCGCGCCGCACGCCGGGAAGATCAGGAAGTCCGGTCGCGAGGGCCTGCGGATCGAGCTGGAGGCGACCGAGGACGTGCTCAGCGGCCTTGCCGGTTCGCGCGCGGACACCCAGACGATCGTCGGCTTCGCGGCCGAACACGGACCAGAGGCCGTCGCGGGCGCCCGTGCCAAGCTCGCGGCCAAGGGATTGGACGCGATCGTCGTCAACGACATCTCGCGCAGTGACATCGGCTTCGACGTCGATGCCAACGAGGTGACGATCCTCTCGCGGGCCGAACGCAACGGTGCCGTCGAGGAGCGCCACGTGCCTCGGGCGGCCAAGGCGCGGGTCGCCCACGCGATCCTCGACGCCGTCGAAAGCCTCCGTCCCAGCCGATAAAATCGGTGGGATGGAGAGTGTTTATGACCTCTACCAGCGTGGCTGTGAGCTGCTCGACCACCGAGACCACCAGGCGGCGATAGTGCCGCTCACCAAAGCTCGCGACCTCGAGCCGGACAAGTCCTCGATCCGCGAGGCGCTCGGCCGGGCGCTGTTTCATGCGCGTCGCTACGAGGGCGCGGCCGCCGAGTTCCAGGCGGTCGCCTCGCGGACGCCGACCAACGACTACGCGCTCTTCTGCCTGGGGCGCTCGATGCAGATGATGGGGCGCCACCGCGAGGCGTGCAAGCCCCTCGCTCTGGCGAGCTCGCTACGTCCCGAGCGCGAGGATTACCGGCGCTATCGGGATCGCGCGCGTCGCGACGCCGAGCACGCCTGAGGGGGCCACCGCGCCGCACGCCGATGCTATGCTCGATCGACAGCTTTCGTCCGGTGCACAGGCGCCGGTAGCAGTACAGAGAGTGGGCGCCCGCCCGCTTTTTTTGCGTAAGGAGTGAGTTGATGACCCCGCTGCAGACCGAAATAGAGAGCCGTCTGGCCGAGTCCGAGCCGGACATCGAGGTGCTCCTCGCCGAGGTTCTCGGCGGCCGCTGCCTGCGCGTCTTCATCGACCACCCCGACGGCGTCTCGCTCGCGATGTGCGAGCGGGTGACGGTCGCGCTGAACGACCTGCGCGAGCGCTACTCGCTCGAGGTCTCATCGCCCGGGAGCGAGCGCCCGCTGACCAAGCCCGCGCACTTCCGCCGCTTCGTCGGCCGGCGCGCCAGGGTGCGCTCGCGCCACCCGCTGCCCGTCGGCGAGCGCGAGGCCGAGCGCCGCGCGGTCAACAGCTTCACGGGAGAGCTGGTGGGGGCCTCCGACGAGGCGGTCATGCTGGCCGCCGACGGGGGCGTCATCGCGATCCCCTACTCGGAGATTCGTCGTTCGAACCTGATCGAGGAGTAGAGAGCCAATGTCACGCGAAATCCTTGAGGCAATGCACGCGCTTGCGCGCGAGAAGGGCATCGAGCCCGAGAAGCTGATGGTCGCGCTCGAGGACGCCCTGCTCTCGGCGTACAAGAAGCAGCCCGGCTCCGCCAAGTACGCCCGCGTCGAAATGGACCGCGAGACGGCCGATTTCCGCGTCATCGAACTGATCATTCCGGAACGCCTCGAGGCGCACCTGATCGTCGAGACGATCGACGAGGAAACCACCGTCGACCCCGAGACGGGCGAGATGCGCGAACCCGAGGAACCGGAAATCGATCCGGCCAAGTTCGCCGAATACCGCGACCAGATCGACGAACGCGACGTCACGCCCGACGACTTCGGGCGGATCGCCGCGCAGACCGCCAAGCAGGTCATCCTGCAGCGCATCCGCGAGGCCGAGCGCGACATGATGTACGAGGAGTACCGCGACCGCGTGGGCGAGCTGATCACGGGCATCGTGCAGCAGTCGGACTCCCGCTACACGCTCGTGCAGCTGCGCGAACGCGTCGAGGCGCTGCTGCCCAAGTCCGAGCAGGTCGAGGGTGAGCGCTACGACCACTCCCAGCGCATCAAGGCGGTCATCAAGGAGGTCTCGCCGTCGACCAAGGGCCCGGCGATCATCGTCTCCCGGCGCGACCCCGAGCTGATCAAGAAGCTCTTCGAGCTCGAGGTCCCCGAGATCGCCGACGGACTGGTGGAGATCGCCAACGTCGCCCGCGAGCCCGGTTACCGCTCGAAGATCGCGGTCATCTCCCACACCGACGGCGTCGACCCGGTCGGCGCATGCGTCGGCCCGCGCGGCTCGCGCGTGCGCATGGTCGTATCCGAGCTCCGCGGCGAGAAGATCGACATCATCCCCTTCAACGACGAGCCCGCCCGCTTCGTCGCCAAGGCACTCTCGCCGGCCCGCGTCCGCGAGGTGCTCGTCGACGACGAGGCCAAGCAGGCGACCGTCATCGTGCCCGACGACCAGCTCTCGCTGGCGATCGGTCGCGAGGGCCAGAACGCCCGCCTCGCCGCCCGCCTGACCGGCTGGCGCGTGGACATCCGCTCCGAGAGCGAGTTCGCGGCCGAGGAGGCCGAGCACGGTTACGAGGAGGAGGAGGTGCAGGGCCGCTGCGCGGCAGTCCTCTCCAACGGACGCCGCTGCCCCAACGCCTCGTTGCCGAACTCACGCTACTGCGGCCTGGACACCCACCAGGCGCTTGCCGGGATCGAGGGTGACAACGTCGCCGACCTCGACGGCGGCTCGGACTCCACGTCCGAGGAGTCCGGCGAGCCGATCGACGAGGGCCTGCTCGCGACTGTCGCAGCGCCGGCACCCGACGCCGAGGAGGCAGCGGAGCCGCAGGACGAGCCGGTCGCGTCCGCCGAGCCCGCAGACGCCGGCGAGCAGGCGCCCGAGACGGCCGCCGAGGAGCAGGCGACATAGGCGCTCACGTGCCGCGGCGCCGCTGCGTCGGCTGCGGGCGGACCGCCCCAAAGATCGAGCTCGTACGGATCGCCCTCGTTCGCGGCGAGAACCCGCGTGGTGCCGTCGCAGTCGCAGACAGCGAGTGCCGCATGCCCGGGCGCGGCGCCTATCTGTGCCGCGGTCGTGCACCCGAGGTGCCCGCCGCCGAGTGCCTCGAGCAGGCGGCTCGCCGCGGCGGCGTCGCCCGCGCGCTGCGCGCGGCAGTGACGCTCGACCCCAAGCTCGTAGAATCCGTGAGTCGATGAGCAAGAAGCGCGTACACGAAATCGCCAAGGAGCACGGTCTCTCGAGCAAGGAGCTGCTCGAGAAGCTGAAGGCTGCCGGCGTCGAGGCCAAGGCCGCCGCATCCTCCGTCGATGAGGCCGCCGCGCTGAAGGCGCTGTCGGGGGCCGCCGGCGCACCGGCCAGCGCCAACGGCGGCTCGGCCGCCGGCGCGCCCCAGGCGGCACCCGCGAGCGCCGCGGCAGCACCGGCCGCCCCTACTGCGGCCGCCGCGCCGCCGGCTCCGGCGACAGCCACGGCCCCCGGCGCTCAGGCCCAGGCTTCGCCTGCAGCGCCCGCCGGTGCCGCGGCGCCCGGCGGCGAGCGAGTGCGTCCCACGCGCGACTCGCGCACCGGTGAGCGCACGCCCGGCGACATCGGCCCGGGCGGACGCCGCCGCGTCGTCATCGACTCGCAGGCCTCGCGCCGCCAGCAGCGCGGCCCGTCCAACCAGCCCCAGCGTCGGCCCCGCCGCGGCCGGCGCAGGCGCGGCACCTACGACGACACGATCGCCCCGATTGACACCTCCGCCCTCCAGGACACCGACGTCATCCGCGTCAACTCGGGCTCGACGGTCAAGGACGTCGCCGAGTACCTCGGCGTGGCCGTCCCGGAGATCATCAAGAAGCTGATGTCGCTCGGCGAGATGGCGACGCTCACCCAGACGCTCTCCGACGACGCGATCCAGGTTCTCGCCGACGAGTTCGACAAGAAGGTCGAGATCATCCACGCGGCCGACGACGTCGAGGTCGAGCCCGTGTTCGAGGACGCCGATGAGGATCTGATCGAGCGCCCGCCGGTCGTCACGATCATGGGCCACGTCGACCACGGCAAGACCTCCCTGCTGGACGCCATCCGCGAGACCGAGGTGGTCGCCGGCGAGGCAGGCGGCATCACCCAGCACATCGGCGCCTACCAGGTCCGCCACGCCGGCAAAGAGATCACCTTCCTTGACACGCCCGGCCACGAGGCCTTCACCGCGATGCGGGCGCGCGGCGCCCGCGTGACCGATCTGGCCGTCATCGTGGTCGCCGCCGACGACGGCGTCAAGCCGCAGACCGAGGAGGCGATCGATCACGCCAAGGCGGCCGAGGTTCCGATCATCGTGGCGGTCAACAAGATCGACAAGGAGGGCGCGCAGCCCGAGCGCGTCCGCACCGAGATGA
>DAIRTT010000083.1:0-10970 GCA_036803745.1 Solirubrobacteraceae bacterium | reverse complement strand
TTTCCGTTCGTACTTGGTCCCTACTTGGTCCCAATACTGCTTCCCAAGCCCGCTGGATCGAAGTCGTGAGGCGCCTGCTTCGCGTCGGATGCAAGAGCGCGCGCGGAGCCGAGCAGAACTGCCGCAGCTCGTCCGATCCGAGCGTGAGCGCCGGCCTTGCTCGACGCTCGCTCTTCCGTCGGAGGCGAGCGTGAGCGCCCGTCGCGTGACGCGCTCGCAATTGTCCCTGCTTCGAGAACGGGCCGCACGCTGCTCGCGTACGCTGTGACGGCTGTGCCGCTGCCGCCGTTTCCTATACCGAATACCGCGATCCGCGCCGGACTAGCACTGCGTAGCGGCGTGCTGGGGCTCGCCGACCGGATGTTGCCCGCCGAGGCGGCGCTGTGGGACTTCGCAGCTGGGATGCAGCGCACCAAGCTCGCGGGCGTGCTCGTCACGTCGGGACTTGCGGACGCGTTAGGCGCTGGCGCGCGTGACGCGCGCGAGGTTGCCAGAGAGCTTGGCCTCTCGGAAGAGGTGACGCTGCGCGTGCTTGGGGCTGCGGCGGCCTCGCGCTTGGTTCACCTGGACCGCGAGGGCCGGGCGCGCCTCGCGCGACTCGGTGCGCCACTGCGCAGCGACCACCCGCGCTCGGTCGCGTCCTGGGTCGCCTACCAGGCGGCACCGGCGAACGCGGCCGCGCATGCGGAGATCGAGCATCAGCTACGCGAGGGAGCGGAGCCGTCGGGTCACCGGCGAGCGTTCGGCGACTCGATCTGGGACTACTTTGGCGAGCACCCCGACGAGGGGGCCCGCTTCGGCGACGCCATGCGGCAGCTGACCGCTATAGAGCTCGCAGCTCTGGCCCATGCGTACCCATGGCCGCGTGAAGGCGTCATCTGCGATGTCGCAGGGGGAATCGGGACGCTCCTCGCAGCGATCCTCGAGCGCCGCGAGGGTGCGCGAGGCATTTTGCTCGACGCTCCCGAGGTGCTCGCCGAGGCCGAGGACTTCCTGCGCTCGCGTGGCGTTGCCGATCGGGTCGAGCGGCGAGCCGGGGACCTCTTCGGCGAAGTCGACGCGCGCGCCGACGTCTATGTGCTCAAGTGGATCCTGCACGACTGGAGCGACAACGCCTGCCGTGACATCTTGCGCCGCGTGCGGGCGACGATGCCGACAGGATCGAGGATCGTCGCGATCGACCAGCACCTCGAGCGCAACCGCCCGAACCCGATCAGCTCGATGGTGGACCTCCTGATGCTCGTCGGCTGCGAGGGCGGGCGCGAGCGCTCGCCCGACGAGGTGCACGGCCTGATGCGTGACGCCGGGCTTGCCCCCGGTCGCGTTCGCCACGCGGGACTGCACATGGTCGTCGAGGGCGTAGCGGAGTAGACGTATCCCGCCGAGCTCGATCGCCTTCATGCTTTCCCCATTCGTGTGGATGCGAGCGCGTCGGCGGACGTCGCCCACGCTCCTGCTCCGGGACGAGCCGGAGCACTGCGCGCACCGACGCGCGACACTTCCGCATTACGCTGCGTAAGCAGGCGTGTACCCACCCTCACGCGACGCGCTCGGACGTCGTCCATAACGAGCGTGATCTTGGGCGTCGCGGAGACGCCCGGATATCCCCGAAAGCGCAAGCCAGCGCATAGACACGGCGGCCCACCCAGGGTTTCCGAACACGTGGTCATCGCGGGCACGATCCGGGCCTCGCCTCCCGATGCTCAGCGGACTGCGCGGAGGCGTCGGCCGCGTCCTCTCCTATTGACACTGCGTTGACAGCGGAGGCGATGCCAGGTATTGTCGCCGGTACGCCCGTCTGCCGGCACTGCGGACGGGCTGAGCCCTACAGGACCTGTCGTGCTGTCAAAGTGCGGGATCTCGGCAGCCGAACGGAGGATCGCCGATGAACCCATATCTCCTCTACTCTGCGCCCCTGTCGCTCTACTCGGGTAAGGCGCGGCCCCGGGGCGCTTCCAGGAGGCCTGGTTCCGGGTCCGAGCCGTGGCGCGGGGCCCCGCGGTGTTGCCCGCGCACGCCGGCCTCTATGCCTCGTCCACTCTGCTGACATGGCCGCCCGGACACCCCCAGCGCCCGCGCAGAGACGTATCAGGCGAACGCCCGAGGATGCCGAGCGCGAGATCCTCGTGGCAGCCGAGGCCTTCCTGCAGGCAAACGACTTCCGCGACCTGACGGTGGACGGGGTGATGGCCGGCACGGGCATGAAGAGGTCGGCGTTCTACAACTACTTCGCCGACCGCAACGTGCTGATCCTGCGGCTCCTGCGCGACATCGAGGCGGAGATGATGCAGGCGATCAACCCGTGGCTGGAGCGGTCACCCGATCCGGTGGCCGCACTGCGGTCTGGGCTCGAGCAGGTCGTGGAGATCTACGCGCTTCACGGGCACCTGCTGCGCGCGATCCATGAGGCCTCGTTTCACGACGACGAGGTCGAGCGCGCCTACCGCCAGGTGGTCGATGACTTCGTCGACGTGGTCGCGGGGCTTTTGCGGAGGGAGAACCGGTCTGGCAGGACATCGGTCCCGCGCCCCCGTGAGGTTGCCCATGCGCTGTTGACGATGAACACGAACGTCCTCGTGGAGCGCTTGGGCCGTGCCCCAAATGACAACCCGCGCGCGGTGGCGGGGACGCTCCAGTTCATCTGGGAGCGAGCGATCTACGGAAGCGCGCAAGGCGCGGAGGTCCCGGACACGGACTCCGCCCGTGCAAACGGCGCGCCGTCGTCGGTCAGCGCGCGAGCACGCTGATCACGACCGTCGCGACCTCGCCGCCGATCCAGCCGCCGCCGTTCTCAGCGAGCGCCACCCGAGCCCCCTCAACCTGCCGCGCCTCGCACCGGCCGCGGAGCTGGTCGGTCAGCTCGACCAGCTGGGCGCATCCCGTCGCGCCGACCGGGTGGCCGCGGCTCAGCAGCCCCCCGCCGGGGTTCACCGGCACGCGGCCGCCGAGGGCCGTGGCACCGGTACGTATCAGCTCGGGCCCTCGTCCCGGCTCCGCGATGGCGATGTCCTCGTAGGCGATGAGCTCGCCGGGCGCCGCTGCGTCGTGCACCTCGACCACATCGAGGTCGCTCGGGCCGATGCCCGCCTGCTCGAAGGCGGCAACTGAGGCGTCGGCGACCGCGCCCCCGGCTCCGTTCATGTCCAGGCGTGCGCCCGAGCGCAGGACTGTGGAGAGCACGCGGACTTCGGGTGCGCCGCCGATCTTTGCCAGGCCCTCGCGCGAGGCGAGCAGGAGCGCGGCCGCTCCGTCGCCGATCGGCGAGCACATCAGCAGCGTCAGCGGCCCTGAGATCTGACGGCTCTCGAGCACCTGCGCGACCGTAAGCGGGTCGCGGTACTGGGCGTTGGGGTTGAGCGCGCCGTTGTGGTGACTCTTGACCGAGATCGCCGCGAAGTCCTCGACCGTCGCACCGCTGCGCTCCATGTAGGCGGTGGCCATGGCGGCGTATACGTCCATGAAGCCCGAGTGCGTGGCAGTCGGGTCGGGCCGGCCGAAGCGCTCGACGTCCCAGCCCGAGCTGAAGGCCGCGAACGTCTTGGCCTTGTCCGGATGGGAAAGCTTCTCGGCGCCGATGGCGAGAGCGATGTCCGCTTCGCCCGAAGCAATCGCGGCCCGGGCGAGATGCACGGCCGTGGAGCCGGACGCGCATGCATTCTCGACGTTGGCGATGGGCTTGCCCAGCAGGCCCGTCTGCTGGAGCGCAACCTGGCCGCGGATCGAATGCTGGTCGTTCAGCGCCCCCTCCGCAGTGTTCGCGAAGAACACCGCGTCGACGTCCTGCGGCGACGCATCGGCGTCGGCGAGCACGCCGATCACCGCCTCCTGCGCGAGCGATCGCAGGGGACGGTTCGGGTACTTGCCGAAGGCGGTAACGAACGCCCCCGCCACGAATACATCGCGCATCTGGCTCTCCTCTGGCTAGGTCATAGGCGGCAGCCACCATCATAACGACACCGTGTCAATAGTGTGGTACTCTCGTCCCGCGCTTGGGTTGGAGAGAAGCGAGGCACAGGAGAATCGGTTGAGCATTACGATCGACATCGACACCGGGGGCACGTTCACCGACGGGTTCCTGTTCCGCGATGGGCAGCCGCACGTGGTCAAGGTGCTCACGACTCCGCACGACCTCGCCGTCTGCTTCAGAGACGTCATCGAGGGCGCAGCCGACGCCCTCGGAATGAGCGTGTCGGAGATGTTGAGCGACACGGTCTCGGTGCGCTACGCCACGACCGTCGGGACCAACGCGGTGATCCAGCGGCGAGGCCCGCGGCTGGGTCTGATCGCTGGGCCCGAGCTGCCCGCCGAGAACGGCTGCGATCACGGTGTCGGCCTGTTCGTGGACGCGGAGATGGTGCGCCGTCACTCGCTCGCGGAGCCCGACGCGGACGGCGCCTCGGGCCCGGAGGGGCTCCTGAGCGCCGTCCGCGGGCTTCTCGACGACGGCGCGCGCGGGCTCGTCGCCGCCCTCGGCGCCGGCGCCGGAGGCGAGGCCGGCGAGCACCACGCGCGCGAGCTCTTCGCCGAGCACTACCCGCAAAGCTGCCTTGACACGGTCCCGCTGCTGCTCGCAAGCGAGATCACATCCGACCGGGACAACGCGCGGCGCACGGCCACCGCCCTGTTCAACGCCTACGTACACCCCGACGTCGCCGACTACCTCTACCGAGCCGAGGACTACCTGCGCGATGAGGGCTATCGACGCCCGCTGATGATCGTGCACAACGACGGAGGCTGCGCACGCGTCGCGAAGACGATCGCGGCCAAGACCTACAACTCAGGGCCGATGGCCGGACTGCTCGGCGGCCGCGCGATCGCGCAGCTCTACGGGCTGCAGACGCTCGTCACGCTGGACATGGGGGGGACCAGCCTCGACATTGGGATCGTGCGGGGCTCCGAGGTGCCGATGCTCGCCCACGGGCGCGTCGAGGACGTGGAGGTCGCCTTCCCGCTCCCGGATCTCGTCCCGCTGGGTGCCGGAGGTGGCTCGATCGCCTGGCTCGACGGTGGAGAGCTGCGCGTCGGGCCGCGCAGCGCGGGCGCCAAGCCTGGGCCCGCGTGCTTCGGTTTCGGCGGCGAGGAGCCCACGCTCACAGACGCCGACCTGGTGCTCGGCATCCTGCGCCCCGAGGCGTTCCTCGGCGGCAGCATGGCGATCGACGTCGAGGCGGCAAAGCGGGCACTGCAAAGGATCGCGGAGCCGTTGGGGTGCGACGTGCAGGAGGCGGCGTGGCGGGTGCGCGACACGGTGCACACCGCGATGGGCAAGCGGCTCGCGGACGAGCTGCGCGCTCGTGGCGTGGACCCCGCGGGCGCCACCGTGCTGGCGTTCGGCGGCAACGGCGCCACACACTGCGCCGGCATCGCTCAGGCGGCAGGGATCGTGGACGTGATGACGCTGCCGTTCTCACCCGTGTTCAGCGCGTATGGCGCCTCGACGGCCGACCTGCGCCATCGCTATGAGGTGCGCGCCGATCAATACGACGAGCAGGCCCTGCGCGCGCGCGCGGAGCGCGACATGCGCGGCGAGGGGTTTGCCGCCGGCGAGATCGAGGTCGAGGTGCTGCGCTTTGAGCGCGACGGGACGGAGTGGGTCGCGCTCGAGGCCACACGCGAGCTGCCCCACGTGGAGCTGGCGCGAATCGCCGCCGCCGACGCCGACGCGGCCACCGAGCCCAAGGGCTCCTGCGAGGTGCGTTGGCCCGACGTGGGCGTTCTCACCACGCCTGTCCACTCACGCGAGCGACTTGGAACCGGCACCGAGCTCCGGGGGCCGGCACTGGTTGATTCGGCGACGACCACATGCGCAGTGCCACCCGGCTGGACGCTCCTGATCGACGAACACGGCGCCGAGCGTCTGAGCTTCGACGGGAAGGGGCAGGCATGAGCACGCGGGTGCACATCACCGAGTACCTGGACATCGATCTCGAGTCTGAGAGCTGGAGGTGCGCGGTGTGCGAGCACACGATCGGCCCCGCGCGGGAGGACTACAAGCGCGGGCTGCTCCTCTACGATCGCGATCCGCGTGACATCTATCCCGCACGCATCGACGGCGAGCTCAGCTTCGCTCCCGATCCCGGCTGGTGCCGAATCGTCGAGTTCTACTGTCCCGGCTGCGGGACACAGGTGGAGACGGAGTACCTGCCGCCGGGCCATCCGCTCACGCACGACATCGAGATTGACGTCGACGCGCTGAAGGCCGAGCACGCCGCGCAGGTCGCCGGGCCGGGCGGGGAGCGTGAGTGATGGAGATCAACGTAGACATCGGCGGCACCTTCACCGACTGCTTCGCAACGACCGGTGACGGCGGCGTGGCGACCGCGAAGGCGCTCACGACCCATCACGACCTGGCGCTCGGCTTCATGCGCGCCGTGGAGGACATCGCAAGTGAGCTCGACACCGACGCCGACGCCCTGCTCGCCCAGACCGAGGCCATCCGATATGCGACTACGCTCGGCACGAATGCGCTGATCGAGCGCAGCGGGCCGCGACTCGGACTCATCACCACCATGGGGCACGCGGACACCGTGGGCATCGGCCGCTGCCGTCAGTGGGGTGATGGGCTGCCGGCGACGATGACGCGCGACCTCGCGCGCGCCAAGCGTCCGGAGCCGCTCGTGCCACCCGAGCAGATCGCGACCGTGCGCGAGCGGGTCACCTACACGGGCGAGGTCCTGATGCCGCTCTCGGCCGACGAAGTCCGCGAGCGCGTCGCAGACCTCGTGGACCTCGGGGTGCGCGGGTTCGTCGTGTGCCTGCTCAATGCCCACGTCAACCCTGAGCACGAGCTGCTGGTCCGGGAGGTCCTCGACGAGGAGTACCCGAGCAGCTACCTGGGCCGCTTCCCGGTGATCCTCTCCCACGAGGTGTCCAGGCGCTCGGGCGAGTACGTCCGCTCGATGACCGCGATCATCGACGCCTATCTGCACCGCTTCACGGCCGACCGACTGTCCGCGCTGCGTGACGACCTGCGCGTGCGGGGCTACCGCGGCGAGCTGCTGCTCGTGCACAACACCGGCGGCATGGGAAGCCTCGCGCGCACCACGCCGGTGCGCACGGTCAACGCCGGGCCGGTGTCGGGGCTCTATGGCTCGCGTCACCTCGCGGCGAGCTTTGGATACGACAAGCTCGTCACGACCGACATGGGAGGCACGTCGTTCGACGTCGGCGTCGTCGTGCAGGGCTCGGTGCGCTTCTACCAGTTCAACCCGGTGATCGACCGCTGGCGGGTTCAGGTGCCGATGATGGACATCAAGGCGATAGGCGCCGGAGGCGGCTCGATCGCCCGTCTGGATCCCGTGGCCGGCGTCGCGGTAGGTCCGGAGTCGGCCGGCTCGACCCCGGGACCCGCCTGCTACGCCCAGGGCGGCACGGAGCCCACGGTCACTGACGCGAACCTCGTGCTCGGCTACCTCGACCCCGACCGCTACCACGGCGGCGAGCTTCCGCTCGAGCGCCGGCGCGCCGAGCGCGCGATCGAGCGGCGCATCGCAAAGCCGCTGGGGATTGACGTGCTCGACGCGGCGCGGCGGATCCGCCAGGTCGTGGACGAGCGCATGGGTTCGGAGATATTCCGCGAGGTCACGCTCAAGGGATATGACCCGCGCGAGTTCACGGTCTTCTCCTTCGGCGGCGGCGGGCCGCTGCACGCCTGCGGCTATGCGGGCGTGCTCGACGCGCAGCAGGTCGTCGTCCCCCCGCACAGCTCGGTCTTCTCGGCCTCCGGCGCGGCCGGGCTCGAGCTGCTCCGGATCTACGAGCGGTCGGCCTGGATGACGCTGTTCAACCCGCTGACCAAGCAGCTGTTCACCGACTATGAGGGGTTCAACGCGATCGTCGACGGATTCCGCGAGCAGGCGGTCAAGGACTTCGTCGCCGAGGGATTCGACAGCGATGAGCTGCGCACATCACTGGAGCTCGACGCTCGCTCGGGCAGCCAGCTCAACGTGATCACGATCGCCAGCCCCGTCGAGCGCATCGAGAGCGACAACGACCTCGCCGCCGTCCTGCAAGCCTACTTCGCGGAGTACGCAGATCGTTTCGGGGGCCTGGCGCTCACGCGCGAGGTCGGTGTCTCGATCGACGCGATCCGCCTGCGGGCCTGGATACCGCGCGAGCCGTGGGAGCTGTCGGCGCGCGAGCGCGTCGATCGCAGCGTCGAGTCCGCGCGCCGCGGCGAGCGCGATTGCTGGTGGCAGACAGGCGGCCTGCAGGCGACGCCCGTCTACGACTACGCAGCGCTGGGGCCGGGCCACGAGCTTCACGGCCCCGCGGTCGTGGAGGCCGCCGACACCACGATCCTCCTCGAGCCCGGATGGCACGGGCGGATGGACGAATACGGGTTCTTCACGATGCGCAAGGAGAAGCAATGACAAGAGCGACCGACCCCACGGCCCAGCCCGCTGCCCCGGCGCCGCGCACACCGGAGACCGATGCGTTCCTCACCGACCTGCTCACAAACCAGCCGGTCATGTTCGCGCCGGACCCCGAGATCATGAACGAACACCGGATCCGTCCGCGCAGCGAGCGCGAGGAGGCCGCTCTCACAGCGGTAACGGATGTGACCGAGCTGACGATCGCCCAGAGCCGAGTCGAGGCGATCATCGAAAGCGCCAAGGACATGCTCCAGCAGATCAGCGCGGCGCCCGCCGCCAAGTGGGGCGACCTGACGGTCGGGGTATACAGCCGCGACGGTGACATGTCGCTGTGCACCTCCAGCGGCGTGAACATCTTCTCGGCCGCGGCGTCTCCGGTTCCCAAGTTCATCAACCGCTACTGGACCGATGAGCCGACCGTCGGAGTGCGCGAGGGCGACGTCTTCTACCACAACGATTCCCATTACGGGGGAGCGCACAACCCCGACCACACGCTGCTGCTGCCGCTGTTCTGGGCCGGCGAGCACATCGCGTGGGTGGGCGCGGTCATTCACGAGGGCGAGAACGGCGCGATCGACCCCGGTGGCTTCGCGCCGCGGGCGACGGACCCGTACGGCGAGGGCCTGAGGATCCCACCGATGAAGATCGGGGAGGACTACACGCTGCGCCGCGATGTCGTGAATATGTTCCAAAATCACGTCCGCGATCCGCTCATGTGGCTGATCGACATCCGCTCGAAGCTCGCGACCGCGCGCGACGTGGAGCGCCGCCTGCACGACTTCATGCGGGAGCGCTCACCGGAGCTGCTGATCGCCACCCTGCGCACCGTGCTCGAGAACACAGAGGCCGAGGTCCATCGTCGCCTCGCGCGGTGGCCCGACGGGATTTACCGCGCTGTGCACTTCGGCGACTGCACGCTGCTCGAGGAGCGCCTCTACAAGATCGCGGTGGAGTTTGAGAAGCGCGGCGATCGGCTCACCATGCGCACACACGGCACGGCGCCCGCGATCGATCGCGCGATGAATGCGCAGGCGCATACCGTGAAGTCGCTCGTTGGCAATGAGTTCATGAACTTCCTGTTCGCTGACCTGCCGCGCAACGCGGGTTTCGTCTCGGCGATCGACTTCGAGCTCGAGCCCGGCACCATGCTCACCGCGACTCGCGAGCACGCCACGTCGCTGTCGATGCTCAGCGGCTTCTACCTCAACACGACGGTGCACACCGCGTTGACCAAGGCGCTGTTCTCGAATCCCGGGGTCACCGAAGTGATCGCGCCCTGGTACGCGATGCTGCCGACGCTCCAGTACGGCGGGATCACCCAGCACCTCCAGCTCACCGCGAACATCTCCGTCGAGCTCAACGCGATGGGCGGCGGGGCCCACCGGGACCGCGACGGCGAGCACGCGGCTGCACCGTTCTTCGCCACGCTCGCCGACTGGGGTGAGACCGAGGATCGCGAGACCGAGATCCCGGTCCTATGCCTCTGGCGCCACATCCCGCCCGACAACCACGGCTTCGGCAAGCATCGCGGCGGAGCTTCGGTGGAGTGGTCGTACGCCCTGTGGGGCAGCCAGATCTTCGCCTTCATGGTCACCTCCACCGGCGCCCGATTCCCCGTCACCGGCGGCCTCTTCGGCGGCTACGGCGGCGGCTGCACTCCGCTGACGATCGTCAAGCCCGAGGGCGGCGCGGGGGCGCTGCGCGAGTGGCTCGCAGACGGCGCGCCGGGGCTCACCTACGACGCCGCGGACATGATCGCCAACAGGCCGCTCGCCGGCGAGTACGAAGTCACAAACCCGTCCCGTCCGGCTGCCCCGATCCCCGAGGGCGAGATCTGGATCCAGCGCATAGGAGGGGGCGGCGGCTACGGCGACCCGCTCGAGCGCGACACCGAGGCGGTCATGACCGACCTGCGACGTGGTCTGATCAGTCCCGAGGTGGCGCGCAACGTGTACCTGATTGCATGGGACGAGGAGCGGGCGCAGCTGGATGCGGAGGCCACCGAGAGCGCGCGCACTGCTGAGCGAGCAGCGCGGCTTGCGCGCGGCAAGAGCTACAACGAGTTCGTGGCCGAGTGGCGGCGCGAGGAGCCTCCCGAGGGCGTGCCTTACCTGGGCTCCTGGGACTGGGCGTCAGAGGAGGGCAGCTGACGTGCAACTCGCGCCCGTCCTGCAGGAGGTGGCGGCCCGTGTCAACCCGACGCCGCCCGAGGAACGCCTGCGCCAGCCCGCCCGCTGGGCCTACGCGTTGCGCGACGCCGTCGCGCTCGCACGCCCGGACTGGATCGTGACCCATCACGACCTCCAGCTCGAGGCGCTCGCCGCGGCCGAGCAGGTGGACACGGTCGAGGATGCGCCCGACGCCGACCTCGCCGCCTCGGCGCTCGGCGCCGCCGCGCTCGAGCTCACCGAGACGCTGAGAGGCCTCTACCCGTCCGGGATCATCGCCGCATCGTTGACGGGACCGGCGACGATGGCCGCACGGTTGGCCGCGCGTCTCGCCGAGCCCGACATCGATCTCGAGACCGCAGCGCTCGACTGCGGCGACGCGGTGGCCGGGCTGGCGGCCGCCTACGCCGAGCGAGGCGCGAGCCGC
>DAIRTT010000082.1:0-11012 GCA_036803745.1 Solirubrobacteraceae bacterium | reverse complement strand
AGCTCGCCCAGGAGGGCACCGTCAAGGAGCTCGGCCTCGTCGTCAAGGCCGACGTGGCCGGTTCGCTCGAGGCGATCGAGGACGAGATCGCCAAGCTGCCCCAGCAGGAGGTCAAGGTCAACATCATCCACCGCGGCGTCGGTGGCATCAACGAGTCTGATGTCATGCTCGCGTCGGCCTCTGAGGGCGTCATCCTCGCGTTCAACGTGCGTCCCGTCGGAGACGCCCGTCTGATCGCCGACCGCGAGGGCGTCGAGATCCGCTCATATGCGGTGATCTACCGGGCCATCGAGGAGCTGCGCGCGGCGATGCAGGGAATGCTCGAGCCCGCCGAGGTCGAGACACCCCTCGGTCAGGCCGAGGTGCGTCAGCTCTTCAAAGCGTCGCGCATCGGCACGATCGCCGGCTCGTTCGTCACCGAGGGCAAGATCACGCGCGGCGCGCGCGTGCGCGTCGTCCGCGAGGGCACGGTCATCTACGACACGACGATCGACAGCCTGCGCCGCTTCAACGACGACGTTCGCGAGGTCACCAACGGCTTCGAGTGCGGCGTCGTGCTGATGAACTTCCAGGACCTGCACGAGGGCGATGTGCTCGAGAGCTACGAGACGCGCCAGGTGGAGCGCGAGCTGCAGGACTGAGGGCCGCCACGCCGGGCTCGGACCGACCAAGCGTGAGAACCCGGCCATCCTCGGCAGGGACCGGGCGGGCGGCGCGGAATTGGAGGGTAGGATGAGCACGGGACGCATGCGTCGGGTGGACGAGGCGATTCGTCAGGTGATCGGCGATGCCGTGGCAGGAGATCTGAAGGACCCTCGAGTGGGATTCGTGACAGTGACCGACGTCAGGACCAGCGCAGACCTACGCCACGCCCGCGTTTACGTGAGCGTGCTCGGAGCCGACGGCGACGTCTCCCAGCAGGAGGAGCGCGAGCTGACGCTCGACGGGCTGCGCAGCGCCCATGGCTTCCTGCAGGCGCGCCTGGGCGCCGAGCTGCGCCTCAAGCGCACGCCGACGCTCGAGTTCAGCTACGACGAGACGACCGACCGCGCGCTGCGCGTCGAGGAGCTCATCGAGGAGATCGGCGAGGCATGAGCTCCACCGAGGCGACCCGGACGACCCGCGAGCTGGTGCTCGAGCGTATCCGCGAGGACACGCGCTTCGCCCTCGCGACGCACGAGAACCCCGACGGCGACGCGCTCGGCTCGTTGATCGCGATGCAGGGCCTGCTGAGCGCCCTCGGCAAGGACTCGGTCATGTTCATCGCCCCCGCCGAACTGCCGCTGCCGCACGAGTACTCGTTCTTCTCACTCGACGGCCTGATACAGGAGCCGCCCGCCGACATCGCGGAGCGGACCGTCGTGTTCCTCGACTGCGGCAACATCGACCGCAACTCGGCCAGCGTTCTGCGCGACGGGGCACACCTGCTCAACATCGACCATCACCACGACAACACCCGCTTCGGCACCATCAACCACGTCGTTCCCGACGCGTCCTGCACAGCCGAGATCGTGTGGGAGTTGATGCACGGGCTCGACGTGCGCCCATCGGCCGCCGTCGCAGAGGGCCTGTACGTCGGGCTGATCACCGACACCGGCCGCTTCATGTACGAGAACACGGGTCCGCGAGCCCACCTGATGGCGGCCGAGTTGATCGAGGCCGGAGTCCAGGTCGCCGTCGTCAACCGGCGCCTGTACGAGGACATGCCCGCGGGCAAGCTCCAGCTGCTGGCCGTCGCCCTCGGCCAGCTCCAGCGCTTCGACTCGGGCGAGCTGACGCTCGTCGCCCTCAGTCTTGCCGACTTCCAGCGCAGCGAAGCCGAGGAGAGCCACTCCGAGGGCATCATCGACCAACTCCGAGCCCTCCAGGGCACGAAGGTCGCAGCGCTCGTGCGCGAGCTCGGCTGCGGCGCACGCAAGGGACAGCACAAAGTGTCGCTGCGGGCGACCGACGACGACGTCGACGTGTCGATCATCGCGCGCGCCCAGGGCGGCGGCGGCCACCGGCGTGCGGCCGGCTTCTCGACGACGCTGGAGCCCGATGAGCTGATTGAGTTCCTGCGCGGCGCGATCGCTGCCCAACTGCACCCCTCCTCCAATGGGCACGCGGCAGCGACGCTCGCCTGAGCGCCGCGCCGCGCCTTAGCCAGAGCCGAGCTCCCGACCCCGATGGACGGCGTTCTGCCGATCGACAAGCCGGCCGGCATGAGCTCCCACGACGTCGTCGCTGCCGTCAGACGCTCCCTCGGCAGGGCCAAGACCGGTCACGCTGGCACCCTCGACCCGTTCGCGACCGGGCTGCTGCTCGTGCTCGTGGGCGCCGCGACCAAGGCGCAGCAGACGATGATGGAGCTGCCCAAGCGCTATGAGACGATCGCTCGACTCGGGGCGACGTCGAGCACGGGCGACACCGAGGGCGAGATCACCGAGACCGGCCGCCTGCCGCCCGACCCGCCGCCGCTGCCGACGGGAGAGCTGCGCCAGCGCCCCCCGATCCACTCCGCGGTCAAGATCGGCGGCGAGCGGGCCTACCGGCGGGCGCGCAGGGGGGAGACCTTCGAGATGCCCGAGCGGATCGTGACGGTGTACCGCTTCGAGGAGCTGTGGCGCGAGGCAGCCGGGGAGGATGGGACGCAGGCGCGGGCCGCCTATGAGATCGAGTGCGGCTCCGGCACCTACGTGCGCTCGCTGATCGCTGACCTCGGCGATGCGTACTGCCTCGAGCTCCGGCGTACCGCGATCGGCCCGTTCGAGGTCGGCGATGCGGCCAAGCTGCCACCGCGCGGGGAGCCATGGGCCGACCCGCCGCTGATCGACCTGCAGAGCGCCCTCGCAATGGCGCGGGAGTTCCGCCCCGCGGCGCGGCACGCGGCCGTGCGCGGGCGCCAATAGGCTATGCGTCCGTGAAGGTCACTCCTCTGCCCGACGTCGAGCGCTCGAGCGAGCGCAGCGTGGCGGTCGGCACGTTCGACGGCGTCCACCTCGGCCACCGCGAGGTCATCCGCGGAGCCGACAGCGTGCTCACGTTCGAGCCGCACCCGGTGTCGGTCGTCGCGCCCCAGCACACGCCGCGGCTGCTGACGACGCTCGCGCGCAAGGCCGAGCTCGTCGAGTCGCTCGGGGTGCGCGAGCTTGTCGTGATCCCCTTCGACGCCGACTTCGCCAAGCTGACAGCCGCCCAGTTCGTCGACGATGTCCTCGTCGGTGCGCTCGGCGCCACCCAGGTCGCGATCGGCGAGAACTTCCGCTTCGGGCACAAGGCACAGGGGGACCCGGCGCTGCTGCGTACCGACGCGCGCTTTGCCACCGTCGTGCGCCCGCTGCTCGAAATCGGCGGCGAGATCGTCTCCTCAAGCCACATTCGCGGGCTGCTCCTGGCGGGCGAGATCGCCGAGTCCAACCGGCTGCTCGGCAGCTCCTTCGAGCTCTCCGGCGAGGTCGTCCACGGCGACGCACGGGGTCGCGAGCTCGGCTTCCCAACCGCCAACCTGATTCCCGATGAGGCACTCGTCTGCCCCGGGCACGGCGTCTACGCCTGCCTCGCCGACGGACGCCCCGCGGCAGTCAGCATCGGCGTGCGCCCGACCTTCAAGACGGGGAGGGCCGAGCTGATCGAGGTATACATCCTCGACTTCGACGGCGACCTCTACGGCAGCACCCTGCGCCTGCAGTTCCTCGAGCGCCTGCGCGGCGAGCGCCGCTTCGAGGATTCCGACTCGCTGATCGAGCAGATGCACCGCGACGTCCTGGCCACGAGGGAGATCGCCGCCGCCCATTGAGCGCCGCGGGCCGTCTGCTACCGTGCCCGTCCATGTCGGCTATCACCACTGAGCGCAAGCGCGAGATCGCAGCCAAGTTCGGCTCGGGCGAGCAGGACATGGGTTCGACCAAGGTGCAGATCGCGCTCCTCACCGAGCGAATCAACCACCTCACCGAGCACCTGCGCGCCCAGAGCAAAGACCACCACTCCCGCCGTGGTCTGTTGATGCTCGTCGGCAAACGCCGTCGCTTCCTGAACTACCTCCAGCGCCGCGACCTCGAGGGCTACCGCGCCCTCATCAAAGAGCTCGGCCTGCGCAAGTAGCCCTGGAGGACCGTGAGCACTTCGCGGATCCTTAGTCCTCGGTCGCTCGCGTACGTAATACGCCACGCTCCCTGCGTCATCGGCCCGCTCGACTCACGGCTCTCCAGGTACGCGTCGTGAGCGTGCTCGCAGCAGGGACGCCGGCGCCCGACTTCAAGCTCGTCGCGGCCGACGGCGAGGACTTCACCGCAGCCGACCTCCAGGGCAAGACGACAGTGCTCGTCTTCTACCCGTTCGCCTTCAGCCTCGTCTGCACCGACCAGTTCCAGCTCTACGAGGACATCCTGCCCGAGCTGGCCGAGCGGGGTGGGGTGCTCTACGGAGTCTCCTGCGACTCGCCCTACGCCCAGGGTGCCTTCAAGGAGAAGCTCGGCGTCAGCAGCGAGCAGCTGTCGGACTTCGAGCCAAAGGGTGCCGCCAGCGACGCCTTCGGGGTGCGTCACCCCGGTGGCTTCTCCCAGCGCGCGCTCGTGATCACGGGCCCCGACGGAGTCATCCGCTGGTCATATGAGGGCGAGAACCCGGGTGTGCTGCCGCCGCCTGAGCTGCTGCGCGATGGCATCGCCGCCGCCTTCGCCGCCGACGCGCCCGCCTGAGCACCCGTACGCGCTCCAGCGCGCCGGCCCGGGCGTGCTCTTCGCCCATTTTGCGCATCGCCGCCGTCGCCCTGAACGGGCGGTCCGCTAAGCTCGCTGCGTTCGGAAAATGAGAAAAAAAGAATCGGACCGCCGACCGACGGGCGGTACAGGAAGGCAGTGAATATGAGTAGTGACGCCGTTACACGGGTCTCCGTGGAGATCGCCGGCAGCGAGATCTCGTTCGAGACCGGCAGGATGGCCAAGCAGGCCTCCGGTGCAGTGGTCGTCCGCCAGGGCGACACGATGGTTCTCGCGACGGCCGTCGCGGGAAGTGTGCGCGACGTCGACTTCCTCCCGCTGACGGTGGACGTCGAGGAGCGCATGTACGCCGCCGGGAAAATCCCCGGTTCCTTCTTCAAGCGCGAGGGACGGCCGGGCGAGAAGGGGACGCTCACCGCGCGCATGATCGATCGCCCGATCCGCCCGCTGTTCCCCAAGGAATGGCGCTATGACACGCAGCTCGTGGCGATCCCGCTGTCGATCGACCAGGTCCACCCCTACGACATCCTTGCCATGAACGGCGCCTCCGCCGCGTTGATGATCTCCGACATCCCGCTGCCGACGCCCGTCGGCGCCGTGCGGATCGGCAAGATCGACGGCAACTTCGTCGTCAACCCCTCCGAGGAGGACTTGCTTGGAGCCCCCGTCGATAACGAGGACGGCGGCTCGGACCTCGACCTGATCGTCGCGGGCACCGAGGAGGCCATCCTGATGGTCGAGGCGGGCGCCAACGAGATCCCCGAGGCGGAGATCCTCGATGCGCTCGACATCGCGCACGCTGAGATCAAGAAGCTCTGTGCGCTCCAGCGCGACCTCGCCGCGAAGGTCGGCAAGCCGAAGAAAGTCTTCGAGACGCTCCAGGTCGACCCGGAGCTGCTCGACTCGATCCGCTCCTCCCACGGAGCCCTGCTCGACGCCGCCACGCAGGTGGAGGACAAGCTCGAGCGCCAGGAGGCCACGAAGGAGGCCGAGCAGGGGATTCTCGAGCAGTACGCCCCGGCCGTGCCCGAGGGCGCCTCCCAGGAGCAGCTGATCGCGGCCAAGGAGCGCCGCGCCGCGGTCCAGATGGTCTTCGACAAGCTCGAGAAGTCGATCATCCGCGAGCGCATCGCCGTCCACAAGAAGCGCCCCGACGGCCGTGCCGAGAACGAGATCCGCGACATCACGATCGAGGTCGGCGTCACGCCCCGCACCCACGGCTCCGCGCTGTTCACGCGCGGGCAGACACAGGCGCTGAGCGTCGTCGCGATGGGCACCCTGAAGGAGGAGATGCGGATCGACACGCTCGGCCTGGAAACCAAAAAGTACTACTGGCACCACTACAACTTCCCGCCCTTCTCGGTCGGTGAAGCGGGTCGTATGGGCGGCGTCAAGCGCCGCGACATCGGCCACGGCGCGCTCGCCGAGCGGGCGCTCTCGCCGATGGTGCCCTCGATCGAGGAGTTCCCCTACTCGATCCGCGTGGTCTCGGACATCCTCGAGTCCAACGGCTCCTCCTCGATGGCCTCGGTCTGCGGATCGTCGCTGTCGCTGATGGATGCCGGTGTGCCGATCAAGCGGCCGGTCGCCGGTATCGCGATGGGCCTGATCAAGGAGGGCGATGACTACATCGTCCTGACCGACATCGCCGGAGTCGAGGACCACCTCGGCGACATGGACTTCAAGGTCGCCGGCACCGAGCGGGGCATCACCGCCCTGCAGATGGACATCAAGATCACGGGCGTCACCTTCGACATCCTGCGCGACGCTCTCGCCCAGGCCAAAGAGGCCCGCACGTTCATCCTCGGCAAGATGGCCGAGATCATCAAGACGCCGCGCGAGCAGCTCAGCCAGTTCGCGCCGCGCATCCAGACGATCCAGATCGACCCCTCGCAGATCGGCCTGCTGATCGGCAAGGGCGGCGAAACGATCCGCGGCCTGGCCGACGAGTTCGACTCGCAGATCGACGTCAACGACGACGGCCAGGTGCTGATCTACTCGGCCAATGGTGAGCTGGGCGATGCGCTCGTCGAGCGTGTCCGGATGATGATGAAGGAGGTCGAGGTCGGCGACGAATACGTAGGCAAAGTCGTCAAGACGACGACGTTCGGCGCGTTCATCGAGCTCGCCAAGGGCACCGACGGACTGCTCCACATCTCCAACGTCTCGCCCGGACAGCGTGTTGAGACCGTCGAGGACGTCCTCAACAAGGGCGACGAGGTCAACGTCCGCGTGGTCGAGGTCGACCGCGAGCGCGGCCGCATCGGCCTGCGTCTCACCGAGGACCCGGACATCGCCGGCAAGTCCGTCGAGGAGCTGGCCGGCGTGGGCACCGGCGGCGGCGGTGGCGGCGGCAGCCGTGGGCCGCGCGAGGGCGGCGGACGCAACGGGCGCGAGCGCTCGGACCGAGGTCGTCGGCGTGAGGGCGAGCGTGGATCGGGGCGCCCCCGTCACGGGCGTGACCGCGATTGATGCAGAGCCTCGGGATTTGACCCCCGAGCACCGCAGCAGCACCCTTGATTCCGGGGTCCGGGTCGTCACCGAGCGCGTGCCAGGCGTGCGCTCGGTGGCGCTCGGGTTCTGGATCGCCACCGGCTCGACCTCCGAGCTGACCGGCCAGGCGGGCATCTCCCACCTCCTCGAGCACATGATCTTCCGCGGCACCGAGCGCTACGGCTCGGAGGAGATCGACCAGATCTTCGATGCGATGGGCGCCGAGATCAACGCCGGCACCGACAAGGAAGCGACCTCGCTCTACACCCGCGTGCTCGACCGCCACATCGAGCGCGCGTTCGACGTCGCCAGTGACATGGTCTGGCACCCCCGCTTCGGTGAGCTGGAGGCCGAGCGGGAGGTCGTCCTCGAGGAGATTGCGATGTATGAAGACGATCCCCAGGATCGCGTCTTCGACCTACTCGGAAGGGCCGTCTTCGGCTCGCACCCGCTCGGGCGGGCCGTCATCGGCACGGCCGAGGTCGTCGGCTCGGTCACCCGTGAGCAGCTCGCCGTCTTCCACGGCGAGCGCTACACCCCCGCCAGCGTGGTGATCGCCGCCGCGGGCTCGGTCGATCACGAGGAGATCCTCGAGCTGGCCCGCGCAGCCGAGGCGCGCCGCGGGAAGGCCCACGCGGACGCGCCGAAGGGCCCCGGACCGCGGGCCCCGGGCGCCGATGAGATGCCCGAGTTCATGCCGCGGATCGCCTTCCTCGAGAAAGACACCGAGCAGTACCACGTGTGTGTCGGCGGCGCCGGCCTGGCCCGCGAAGACGAGCGGCGCTTCGCCCTGCGCGTCCTCGAAGGCGTGCTCGGCGGCACGTCCTCCTCGCGGCTGTTCCAGGAGGTGCGCGAGCGGCGCGGACTCGCCTACTCGGTGTTCTCCTATTCCAACCTGTACGCCCGTACCGGCGAGGTCGGCCTCTACGTGGGCACCCGCCCGGAGAATCTCGCCGAGGCCCTGGCGGTCGTCGCCGCCGAGCTCGAGCGCTGCGTCGCCGATCCCGCCAGCGAGCAGGAGCTGACCCGCTCGCGGGAGAACCTCAAGGGCCGCGTCGTCCTCGGCCTGGAGTCCACGGGCGCGCGCATGAGCCGTCTCGGCGTCTCGACCCTCAACGAGATGCCGATCCTGTCCGTCAACGAGATGATCGAGCGCATCGACGCCGTCACGATCGCCGACGTCCGCGAGCTCGCCGAGGAGCTGTTCACGCCCGGGCGCCTGTCGGTCGCCGGGGTGGGCCCCGAGGAGTCACGCTTTCGAGAAGCTATCGCGCCGCTTGGCACAGACGTCGTCGAGGAGGCGCTGCGTTGATCCGGGTGGCCGTCGCCGGCGCCGCCGGACGCATGGGGGAGACCGTCTGCCGCGCCGTCGAGGGCGCCGAGGACATGCAGCTGAGCGGCCGTGCCGACCCTGCGCTCGGCACGAGCCTCGATGAGGTCCTCGCCGACGCTGAGGTCCTCGTCGACTTCACCCGTCCCGACACCGCGCTCGAGAACGCCCTCGCCGCTCTGGCGGCGGGCGTCCATGTCGTGATCGGGACGACCGGCTTTGATCCGGCCCCGCTGCAGCGCGCTGCGCTGCCCGAGGGCTCGCGCCGCGCCAACGTCCTGATCGCTCCCAACTTCGCGATCGGCGCCGTGCTGATGATGCGCTTCGCCGCCGAGGCGGCCGTCCACATGCAGAAGGCCGAGATCATCGAGCTCCACCACGACGCCAAGCTCGATGCGCCCAGTGGCACCGCAGCGCGCACCGCCGAGCTGATGGCGGGCGCCGCCGGCGGGCCCCAGCCTCCGATCCACTCCGTCCGGCTCCCGGGTCTCGTCGCCAGCCAGGAGGTCATCCTCGGAGACCTCGGACAGACGCTCAGCATCCGCCACGACACGATCAGCCGCGAGTCGTTCATGCCGGGCGTCCTGCTCGCCGTCAGGCGCGTAGGCGGCCTGGAGGAGTCTCCCGTCGTCGGCCTCGAGCATCTGCTCTTCTGATTGCTGATGCCCGTGAGATACTGCACCCGATGAGCGCCCTCGGCACACTCATAACCGCGATCGTGACCCCGTTCGACGAGGAGGGCAGGGTCAACGACGAGTCCTTCGTCGCGCTCATGCGCCACCTCGCCGACAACGGCTCGGACGGCTTCGTCGTCGCCGGCACGACCGGCGAGGCCTCGACCCTGACCGACGAGGAACAGCTCGCCCTGATCGAGCTCGCGGTCGCCGAGCGCCCGGCCGGCAAGTCAATCATCGCCGGCACCGGCACCAACGACACGCGTCAGGTCGTCCACCTGACCGAACGCGCGACCGAACTCGGCGCCGACGCGATGCTGTCGGTGACGCCCTACTACAACAAGCCCAGCCGGCTCGGGCTCAAGCGCCACTATGAAGCGGTCGCGGCGGCCACGGACAAACCGACCCTCCTCTACAACATCCCAGGCCGCACCGCGACGAACATGCCGCCCGACCTGCTCGCCGAGCTCGCTCTGATCGAAGGCATCACGGGTCTCAAGGAGGCCAACGCGGACCAGCTGCAGCCGATCGAGGGCCTCGACATCTATGCCGGCGACGATGCGACGTTCGCGCGTACGCTCGACATGGGCGGTGCCGGCGGCATCTCGGTCGCGAGCCACATAGTCGGAAACGAGATGCAGCGGATGGTCTCCGAACCCGAGCACCGCGCCGAGATCGACGCCTCCCTGAGCGACGTCTATGCGACGCTGTTCCTGACGTCCAACCCGACCTGCACGAAGGCCGCTCTCAACCTGCTCGGCCACGATGTCGGTGGCCTGCGTCTGCCGCTCGTCGAGGCGACCGGCGAGGAGACCGCAGCCGTGCGGGCGATGCTTGAACGACACGGCCTGCTCCCGATCGCGAGCGTCTCCGCGTGAGCTCCAAGCTGCGCGTTCTGCCCCTCGGCGGGCTGGGGGAGATCGGTAAGAACATGACCGTCGTCGAGCAGGACGGCCGCATCGTCGTCGTCGACGTCGGCCTGCGCTTCCCGACGCCGGAGATGGTCGGTATCGACCTCGTCCTGCCGGACTTCGCCTATCTGCGCGAGCGCGCCGAGGACATCGAGGCGATCGTCGTCACCCATGGGCACGAGGATCACCTCGGCGCTCTCCCGTGGGTCCTGCGCGACCTCGGCGACCGTTTCAACGCGCCCGTATACGGAGGCGCGCTGACGATGGCCATGGCCCGCTCCAAGCTCGATGAGCACAAGCTGCGCCACGTCGAGCTCAACGAGATCGAGGACGGCGAAACGCTCGAGCTCGGCCCATTCTCGCTCGAGCTCGTGCACATGACGCATTCGATCCCCGACTCGAGCGCCGTCGCGCTCGGGACCGAGCTCGGGACCGTGCTGATCACCGGCGACTACAAGTTTGACCAGACGCCCGTCGACGGCCCGCCCGCGGATGTCTCTCGGCTGGCCGAACTCGGCCGCGAGGGCGTGCTGCTGCTGTGCGGCGACTCGACCAACGTCGACCGCGACGGCTTCTCGCCGTCGGAGTCGGTTGTCGGGCCGCACCTCGAGGAGGTCTTCGCGCGCTGCGAGGGCCGAATCGTGGTGACGAGCTTCGCCTCCAACATCCACCGTGTCCAGCAGGTTGTCGACGCCGCCGAGTCGCTCGGGCGAAAGGTCGCGCTCGTGGGGCGCTCGATGCGCAAGAACGTCGGCATCGGTCGCAACCTCGGCCACATCGAGGTGCCCGACGGGATGCTCGTCGGGCCGCGCGAGATCAACGACTTTCCCGATGAGCGCGTCGTCATCATCTCGACGGGCTCACAGGGCGAGCCGCTGTCGGCCCTGCGCCGGATGGCCTACCG